>NZ_JBWBWM010000011.1:0-227831 GCF_056174665.1 Bradyrhizobium sp. WYCCWR15520
TCCGCTAAGGCAAAGACAGCCCGATCGGGAAAAAGCAAATCCCGCGCCGCATAGTTTCCCTGCGAGCATCGTCACCCGGACCGTAACGACGACTCCGTCATCAGCGGAGGGGGCAGCCTGCTCCCCCCGTTGGTTCGTCGAAATGAATCGACGCAGATTTTCTGCCAAGAATCACACCGAGCCCCTCGCGTTACCAAGCCTGCGAGCGATCAGGTATTAGACGGAAAGTAGTATCGCAGCGTCAACCGAACAGCGACGTACAGCGCGACGCAGATCACGAGCACGACGAGGGCTATGTTCATTTGTCTGCCTCCGTGCTCGGAGGGCGACATACCCGCTCAATTAGCTTGCCGACGGCGACGATGATTGCGACGACGGCAAGGCCGACGGCAAAAAGGATATCTGAATCATCAAAGAACGATTGGAACGAAGCGGGAAAAGCCGTGTTGCGCTCGTGTTGCGTGAAACCATTTGTAGCTGACGGTAAGACCTTGGAATTACTGACACTCGCATGTAACGCCGCGCAACACGCGCGAGAGAACGAAATGAGGATCATGCCAAGTTGTTGATTGATCATGAGAAGCGTTGGCGATCCCGGCAGGATTCGAACCTGCAACCCGCGGAGTAGAAATCCGCTACTCTATCCAGTTGAGCTACGGGACCGTCCGGGCGATAGCCGGCTGGCCATCGCCTTATGTTCTCTTTGGCCTCTCTAGCACTGCCAATATGAAAAATCCGCTTTCCCGCCAAGACGGTCGAACCGATTTCCTCAAGTTGGCGACTAAGGCAGACGGTGGGCTATCTCCTGTGGCTCGCCCTGACACAGGCCTGCCCGCCGGCTACCCGCCGCCGGGGGTGGCCGGGACCGTTTGGACTGTCTTGCGCCATGCATGCGACCCTTTCGCAAGCCGACATAACTGCCATCAGTCCGTCACCTTTTCGCGCCTTTTTTGATCGTTACGCGGCATTTGTCCGCGGCAAGGAGCCCATCATGATCGGTTTGGTTCGCGCCACAGTGATTTGCGCCACGCTGGCGCTTGGCCTGACGGCGGCTGGGGCCGCGGACAAGGCGTTCAAGCGCGAAGACCTCGCTGATTCGGCCGTGAAGCTGGAGGCCCAGATCAAGAGCGAGGCGGGGCCGGTCGCCAAATCCTCCGCCACGCTGCGCAACGACGCCGATGCCGCCTTCAAGCGCTCCGACTTCCGGGTCGGATTGCAGATCCTCGGCCAGATCGCCGCCACCACGCCGGAAGATAGTGCAAATTGGCTAAAACTCGCCAAGACCATCTTCCAGATCCGCGCCGCCAGTTCCAGCGAGCAGACCTTCCTGTACGAGCGCGCCTCGACCGCGGCCTATATCGCCTACCAGCGCGCCGGCAACCAGGCCGAGGAGGCCGATGCGCTGGCGGTGCTGGGACGGGCGATGTCCGAGCGCAAGCTGTGGCGTCCGGCGCTGGATAGCTTGCGGCTCTCGCTCGACATGCGCGAGGTCGCCGAGGTCCGCGGCCAGTACGAGAAGATGCGCGACCAGCACGGCTTCCGCCTGCTGGATTACACCGTCGATTCCGACGGGGCCTCGCCGCGTGCCTGTTTCCAGTTCTCCGAGGATCTCGCCAAGCGGGTCGATTTCGCGCCGTTCGTGGCGCTGGCCGGCACCGACAAGCCGGCGCTGACCAGCGAGGGCAAGCAGCTCTGTGTCGATGGGCTGAAGCATGGTGAGCGCTACAACATCAATCTGCGCGCCGGCCTGCCGTCCACGGTGAAGGAAAGCCTGCCCAAATCGGCCGAGTTCAACATCTATGTGCGCGACCGCAAGCCGTTCGTGCGCTTCACCGGCCGCGCCTATGTGCTGCCGCGCACCGGCCAGCGCGGCATTCCGCTGGTCAGCGTCAATACGCCATCGGTGAACGTCAACGTGTTCCGGATCGGCGACCGCAACCTGATCAACACGGTGGTCGACAGCGATTTCCAGAAGACGCTCTCCAGCTACCAGCTCTCCGCTCTCGGCGATGAGCGCGGCGTAAAAGTCTGGTCCGGCGATCTCGCCACCGCGACCACGCTGAACCAGGACGTCGTGACGGCATTCCCGGTCGATCAGGCGCTCGGCGACCTGCAGCCAGGCGTCTATGTGATGACGGCGGCGGCCAAGGGGCCCGGCAGTGCCGGCGATGATGACGGCTCGCTGGCGACGCAATGGTTCATCGTCTCCGACATGGGTCTGACAGCGTTTTCCGGCAATGACGGCATCCACGTCTTCGTCAATTCGCTGGCTTCGACCGAAGCGGTCGCCAAGGCCGAGGTGCGGCTCGTCGCCCGCAACAACGAGATTTTAGCGACCCGCAAGCCCGACGATGCCGGCCATGTCCTGTTCGAGGCTGGATTGGCGCGCGGCGAGGGTGGTCTGTCGCCGGCCTTGCTCACGGTCATGAGCGACAAGTCGGACTACGCCTTTCTCAGCCTGAAGACCAACGCCTTCGATCTCACCGACCGCGGCGTCTCGGGGCGGGTGGTGCCTGCTGGCGCCGACGCCTTCGTCTATGCCGAGCGCGGCGTCTACCGCTCGAACGAAACGGTCTATCTGACGGCGCTGCTCCGCGACGGGCAGGGCAACGCCATGGCCGGCGGGCCGCTGACGCTGGTGATCGAGCGGCCGGACGGCGTCGAATTCCGCCGCGCCCAGCTCCCCGATCAGGGTGCTGGCGGGCGTTCCATGGCCGTAGCGCTCAATTCCGCCGTTCCGACCGGGACCTGGCGGGTACGCGCCTTTACCGACCCCAAGGGCTCGTCCGTCGGCGAGACCACCTTCATGGTCGAGGATTACATCCCGGAGCGGATCGAGTTCGACATCTCGGCCAAGGAGAAGATGATCAAGGCTGAAGCTCCGGTTGAATTGAAGGTGGCCGGCAAATTCCTCTACGGCGCGCCGGCCTCAGGGCTCCAGCTCGAAGGCGACATGCTGGTCGCCCCCGCTGCTGCCGGGCGGCCGGGCTATCCCGGCTATCAGTTCGGCGTGGCCGATGAAGAGACCGCGAGCAACGAGCGGACCCCGATCGAGAACCTGCCCGAAGCCGATGCCAATGGCCTCGCGACCTTCCCGGTGTCGCTGGCCAAGGCACCAACGTCCACCCGCCCGCAGGAGGCGCAGATCTTCATCCGGATGGTGGAGACCGGCGGCCGGGCCGTCGAGCGCAAGCTGGTGCTGCCCGTGGCGCCAACGGCGGCGCTGATCGGCATCAAGCCGCTGTTCGGCGACAAGAGCGTCGCCGAGGGTGACAAGGCCGAGTTCGACGTCGTGTTCGTCGGCCCCGACGGCAAGCAGCTGCCGCGCGACGGCCTGCGCTATGAACTGCTCAAGATGGAGTCGCGCTACCAGTGGTATCGCCAGAACTCGTCCTGGGAATATGAGCCGGTCAAATCGACCAAGCGCGTTGCCGATGGCGACCTGACGCTTGCGGCCGACAAGGCGGCGCGGGTGTCGGTCTCGCCGGAGCCCGGCCGCTATCGCCTCGACGTCAAGTCGACGGAAGCGGATGGCCCGGTCACCTCGGTGCAGTTCGATGTCGGCTGGTACTCCGACGGCAGCGCCGACACGCCCGACCTGTTGGAGACCTCGATCGACAAGCCGGAATACGCCTCCGGCGACACCATGGTGGTATCGGTCAACGCCCGCACAGCCGGCAAGCTGACGGTGAACGTGCTCGGCGACCGGCTGCTGACGACGCAGACGGTCGATGTCAGGGAAGGTACCCAGCAGGTCAAGCTGACCGTCGGCAAGGATTGGGGCACCGGCGCCTATGTGCTGGCGACATTGCGCCGTCCGCTCGATGCTGCGGCGCTGCGGATGCCCGGACGGGCGATTGGCCTGAAATGGTTCGGCATCGACAAAAAGACGCGCACGCTGCAGGTAGCGCTGGCGCCGCCGCCGCTGGTGCGGCCCGGCACCGCGCTGAAGATCCCGGTCAAGCTCGGCGGGCTCAATGCGGGTGAGGACGCAAAGATCGTGGTCGCCGCGGTCGATGTCGGCATTCTCAATTTGACCAATTACAAGCCGCCGGCGCCTGACGATTACTATCTCGGCCAGCGCCGCCTGACGGCCGAGATCCGCGATCTCTACGGGCAACTGATCGACGGCATGCAGGGCACGCGCGGCCAGATCAGGACCGGCGGCGACGGCGCGGGCGCCGAGTTGCAGGGCTCACCGCCCACGCAGAAGCCGCTGGCGCTCTACTCCGGCATTGTCACGGTCGGCGCCGACGGCACCGCCGAGATCAGTTTCGATATTCCGGAATTTGCCGGCACCGCGCGGGTGATGGCGGTGGCGTGGAATGCGACCAAGCTCGGCCGCGCCACGATCGATGTCACCGTGCGCGATCCCGTGGTGCTGACGGCGACGCTGCCGCGCTTCCTGCTTAACGGCGACAAGGGCACGATGAGTTTTGACCTCGACAATGTCGAGGGTGCGGCCGGCGACTACGGTATCAGCGTCAAGACCTCGGGCCCGGTGAAGGTGACGGGTAATCCGACCACCACCGTCAAGCTGGCGGCGAAGCAGCGGACCTCGATGTCGCTGGCGCTCGACGCCGGCGGCGCCGGTACCGCCAATCTCGATGTCGACATCAAGGGCCCGAACGGGCTGACGCTGGCGCGGCACTATGCGCTCGACGTCAAGGCGGCGACGCAGGTGCTGGCGCGGCGCTCGATCCGGACATTGGCGAAAGGCGAGAGCCTGACGCTGACGCCGGACATGTTCTCTGACCTCGTGCCGGGCACCGGTGGTGTCTCGCTGTCGGTAAGCTTGTCGACGGCCCTCGATGCGGCGACCATCTTGAAGGCGCTGGATCGCTATCCGCACGGTTGCTCCGAGCAGATCACCAGCCGCGCGATGCCGTTGCTCTATGTCAATGACCTCGCGGCCGGCGCGCATCTGGCGATGGATACCGCGGTCGACCAGCGCATCAAGGACGCCATCGAACGGCTGCTGGCGCGACAGGGCTCGAACGGTTCGTTCGGCCTGTGGTCGGCCGGTGGCGACGATTCCTGGCTCGACGCCTATGTGACGGACTTCCTGACCCGGGCCCGCGAAAAGGGCTTTGCAGTGCCGGACGTGCTGTTCAAGAACGCGCTCGATCGCATCAGGAACTCCGTGGTCAACGCCAACGAGCCGGAAAAGGACGGCGGCCGCGATCTGGCCTACGGCCTCTACGTGCTCGCCCGCAATGGCGCTGCCCCCATCGGTGACCTCCGCTATCTTGCCGATACCAAGCTGTCGAACCTCGCGACTCCAATCGCGAAATCGCAGCTCGCGGCGGCGCTGGCTTTGGTCGGCGACAAGACGCGGGCGGAGCGGGTCTATGGCGCGGCGCTCGATGCGCTGGCGCCAAAACCGGTGATCGAGTTCGGTCGCATCGATTACGGTTCGGCGCTGCGCGATGCCGCGGCGCTGGTCTCGCTCGCCAGCGAAGGCAACGCGCCGCGGGCGACGCTGACGCAGGCCGTCCAGCGGGTCGAAGCGGCGCGGGGGCTGACGCCCTACACCTCGACGCAGGAGAACGCGTGGATGGTACTGGCCGCGCGTGCGCTGTCGAAGGAAACGCTGACGCTCGATATCGATGGATCGCCGGTGAAGGCCGCGGTCTACCGCAGCTACAAGGCCGAGGCGCTGGCCGGCAAGCCTGTGAAGATCACCAATACCGGCGATGCGCCGGTGCAGGCGGTGGTTTCGATCTCGGGCTCGCCGGTCACTCCCGAGCCGGCTGCATCGAACGGCTTCAAGATCGAGCGCAGTTATTTCACGCTCGACGGCAAGCCCGCAGATGTCACCAAGGCCAAGCAGAACGATCGCTTCGCCGTGGTGCTGAAGATCACCGAGGCCAAGCCGGAATACGGGCACATCATGGTGGCCGACTATCTGCCGGCGGGTCTCGAGATCGACAATCCGCGGCTGGTGTCGTCGGGTGACTCCGGCACGCTGGACTGGATCGAGGATGGCGAGGAGCCGGAGCATACCGAGTTCCGCGACGACCGCTTCACGGCGGCGATCGATCGCGCCAGCGACGACCAGTCGGTGTTCACGGTGGCCTACATCGTGCGCGCGGTATCGCCCGGCAAATACGTGCTGCCGCAGGCCTATGTCGAGGACATGTACAACCCCTCGCGCTACGGCCGCACCGGCACCGGCTCAGTCGAGGTGCGTCCGGCGAAATGAGCGAACAGCTGCGCCAACAACGGGAAGACGTGGATGCCCGGGACAAGCCCGGGCATGACACCGGTGAAGGTGGACGCCGCCGCTTTTTCCGGATTGCGGTGGCGCTTGCCTTCCTGCTCATCGTAAGCACCACCGCCTTCACGGGCTGGGTCGTCTCGCTCGGACCGCTGCCGCTGGAGCAGTCGCGAAAAGCCTCGACCACGATCGTCGATCGCAACGGCAAGCTGCTGCGCGCTTTTGCGATGGCCGACGGCCGCTGGCGGCTGCCGGTGGATGCCAAGACATCAGTCGATCCCGGCTATCTGAAATTGCTGGTGGCCTATGAAGACCGCCGGTTCTGGTCGCACGGCGGCGTCGATCCGCTGGCGCTGGGGCGCGCGGCGCTGCAGTTCGGCACCAGCGGCCACATCGTCTCCGGCGGCTCGACCATCACGATGCAATTGGCGCGGCTGATGGAGCCGCGGCGCGAGCGCTCGCTCTCAGCAAAGCTGCACCAGATGGTGCGCGCGGTTCAGCTCGAGCGGCAACTGAGCAAGGACGAAATCCTCGATCTCTATCTCGCGCTGGCGCCGTTCGGTGGCAATCTCGAAGGCATCCGCGCCGCTTCCATCGCCTATTTCGGCAAGGAGCCAAAGCGGCTTTCGCTCGCTGAGGCCGCACTTCTGGTCGCGCTGCCGCAATCGCCGGAACGCCGCCGGCTCGACCGTTATCCGGAAGCGGCGCATGCCGCGCGTGACCGCGTGCTGGCGCGGATGGTCGAGGACGGCATGGTGCCGAAAGAGGACGCGGCGCAGGCTAAGGCGGTCGTCGTGCCGCGGCTGCGCAAGCCGATGCCGATCCTCGCGCCGCATTCCTCCGATGCCGCGATGGCGACGGTGAAGGATACGCCGCTGGTCAAGCTCACGCTGGATGCGAGCCTGCAGAAGACGCTGGAGGCCTTGGCGCGCGACCGCGCGGTGGCGCAGGGGCCGAATATCTCGGTCGCCATCATCGCGGTCGACAATGAAAGCGGCGATGTGCTGGCGCGCGTCGGCTCGTCGGATTATTTCGACGAGCGCCGCGCCGGGCAGGTCGACATGACCCGCGCGGTGCGATCGCCGGGATCGACGCTGAAACCGTTCATCTATGGGCTCGCCTTCGAGGACGGCTTTGTGCATCCCGAAAGCCTGATCGACGACCGTCCGATTCGCTTCGGCTCCTACGCGCCGGAAAATTTCGACATGACGTTCCAGGGCACGGTGCCGGTGCGCAAGGCGCTGCAGCTCTCGCTGAACGTGCCGGCGATAGCGCTGCTCGATCGCGTCGGCTCCAGCCGGCTGTCGTCGCGGCTGAAGCAGGCCGGCGGCAACCTCGTACTGCCGAAGGACGAAGCGCCGGGCCTTGCCATGGGCCTCGGCGGCGTCGGCGTCACCCTGCAGGATCTGGCGCAGCTCTATGCCGGGCTGGCGCGGCTTGGCGCGGCGCGGCCGCTGCGCGAGATCATGCTCACCAACGACGACCGCGAGCCGCTGCGGCTGATGGACCAGGCCGCGGCCTGGCAGGTCGGCAACGTGCTGCTCGGCACGCCGCCGCCGGAAAACGGCGTGCACAGCAAGATCGCGTTCAAGACCGGCACCAGCTACGGCTATCGCGACGCATGGTCGGTCGGCTTCGACGGCCGCATCACCATCGGCGTGTGGGTCGGGCGTCCCGACGGCGCGCCTGTGCCGGGCCTGGTCGGCCGCACCGCTGCCGCGCCGATCCTGTTCGATGCCTTTGCGCGCACCGGAAAGATTCCCGCGGCGCTGCCGAAGGCGCCTAAAGGTGTCCTGATTGCTGGCAATGCCAAGCTGCCGCTGCCGCTCAAGCGCTTCCGTCCCGTCGGCGAACTGATCCGGACCAGCAACGATGCCGCGCTGCGCATCCAGTTCCCCCTGAACGGCTCGCGGATCGACGTCGATCGTTCCGGCGACGGGCAGGCCGCCGCGATGCCGGTCAAGGTCGCCGGCGGCGTGCTGCCGCTGACCGTCATGCTGAACGGCGCCTCGGTCGGCGAGATCGACAGCCGGCGCCAGCGGCTGGTGGATCCGCCTGGACCGGGCTTTGCCCGGTTGACCGTGATCGATGCGACCGGTGCGGCCGATACCGTGGTGATCCGGGTACAGTGAGGAAAAACGCTCTGTTGACCACGACTTAGGGGGTCTGCGGTGTTGTTTGCAGTGCGGTTTCATCGTATGCGAACAGCATGGTGGAAACCTTCCAGCCCCCTCGCTTTGGATCAGGCCAACAGCCTGTAAAACCTACGCATTCCAACCGTAGGATCGCGGCTGCGTTCGACTTCGCCACGGCCAGCCATCTTCGCGCCATCGTGTTCCTGGTGCTTTGCGGCTTCGTGCTTTTCCTGCCCGGTTTCTTCACCATTCCAGCGATCGACCGCGACGAGGCGCGCTTTGCGCAGGCGACCAAGCAGATGGTCGAAAGCGGCGATTTTGTCGATATTCGCTTCCAGGATGACGTCCGCTACAAAAAGCCGGTCGGCATTTATTGGCTGCAGGCTGCCGTGGTGGAAACCGCTTCATCCCTCGGGCTGCCGCGCGCGCAGTTGCGCATCTGGCTCTACCGGATTCCCTCGCTGATCGGCGCCATCGGCGCGGTGCTCCTGACCTATTGGGCGGCGCTCGCCTTCGTCACGCGGCGCGGGGCGGCGCTGGCGGCACTGATGATGTGCAGTTCCGTCCTGCTTGGTGCCGAAGCAAGGCTGGCCAAGACCGACGCGATGCTTCTATTGACCGTTGTCGCCGCGATGGGGGCAATGGCGCGGATCTATCTGTCATGGCAGCGCGGCGAGGACCCGGCGCGTCCGCCCTGGACCGCGCCCGCGGTGTTCTGGACGGCGCTGGCTGGCGGCATCCTGCTCAAGGGGCCGCTGATCCTGATGTTCGTCGGGCTGACCATCGCAGCGCTCGCGATCCTGGACCGCTCGGCGGCATGGCTGTGGCGGCTGCGGCCGGTCTGGGGCCTGATGTGGACGCTGGTGCTGGTGCTGCCCTGGTTCGTTGCGATCTTCTGGCGGGCGGGCGAGGCCTTCTTCTCGAATTCGCTTGGCGGCGACATGCTGAGCAAGCTCGGCGCGCAGGAATCGCACGGCGCGCCGCCCGGCCTCTATCTGCTGCTGTTCTGGGTTACGTTCTGGCCGGGCGCGGCGCTGGCGGGAATGGCGGCGCCTGCGGTATGGCGGGCGCGGCGCGAACCCGGCGCGCAATATCTGCTGGCGTGGCTGGTGCCGTCATGGATCGTGTTCGAGCTGGTGCTGACCAAGCTGCCGCATTACGTGCTGCCGCTCTATCCGGCGATTGCGATCCTCACCGCCGGCGCGCTGGAGCGCCGCGTGCTGTCGCGGTCCTGGCTGAGGCGCGGTGCCGCCTGGTGGTTCGTCGTTCCGGCGGGGGCAGCCGTGATCGCCGTCATCGGCGCCATCAAGCTGACGCACTACCCGGCGTTTCCGGCCTGGCCGTTCCTGGCGGCGGCGATGATATTCGGCCTGATCGCGTGGTGGATGTTCGAGGACAGCCGCGCCGAACGTTCATTGTTGAATGCCGTGGTGGCGGCGATGTTTCTGGCGGTCGCTATCTACGGCATCGTGATGCCGTCGTTGACCGCGATGTTTCCGAGCCCCGAGATTGCGCGCGCGCTTCGCAACGTGGTCTGCGTCGGGCCGAAGGCCGCGGCGGCGGGCTTTCATGAGCCGAGCCTCGTCTTCATGACCGGCACCGGCACGCTGCTCACCGACGGATCGGGTGCGGCCGATTTCCTGGGGCAGGGCAGTTGCCGCTTCGCGCTGGTGGAATCGCGTACCGAACGCGCCTTCGTCCAGCGCGCCGAAGCGACCGGGCTGCGCTACAATGTGGCGAAGCGGATCGAGGGCTATAACATTTCGCAGGGCAAGGCGATCTCGATCGCCATCTTCCGCTCGGAAGGTACGGAATAAATGCCCGCGAGCCCTGCTGTCGCCGATTCAAAAAGCTATCTTTCGCGCTTCGCTATCCTGGCGTGGCTGTCACTAGCGCAGTTGGTGCGCACGCCGTCGCATTCGCGACGCGCCGAAGCCGCTCGCCGCGCGGCACGGCACGTGCTGTGGCTGTCAGCCGGTCTGGGTGCCGCGATCATCGTGCTGATGTACGCGATCGACGCGTGGGAAATCAGCCAGATGCCGAAGCGCGGCACCCCCTCGCTGTGGTGGGTCCGCATTCTTACCGACTTCGGCAAGGACGAATATGTGCTGGGGGTGCTTGGAATACTGCTGATCGCGGTCGCGATCGCAGCTCCTGCCTTGCATGGTATTCGGCGCTCGCTGCTGCTTGGCCTCGGAACGCGGCTGCAGTTCATATTCTGCGCGGTAGCCGTCTCCAATCTGGTCACCGAAGTGCTGAAATATTGCGTCGGCCGCGGC
The DNA here is from genome assembly GCF_056174665.1 of Bradyrhizobium sp. WYCCWR15520. Lineage (NCBI taxonomy): Bacteria > Pseudomonadati > Pseudomonadota > Alphaproteobacteria > Hyphomicrobiales > Nitrobacteraceae > Bradyrhizobium > Bradyrhizobium sp. WYCCWR15520. The sequence continues at coordinate 10,635 of NZ_JBWBWM010000011.1, forward strand.
CGGCCGTTTGTCGGCGGCGAAGCCAACGCGTTCCACTTTTCGCATTTCGCGGGCAACCCGGCCTATTACAGTTTCCCTTCCGGCCATGCCACGACCGCCTTTGCGCTCGCTTTCGCCGTGTCGGTGGTCTGGCCCCAGGCGCGCCATGCGATGGCCGTCTACGCCCTGATCATTGCGGCGAGCCGTCTGGTGCTGCTGGCCCATCATCCGAGCGACGTCGTGGCCGGCGCCCTGGTCGGCATCATCGGCGCGATGTTCGTGCGATACTGGTTTGCGGCCCGCCGGCTCGGATTTGCGATCCAGCGCGACGGCAGCATCGTGTCCCTTGTCGGGCCCTCGTCGGGGCGCCTCAAAAGGGTTGCCCGGGGCGCTTTGGCCCCATAAAAGCGGACGCCGCCTGACGGCCCGATACGCCCGGTTCCGGGGTCTTCCAAACCAACCAGACGAGTGCCGATTTGACATCTGCCGACAGAGATGCGGTTGCCGTTTCAATCGTTGTGCCGGTGCGTAACGAGGCGGACAACGTCGCGCCGCTGATTGCGGAAATCGTCGGCGCGCTCGGCAGCCGCTGGACCTACGAGATCATTTACGTCAACGACGGTTCGACGGATGCAACCGCCGACCGACTGGCGGCGATGATGAAGCAGCACCCGCAGCTCCGGCAACTGAAGCACGCCGCTTCGTCAGGGCAATCGGCGGCGGTGCGCAGCGGGGTACGGGCGGCGCGCGGCGCCATCGTGGCGACGCTGGATGGCGACGGGCAGAACAATCCGGCGTTCCTGCCGGACCTGATTGTGGCGGTCGAAAAGGGCGGCGGCCGCGTCGGTCTTGCGGCCGGTCAGCGGGTCGGGCGCAAGGACACCGGTTTCAAGAAACTGCAGTCGCGGATCGCCAATGGCGTGCGCAACTCGATCCTGCGCGACGGCACCCGCGACACCGGCTGCGGATTGAAGGCATTCCCGCGCGAGGTGTTCCTCTCGATGCCCTATTTCGACGGGCTGCACCGGTTCCTGCCGGCGCTGGTGCGCCGCGAAGGCTTCGACATTGCTTACGTCGACGTGATCGACCGCCCGCGCCATTCAGGCGTATCCAATTACGGTTTCTTTGACCGGTTATGGATCGGGATCATGGATCTCGCCGGCGTGTGGTGGCTGATCCGCCGCAAGAAGACGACGCCCGTTGCGACCGAGGTTCTCTGATGCTGATTCAATACGGCGCTGCGCTCGGCGACTATCTCTATGACGTCTTCGTCGCCAAGTTCGATTTCTGGCTGGCCTTCGGGTTGGTCGCGCAATTGCTGTTCACGGCGCGCTTCCTGGTGCAGTGGATATCGAGCGAGCGCGCCGGACGAAGCGTGATACCGATCGCGTTCTGGTTCTTCTCGATGGGAGGCGGGCTGATGACGCTGGTCTACGGCATCGCCAAGCGTGAGCCGGTGATCATTATCGGCCAGGCGGCGGCTACCATCATCTACATCAGAAACATCATGCTGATCGTCAAGCATCGCGGCAAGGCGTCGAAGACGCTGGACCGCTGACGGTCAGCGGCTCGGCCAATTCGCTTTCGCCGCTGCGATGGGCGGCGAGCCTGGCACTAAAGCATGATGACGTTTCTTCGAATCGTCATCCCGCTTTATCTTTTGTTTTGAGCATGATCTCTTCGGAAAACCGCTGCACACTTTTCCGGACCATGCTCTAGCGGGGATCAATCCTTTAATTTGCCGAAAATTGCGGTCCAGGTTCGGTAAACGGAGTTCGAATATATCAATTACATTGCGTGCCGCCGCGCTAGGCCAATTCCAACAATTCTTCGGTAAAGCTGATCCACCTTCGAGTGAATCACATCGAGCAAGGGCCAGGGGTGGACATGTTGGCAGCGAATCGCCGCGCAAGCGTACGTCGTGCGTGCAGAAATTTTGCAAAAATACAGTTCGCGACCGGCGGATTGCCGCGCGACTGCATGATTACGGACATGTCAGATGGCGGCGTGAAGATCATCGCCGAATACCCCGAAATCCCGTCCGAATTCACGGTGATTTTCTCGGAAGGCCGGCCGCGTGCATGCCGGCTGGCCTGGCGGATCGGCTGCGAGCTCGGCGCGCAATTCCTCGACTAGACTGCCCGGCAGCGCCGGTTCGGGGCGGCGGGCCACGAGGGGCCCGCAATGGTCATTGATTACCGCCGAGGCGCGCGGATTTAACCCGAATTTAGGGTTAAGCTGGGAACACTGCTGAACAGTTCCCGCCGTGAGTCCCGCTACATGGTCCAGAAGTCATCCCATCCGCCCCGCGTTGCGCGGCATCTTGCCTGCGCATCCATCCTGGTTCTGGCGCTGGGGCTCGGCGGCTGCCAGACCTCGGGACTGTCGGACATTACCGGCTCGATCGACGAAAAGACCGACACCGGCCCCGCCACCGATCCGCGCCGCGACGTTGAACTCTATCAGGAGCGTTACCGCGCCAATCCCAGGGATGCCGACGCTGCGCTGAAATACGGCAAGGCGCTCCGCGTGACGGGACAGCGGTCGCAGGCGGTTGCGGTGCTCGAACAGGCCTCCATCGCCCATCCCGGCAACAAGCCGCTGCTCGCCGCTTACGGCCGCGCGCTGGCGGATAACGGCAATTTCCAGCAAGCCTTCGACGTGCTCGGCAGCGCCCACAGCCCTAACGATCCCGATTGGCGGCTGCTCTCTGCGCAGGGAGCAACGCTGGACCAACTCGGGCGATTTGACGAGGCGCGCCAATATTATGCGAATGCGCTGAAAATCGTGCCCGACCAGCCGTCGGTGCTGTCCAATCTCGGGCTCTCCTATGTGCTCTCGAAAGATCTGGCCAAGGCCGAGGAGACGCTGCGTCGCGCCTACAGCCTTGCGAAAAACGATCCGCGCGTGCGCGCCAATCTGACGCTGGCGGTCGGCCTGCAGGGCAATTTTGCCGAGGCGGAAAAGATCGTGAAAGCCGATCTGCCACCGGCCGAGGCCGCCGCCAACGTCACGCAATTGAAGCGATTGCTGGCACGGAAGGACAGGGAGAACGCGCGGGCCGAGGCCGACAAGATGCCGATCGCTGCGGCCCGACGCGTCGACTAAGGCTGGACGCGTTTTACGCGAACCGGAAATCGACCACGCTCGAGGCCGCCATGAGCGTCAATGGCAAGGCCGCTGACGCCGTTGCTTTGTGCTCAAGCCCTGCGGGCCGTCGCGCCCTGCAGCTTCTTGATGAGCGGCGCCAGGAATGACGTCCGCTTGGTCACGGCATGACCGGTCATGCGCTGCGCAATCTGCAGGAACATCTGGGTGGTGCGATGCTTGGCTGATATCTGCGCGATCATCTGGCCATTATTGGCGGCGGTGCCGAACATCTTCGAATCGAACGGAATGGCGGCGATCGGCTGGCTCTCGATCGCCTTGGCAAATTCGCGCGTGGTGATCTCCGGACGCTTGGGCATGCCGACCTGGTTGAGGCAATAGAGCGGCGGCCGGTCGTTGGGTCGCGCCGCCTTCAGCACGTTCAGCATGTTCTTGGCGTTGCGCATGTTGGCGAGATCGGGCTCGGCGACGATCAGGATGTCGTCCGCGCCGACCAGCGTGCGCTTGGTCCACGCCGACCATTGATGCGGTACGTCGAGCACGATGCAGGGGGTCGTCATGCGCATCGTATCGAAGATCGCGTCGAACGCATCGGCACCGAAATCGTAGACCTGGTCCAGCGTTGCCGGCGCTGCCAGCAGATTGAGGCGATCGGTGCATTTCGCCAAGAGACGCTCCATGAACGCGGAGTCCGGCCGTTCCTGCTGGAAGACGGCGTTGGCGATGCCCTGAACCGGATCCTGGTTGTAATCGAGGCCGGCGGTGCCGAAGGCGAGGTCGAGATCGATCACGACAGAATCGAGCGCCAGATCGCGCGCGATCGCCCAGGCGACGTTGTGCGCAACAGTGGATGCGCCGACGCCGCCCTTGGCGCCGACGACCGCAACGATACGGCCGACTGCCACGGCCTCGGAGGCCGCGTAAAGGCCGCATATCGCGCGCACGACGTCGATCGGCTCGATCGGTCCGGTCACGTAGTCGCTGACACCGCGCCGCACCAGCTCGCGATAGGGCGTCATGTCTTTGGCGCTGCCTATCACGACGACGCGCGTGCCTGCGTCGCAGACGGCGGCGAGTTCATCGAGCCCTTCGAGAATGTCGGTGCCGGGATCACTCTCCAGCAGGATCACGTTCGGCGTCGGCGCCGTGTGGTAGGCCTCGATGGCGGCCGCAATGCCGCCCATGTGAACCGAAAGGTGGGCCTTGCCGAGACGGCGGTCTTCGCTCGCCGCGCGCACCGCGGTTGCGATGGCGACGCTGGCGCAAAAGGCCTGCACCGATACGCGTGGCGCCGGCGAGATGTATTCCTCGGGCTGCGCCGGCGTTTCGTCCAGTTGATCGTCGGATTTTTGAAAGACGCGGCTGATCATTTGCCTGTATCGCTGAGTTTGGCTTTTTCGGCTTCGGGATAGGTGGTCGTGGTCGGAAGGCCCTTGCGGTATTTGTCAAAGGCGATGTTGCGCCGCGACGTATAGGCGGGGCTCTCGGGACGCGGCTGTTCGAGATCGGCGGGATTGTCGATCATCGCCGCGAGGTTGCGCTGGGAGGCGCAGCCGAAATTGTGGTAGGAGCGGTTTTCGTTGTAGGCGACGTTGTCGATGTTCGGGCCGAGGTCTTGCGGCCACAGGCCGCACGGGCCGGCTACCGCCCTGATCTTCGGATAGCTTAGCCGGATCGTGGGCAAGGTGCGGGGATCTTCGGGACGGTAGTGATGTCGCGTGATGGCGCGCGAGGGCACGCCGCCAGCCATCAGCACCGACTGGATTTCCCCGAACGACGCCGCAGCCGCGCGGGCATTCGGCGTATCGATCGGGACGTCGACGATGATTGCGCCGGTGCCTTCGCGGACCCAGCTCTGCGCCAAACCCATGACGTCGGCGCGTTGCGGACCGGAGAGACCGCCGCGGGCATGGCCGACAAACACGACGATCGAGTGGTTGGCTTCGGTCACGGCGATCGGATGACGCTGTCGGTAGTCATCCGGCACGCTGGCGGTCACGGTTTCCGTGGCCAGCGGTGTGCAGGCGCCGAGCGCGGCCGAAAGGCCGAGCAGGGCGCCAAACACGCCCAAGGCCCTGACCTGACGGAGTTGAGTTTTCGTGGTCATCGTTCTGTCCTCGTCCCCATTCGGTGAACAGTTCTACGTCTCAATCGATGATGTAGCCGAAATTGCCCTGGACACCGGCGAAGGGATCGACACGTGCGGCGACGCCGTAGATGCGGTTGATGCGCCCGAGCAACGCGGACTGGGAGTCGGACGCCGACGCGAAGCCGTCATCGGGTCGCGACAGTTCTTTCTGTGCGACAGCCCGGACGACATAGGGCGTCACGATGACCATCATCTCGGTCTGGTGGTTGATGAAGTCCTGGCTCCTGAAAAGCTGTCCAAAAATCGGTATCTGGTCCACGCCGGGCAAACCGTTGATGGCCTGCTTGGTTTGTTCCTGGATCAGTCCCGCCATCGCGATTGAGCCTCCGGACGGAATTTCCAGCGTGGTTTCCGCGCGACGCGTCTTGATCGAGGGAATGGTTGTTCCGTTCTGGCCGCCCGTCAAAGCGTTTTCGGTCGAGATTTCCGACACTTCCGTCATCACCCGCAGGCTGATCCGTCCCTCGGACAGTACGACCGGCGTGAAGTTGAGCGAGATGCCGAATTTCTTGAAGCTGACGGTCTGGACGCAATTTTGAATGCCGCCGGGCGTTGTTGTCTGGCAGGTCACGCCGGTCGGAATGGGAAATTCGCCGCCTGAGATAAACGTTGCGGATTCGCCGGAGATCGCCGTCAGATTGGGTTCGGCGAGCGTCTTCACGACACCGGCGCTTTCCATCGCGCGCAGGGTAGCCGTGACAGTCGGCAAACCAGCTTTGTTCAAAGCCGCTCCGACCAAGCCGTTTTCGGGGACGAGCGGTGCGCTGTTGGCGGTGAACGGATTGTTATTTTTGAATACGACCGCCGCGGTGCCGTAGTTCATGCTGGCACTGAGATCGATACCCAATTGCTTGATGATGTCTCGTCGCACTTCCGCGACGGTGACCTTGAGCATCACCTGATCGCGGCCGCGAACGACGATCGAGTTGACGACCTTCTCGGATCCGCCGACCAGTCGCGCGGCGATCTCGCCGGCCTGCTGGGCTTCGACCGGGCTCGATACCGAGCCGGTCAGCAGCACGCTGTCGCCGACGCCCTCGATCTGAATCCCCGGCAGCGACTGCTTCAGCGCGGCGCGCACGCCGTTGAGATCGCGCTTGACCGCGATGTCGTAGGAAGCGATCTGCTGGCCGTCGCCGTCGAAAAACACCACGTTGGTCTGGCCGACGGCGCCGCCGATGATATAGGCGCGTTGCGGGGAGCGAATGACGGCGTTGGCGATCTTCGGATCGGCGACCAGCACATCCTTGACGTCGCGCGGCAGGTCGACGACCACCGACTTGCCGATGCCGAGTGCCAGGAAGCGCATCTTGACCGGGCCGATAGCGGAGGTCGCTACCGGATCCTTCTCGGTTTCGGCTGCGACCACGGGCAGCAGCGGCGCGAGCGTCAGCGCGGCGACGGCCGACAATAACAGTGCGCGCGCCGCCACGGTTCGCATCGCTGACTGATTTACCCCAAACTTCATCTCAGCCGTCCTTTCGGTCACTTCTGTGCCGTCGTTTGACTAGAGACTCCGTAGCGAACCACGGAGACACTCTCTTTCCGTTTTTGAGTCTGTTCATCGGAACGGCCTTCGGCCGCATTGGCATCGGTGATGCTGCGCAGCGCGAGCGACAGCGTGCCGCTCTGGCGCGCACGCGCCATCGTCTCGGCCTGCTCGGGCTTCAGTTCGAGCGTGACGGTGCGGCCGACGAGGGAGTTCATGCCCTCTTTTTCCTTCGGCGCCTGATCGATCGCGAGCACGCGGATGTTGGAGAGAATGATTTCCGACTGGATGACGTCCGTTCCCCTGCCGTCCGGATTCTTCTCGCGCTTGGAAAGGATCACGTCGACGCGGTCGTTGGGCAGGATGAAGCCGCCGGCGCCGGTTTCCGGCGAGATCTCGGTCGAGAGCGCCCGCATGCCGGTCGGCAGGATGGCCGCCATGAAGCCGGAGCCGTTGGCCTTGACCAGTTTCTGTTCGCGGATCGGTTCGCCCGCGAAGAACGGGTTGCGCGCGATCGAGCCGGCGAGTTCATTGATGGCTTCGGCCTTGCTCGCGCGGTCGATCAGGTTGCTGTTGGCGGTCGCAGCCGGCCAGGCCTGCCATTGCATGTCCTCAGGCTTGACGGCCTGGCCGAGCCCGATGTCGGACTTCGCGACCAGAATTTCCACTGTCGGCAAATTGGCGACCGGTTCGGCTGACGGTTGCGATGATTTGTCTTCGGTGCCACGGGCGAGATAGGCGGCGACACCGCCTGCACTCAATGCGATGGCCAGAACGACGAGACGTGCGATGTTCATACGCTTACGATCTACTCTTACGCCGGGACGCCCCAACGGCACGGCAGTGACGGTCCCCGAAGGCCATGACTAGGCATCAAAGGTATAAGGGAACTTGAGGGGTGAACGATTTGACCGATCGCAGGAGCGGGATTCACGGTCATGGTGAACGACTGGTTATCGTTCGGGAAAAGGCCGCCTCCGCAAAAACCCGGAAAGCCGCTCAGTGCGGGCGCGCGCTACCGGGCCAACTCGTCAATATGGATGGACGTTGCCGATCGGGCGTCAGGCCTGACGCAGCTATGATGCGCGAGCTTGTTCGAGCGGCGCGGTCTCCGCGAAGCCGGCCTGCAAGACCTCTTCGCGCTTGTGGCGCAGATGCGCGCGCAGGATATGCGACAGCCCCACGCCATCGCGACGTTGCAGGGCGTTGAGGATCGCTTCGTGCTCCTGCACCGCCAGTGCCCAGCGCCGCGGCGTCATCGGCGTGACGTAGCGCGCACGGCGAATGCGGGCCGTGACGGATTCATACAGGCCTGACAGCACCGGGTTGCCGGCAGCAGTGATGATCGCCTCGTGGATGAAGCGGTTGCAGCGGTAGTACTGCAGCAGGTCGCGATCACCGTAGTGCCGCACCATCGCGGCATGGGCATCGGCGACGCCGGCGATCTCGGCATCCGTGATGCGCTCGCAGGCGAGTTCGCCGGCCAGGGCTTCGAGTCCCTGGCACACCTCGAACAGGTCGCGCATGTCCTTGTCGGTCAGTCTCGCCGCGCGCGAGCCGCGGTTCGGCAGCAATTGGACCAGGCCTTCCGCGGCAAGCACCTTCAGGGCTTCACGCAGCGGCGTGCGCGAGATCTGCAGCTTTTCACAGAGGTCGCGCTCGGGAATCCGCGCGCCCGGCGGGATATCGCCATCGAGCAGCATGGCGCGGACGCGGCCTACGACTTCCTCGTGGAGCATTATCGAAGGTCCAATCTGAATTCAAAATTGGCTGAACAACCGGATTATAGTCCGGTTACAGCTTGATAAAGTCTAATTTTGCATTCAGAATGGTAAAAATCAATTAAGAAAGGCCGTCGGGATGGATCAGGACGTAACGGTACGGGAGGGTGACCTCCTGTTTGCCCTCGATGACGGCATCGGCCGGGTAACCTTCAACCGGCCGCAGGCGCGCAACGCCTTTACCTTCGAGATGTACGAACGGCTGGCCGAGATCTGCGAACGCGCCAACCGCGACCATGCGATCAAGGTGCTGCTGCTGCGGGGCGCCGGCGACAAGGCGTTTGCGGCCGGTACCGACATCAACCAATTCCGCGCCTTCAAGACGCCGCAGGACGCACTCGACTATGAGAACCGCATCGACCGCGTGCTCGGCATTCTCGAAACATGCCGGGTGCCGACCATTGCCGCCATCAACGGCGCCTGCACCGGCGGCGGCGCGGGCATTGCTGCCTGCTGCGATCTGCGCATCGGCACAAGAAGCACGCGGATGGGATTTCCGATTGCGCGCACGCTCGGCAATTGCCTGTCGATGTCGAATGTCAGCCGCATTACCGCGTTGATCGGTCCGGCGCGCGTCAAGGATCTGATCTTCACGGCGCGGCTGGTCGAAGCCGAGGAGGCGGCCTCGTTGGGCCTGCTCAACGAAATCGTCGATGATCTGGCCGCGCTCGACAAACGCGCCGACGAGATCGCACGGCTCGTTGCCGGCCACGCGCCGCTGACGCTGAACGCGACCAAGCAGGCGGTCGCGCGCTTGCAGAAACGGCTGACGCGCGACGAGGGGGAGGACCTTATCCTGATGTGCTACACCAGCCAGGATTTCCGTGAAGGGCTCGGCGCGTTTCTCACCAAGCGCGCGCCGCAATGGCGCGGCCACTAGGAGCCCGCATGTCCCTTCAAAACGACACCACGCCGCGCTCGGGGCCGCTCGCCGGCCTCAAGGTCATCGATCTCACCCATGTGATGGCGGGCCCGACATGCACGCTGATGCTCGCCGACATGGGCGCCGACGTCATCAAGATCGAGAAATGGCCGAATGGCGACGACACCCGGCATTCGGTGCCGCCGAAGATCGGCGACGAGGCGGCCTCCTTCCTGATGATGAACCGCAACAAGCGCGGCATCGTGCTCGACCTGAAGACCGCAGGCGGCAAGGAGGTGCTGCGGCGGCTGATCGCCGGTGCCGACGTGCTGGTCGAGAATTTCGCCCCGGGCGCGATGGAGCGGCTCGGCTTTGGCTATGCGGAGCTGCACCGGGATTTTCCGGCGCTGATCTATTGCTCGCTGTCAGGTTTTGGCCGCACCGGCCCGTACAAGCATCGCCGTGGCTTCGATCTGGTTGCGCAAGCGATGAGCGGCATCATGAGTTTCACGGGCGAGCGGCCGGACGGTCCGCCGGTGAAATGCGGTCCGCCGCTGTCCGATATCACCGCCGGACTGCTGGCCAGTATGGGCATTCTGGCCGCCTATGCGCACCGCCTCAAGTCCGGTGAAGGGCAGTGGGTGGAGACATCTCTTTATGAGGCGGCGCTGGTTCAGACCTACTGGCAGTCGACCATTGCGCTCGCAAGTAATGTGGCGCCGCGCGCCATGGGCTCGGCTCATCCGCTCAACGCGCCGTATCAGGCGTTCGAGGCATCCGATGGCTGGCTCGTGGTCGGCGGCGCCAACAAGAAGCATTGGCTGTTGATGCTGGAAGCGCTCGGCGCGCTGGAACTGGCGTCCGACCCGCGCTTCGTCAACGGCTCCGACCGCATGGCGAATTTGAAGGAGCTCGAAGCCGAATTGAGCGCGCGCTTCCAAAAGCAGACGCGGGCGCATTGGCTGGCGGCGCTTGACGAGAAGGGCGTGCCGTGCGGCCCCGTGCACGACATGCTGGAAGCGCTGAACGATCCGCAGACGCTCGCGCGCGACATGGTGGTCGAGGTCGAACATTCGACGCTCGGAGCGGTGAAGACGATCGGACTGCCGGTCAAATTCTCGGCGACGCCCGGCAAGGTGCGTTCGGGCGCGCCTGTTTATGGCGAGCATACGCGCGAGGTGCTGCGCGAACACGGTTTTGATCAGGCGGAGATCGACGCGTTCGAGCGGGAGGGCGCGATCGTCGCCGCATCAGTCGATCGCAAGGAGCAGGTCGCCTGACAAGAAAACGAGAATACGAACGACAACAAAAAAGCCTACCGGGAGGAAGCCATGAAGATCACGTCAAAACTGCTGCTGTCCACGGCAGCGTTCATGCTCGCGGGCGCGCTTCCGGCCAATGCTGCCTGGCAGCCGCAGAAGCCGATCGAGTTCGTCGCCACGGCCGGGCCGGGCGGCGGTACCGACAATCTCGCCCGCGCCGTCCAGAGCATCATCACCAAATACAAACTGACCGACCAGCCCGTCGTCGTCGTCAACAAGGGCGGCGGCAGCGGGGCGGAAGGCTATGTCTACGGCAAGGCGTCCGCCGGCGATCCTTATAAGGTAATCTTTGGCACGTCGAACGCATGGCAGCAGCCGCTCGTCTCCAAGGTCGCCTTCAACTACACCGATCTCACGCCGATCGCGGCGATGGCGCAGGACGAGTTCCTGTTGTGGGTGAAACATGACGCGCCCTACAAGACCGCGGGCGACTTCCTTAAAGCCGCGGCCGCGACCGAGTTCAAGATGGGCGGCGCGCAGTCCAAGGATACCGATGAGGTGCTGACGCGGATGATCGAGAAGGCGGCGCGCGTCAAATTCACCTACATCCCCTTCAAGAGCGGCGCGGAGGCGGCCGTGCAACTGGCCGGCGGCCATATCGATGCGCACGTCAACAATCCTTCCGAGAGCCTTGGGCAATGGCGCGGCAGTACCCAGCGCCCGCTCTGCGCCTTCAGCCCGATGCGGCTGCCGCAGGGGCCGAAGGTTACGGCATCAGAAGGCTGGAGCGACGTGCCGACCTGCGTCGAGCAGGGGCTCGCGATCTCGCAATATGAGCAACCGCGGACGGTGTGGCTGCCCGGCAAGGTCAGCCCGGAGCAAGCGGCGTATTACGTCGATCTCATGAAGAAGGTGCAGGCGACGCCTGAATGGAAGGAATACATCGAGAAGACCTCGCAGGTTGACACCTTCCTGACCGGCACAGCATTCGACAATTTCATCAAGCAGGACCTCGAACACGTGAAGCAGGTCGCGGGCGAGCAGGGCTGGCTGGTGAAGTAGGGCAGGCCGCGATGATCTCCCGACGTGCGCTCGAGATAGCCGCCGCGCTGCTGACCGGAATCTTCGGTGTGGTGGTCGTCGTGTCCAGTCTCGACAACGGCATCGGCTGGTCGAGCGCCGGCGTCGACGCCGGCACGTTTCCGTTCCTGACCGGAATCATCATCGTGCTCGGCAGCCTCTACAATCTGGGGCAGGGCGCGCTCGGACGCGGCACCCTCGCCATCGTCAGGGTGGCCGTCACGCCGTTCGAGTTGCGCCGCCTCGCGGGATTGTTCGTTCCAGCCGCGATTTTCATTGCCGTCATTCCAATGGTCGGGATGTATCTCGCTTCGGCGGGCTATGTCTTTGCGGTCCTGGCGTTGCCGAAGCGGCAATCGGTTTTGCGCGCCCTTGTCATCGCCGCGGTTACGCCGCTTGCGCTCTACGTCGTGTTCGAGCGCATGTTCCAGGTGTCGCTGCCGCACGGCGCGCTCGCCGCTGCGTTCGGTTTCTGAAGGGACGGGCGATGGAAAACCTTCAATCGCTGCTGCACGGTTTCACCATCGCGGTCACCGTTCCGCACCTGACGCTGATGGTTGTCGGCGTCCTGCTCGGCATTCTCGTCGGGGTGCTGCCGGGGCTCGGCGCGCCAAACGGGGTATCGCTGCTGCTGCCGCTGACTTTCGGCATGCAGCCGGTGTCAGCGATCATCCTGCTCTCGAGCATGTATTGGGGCGCGCTGTTCGGCGGCTCGGTGACGTCGATCCTGTTCAACATTCCGGGCGAACCCTCATCGGTCGCCACCACCTTCGACGGCTATCCGATGGCGCGCGACGGGAGGCCAACGACGGCGCTGGCCACCGCCTTCGGCTCGGCCGCGTTCGGCGCGCTGGTCGGCGTGATCCTAATTACGTTTCTGGCGTCCTGGGTGGCGCAGGTGGCGCTCGCCTTCGGACCACCGGAATATTTCGCGGTCTATTTCCTCGCCTTCGCCAGTTTCGTCGGCATGGGCGGCGCGGCGCCGATCAAGACGGTGGTGGCGCTCGCGATCGGTTTTGCCATTGCCGCGATCGGCATCGATACGGTCTCGGGCAGCGTCCGGCTCACCATGGGTATCGACGAACTGGTCAAGGGCGTCAGCTTCGTCGTTGCCGTCATGGGGCTGTTCGGTATCGGCGAGTTGCTGATTGCGGTCGAGGAGGAGTTTCAGGCCCGCGCGGTGTCGTCGCGGGTGGACTGGAAGGAAGTCTTCCGGGCGCTTAGCCGTCTGCCGCATCATGGCATTGCGCTGCTGCGCAGCGCCGCCATCGGTTGCTGGATGGGCATTACGCCGGGGGGCCCGACCGCTGCTTCCTTCATGAGCTATGGCATCGCCAAGCGCTTTTCGCGCAACGGCGCGCGTTTCGGCACCGGCGAGGCCGAGGGCATCGTCGCGCCGGAGACCGCCGACCATGCCGCCGGCACCAGCGCGCTGTTGCCGATGCTCTCGCTCGGCATTCCCGGCTCGGCCACGGCCGCGGTGATGATGGGCGGGCTGATGATCTGGGGATTGAACCCCGGACCGATGCTGTTCGTCGACCAGAAGGATTTCGTCTGGGGGCTGATCGCCTCGATGTATGTCGGCAACATCGTCGCGGTTGCGCTGGTGCTGCTCACCGTTCCCGTGTTCGCCGCTCTGATGCGGATTCCGTTCGCCGTCATCGCACCCCTGATCGTCATCATCTGCGTGGTCGGCGCCTATTCGGTCTCGAACTCCTATCTCGACGTCGTCCTGATGCTCGGCTTCGGCGTCGTCGGCTATCTCTTCAAGAAGTTGCATTATCCGTTGGCTCCGTTGGTGCTGGCGATCGTGATCGGCGACAAGGCCGAGGACGCGTTCCGGCAGGCCATGCTGATGTCCAAGGGATCGCTCGGAATATTCTTTGCAAACCGGCTGGTAACGACGCTCGTCCTGGCCGGGACGGTGCTGTTGCTGCTTCCGCTCGCCCTGCAGATCGTGCGTCTGTTGCGAAAGCCGGACGAAGGCGCTCAGGAGAAGATGAGGATCATATGAATGTGCAAAGTCCCGGCAAGCCGCTGATTGCGCTGGCGATGGGAGACCCCGCCGGCATCAGCCCGGAGCTGACCGCAAAACTCGCCTGCCTCGACGAAATCCGCTTGCGTGCACGCCTGATCCTGATCGGAGACCGCCGCGTTTTCGACGAGGGCGCGCGTGTCGCCGGCGTCAAGCCGGACCTGCCGAATGTGCCGCCGTCCGCGGATCCCAAAGCAATCAGTGACGCCGCCTTCCTGGATATCGGCCATCTCGATCCCGTGTCCATCGAACGTGGGGTCGCCAGCCGGGCCGGCGGCGCGTTTGCGCTGGAGAATTATCGTCGTGCGCTGACGCTGGCGCGCGACGGGCAGGCCGATGCGGTTTGCTTCACGCCGTTCAACAAGAAGGCGATGCGGCTCGCGCGCGCCGAGTATGACGACGAGATTGCATTCTCCGCCGAGGTCGCCGGCCTGAAGACGCCAGCCAGCGAATTCAACGTGCTCGACAGGCTCTGGAATGCCCGCGTCACCTCGCACATCGCCCTCAAGGATGTAGCCTCGCGGCTAACCGTCGAGCGTATTCATCGCGCGCTGAAACTGACCGATGCCTGCATGCGACGGGCCGGCTTTGCCGAGCCCCGTATCGCGGTAGCGGGGCTCAACCCGCATGCCGGCGACGGCGGCAATTTCGGCCGCGAGGAGATCGACGTGATCGAGCCCGCCGTCACGGCCGGCCGGGCCGAAGGGATTGCGGCGGAAGGGCCGTTTCCGGCGGATACGGTTTTCCTGCGCGCCAAGAACGGCGCCTTCGATGCGGTGCTGACGATGTATCACGACCAGGGCCAGATTGCGATGAAGCTGATGGGCTTCGATCGCGGGGTGACGATCCTGGGCGGCTTCCCGTTTCCGATCTGCACGCCGGCGCACGGCACGGCCTATGACATCGCCGGCCAAGGCGTCGCCTCGGTCGGCGCCAGCCGGGGGGCGTTGTTGCTCGCTGCTGAGATGGCCGGCGCGGCCAGCGCGTAAAATCGGGCGGCGTGAGGGCCCCTAAGTGGCGGCCTTCAGCGCTGCAAATCCGCGATCGAGATCGGCCTTGAGGTCGTCGACATTCTCCAGGCCGATGTGCAGCCGCAGCGTCGGCCCGCCGGGCGACCATTTGGTCGCGGTGCGATAGGGATCGCAGTCGAACGGGATAATGAGGCTTTCGAAGCCGCCCCACGAAAAGCCCATGCCGAACAGCTTGACCGTATTGAGCAGGGCGTCGACCGCCTGCTGCGGCACCGGTTTCAACACAATGCTGAACAGGCCGGAGGCGCCGGTGAAGTCGCGCTTCCAGATTGCATGGCCCGGATGGCTTTCGAGCGCGGGATGCAGGACCTGCAGGACTTCGGGACGGCCAGCGAGCCAACGCGCCATTTCCAGGCCGGAGCGATAATGCTGCGCGAGCCGCACCGAGAGCGTGCGGGTGCCGCGCAGCGCCAGGAAGACGTCGTCGGGACCGGCGCAGACGCCGAGCAGGCGGATCCCCTCGGCGATCAGCGGCCAGGCTTTCGCGTTTGCCGAAATCGTGCCGAACATGATGTCGGAATGACCGCCGATATATTTAGTGGCAGCCTGCATGCTGATGTCGACGCCCTGGTCGAGCGAGCGGTGAAACAGCGCGGTCGCCCAGGTGTTGTCGTCGATGACGAGAGCGTCCCGAGCATGCGCGACGGCGGCGATGGCGGGGATGTCGCTCATCTCGAACGACTGCGAGCCGGGCGCCTCGACCAGCACCGCCTTGGTGTTCGGCTTAAACAGTTTTTCGATTCCAGCGCCGATCAGCGGGTCGAAATAGGTGACCTCGACGCCGTAGCGGACCAGCATGCCGTTACAGAAATTGCGCGAGGGCCGGTAGACGTTGTCGGTCACCAGCAGATGGTCGCCGGCCTTCAGCACCGAGAGCAGGGTGGTGGTGATGGCGGCAAGGCCCGATGGCACCAGGCCGACGCCGGCGCATTGCGGGCCCTCCAGCGACATCAGCACGTCCTGCAGTGCCCGCGTGGTCGGGCTGCCGTGGCGCCCGTAGGAAAATTCGGCGCGGTGGGCGTGCAGGTCCTCGGCGGTCGGATAGAGCACGGTCGAGCCGTGGAAAACCGGCGGGTTGACGAAGCCCCTTTGCCCCTTGGTGTCACGGCCGGCAGTGACCAGCCTGGTTTCGGCTTTTTGCGGATTGGACGGGCCGTCGTTCGAAAAGCTCATGCGTTTGCATTATCCAAGACGTTATGCCGCAGCCGCAACTTGATCGCGAAAATAGCACCGGGCGGCGGGTCAGGGGCCGGCGACTTAATAACAAGACACAGAAGACGGCAGTCAACCCCTTGACCCGGCACGCTAGTCGTTCTGAGATGCATCTCAACTAATCATCGCCGCAAGTTGAGGGGCCTGCTGCGATATCGGATCCGCCGCCTGACCGGAATGGCACGCTAAATGCACGGTCAGGACAACGCTTTTCAGCGCGGGATCAGCGGGTTGGCCCCACAACGTGAGGCGTTGTCTAAAACACGACATCCGCACGACCCCCTTGAAAGGCCTTGCCCATGAAACGCGTATCTCTGGTTGTTACCCTTGCCCTAGCCGCCGGTCTCTCGGCTCAGGCCGCCTCGGCGCAAACCCTGAAGACGGTCAAGGACCGCGGCATGCTGTCCTGCGGGGTCAGCCAGGGGCTGCCGGGCTTCTCGACGCCGGACGACAAGGGTAACTGGACCGGCCTCGACGTCGATATCTGCCGGGCGATCGCGGCTGCCGTTTTCAACGACGCCACCAAGATCAAGTTCGTCCCGCTGTCGGCCAAGGACCGCTTCACCGCGTTGCAGTCCGGCGAGATCGACGTGCTGTCCCGCAACACCACCTGGACGCTGTCGCGCGACACCTCGCTGGGCGCCAACTTCACCGGCGTGACCTATTATGATGGCCAGGGCTTCCTGGTGAAGAAGTCGCTGAAGGTGAACTCGGCGCTCGAGCTCAACAGCGCCTCCGTCTGCGTTCAGACCGGCACCACGACCGAGCAGAACCTTGCCGACTACTTCAAGGGCAACAACATGAAGTATGAGGTGATCGCGTTCGCGACCGCCGACGAAACCATCAAGGCCTATGAGTCCGGCCGCTGCGACGTCTTCACCTCCGACGTCTCCCAGCTCTACGCCGAGCGCCTGAAGGTCGCCAATCCCGCCGATCACGTCGTGCTGCCCGAAGTGATCTCGAAGGAACCGCTCGGACCGATGGTTCGCCATGGCGACGACCAGTGGTTCGACGTCGTGAAATGGACGCTGTATGCGATGGTCGGTGCTGAAGAGCTCGGCATGACCCAAAAGAACATCGACGAGATGGCCAAGTCCGACAAACCCGAGGTCAAGCGCGCGGTCGGCACCGACGGCAATCTGGGCGAACAACTCGGCCTGACCAAGGACTGGATGGTGCGGATTGTGAAGGCAACCGGCAATTACGGCGAGTCCTTCGAGCGCAACGTCGGTGCAGGCTCCAAGCTCGGCATTGCCCGCGGCCTCAACAACCTATGGAGCAAGGGCGGTATCCAGTACGCCCCGCCGATCCGCTAGTCGCCAGCGAGAGGGGCTGCGGCGATGGCCATCGAACCCCGAAAACCACCATCGCAGCTCCTTCCCAGGCTGCAGCGAGCGCTCGGCGGCCGGGCGGGCTGGAGCGGCTTCGTGCTCCAACTGCTCTTCGTCGCCGCGCTCGCCTGGATTTCCTATGAGATCGTCGCCAATGCCCGCGCCAATCTGCAGGCGCAGCGGATCACCGCGGGCTTTGGTTTCCTTGCCAACAATGCCGGCTTTGACGTCAGCCAGAGCCTGATCCCGTATTCGGGATCCGATCCCTACACGCGCGTCTTTGTGGTTGGCTTGCTGAACACGCTGCTGGTCTCGGTGATCGGCATCTTCTTTGCAACCGTGATCGGATTCCTCGTCGCACTCGGCCGGTTGTCGCCGAACTGGCTGCTGTCGCGGATCGCGGGCGGCTATGTCGAACTGATCCGCAACCTGCCGCTGCTGTTCCAGATTCTGTTCTGGTATCTCGCGGTGCTTGCCGCCTTGCCCAATCCACGGCAGAGCATTTCGATCTTCGACAGCATCTTCCTCAGTAATCGCGGCCTGGTCATTCCGAAGCCTGTCGGGCAGGCGGGGTTCGAGCCCTTCGTCGTCGCCCTATTGGTTGCGATCGTGGCCACGATCGCACTGTGGCGATACGCGCGCCGTCAGCTCTTCCAAAGCGGCACAGTGATCAAGGTCTGGCCCTATGCGCTCGGCATGATCATCGGCCTGCCGCTCATCAGCATGCTGATCTTCGGTCTCCCGGTCACGTGGGAGGTGCCGGTGCTCAAGGGCTTCAATTTCGCCGGCGGCTCGCGCCTCATTCCGGAATTCGTTGCGTTGACGCTGGCGCTATCGACCTACACGGCGGCCTTCATCGCCGAGATCGTGCGCGCGGGCATCCTCTCCGTGCACAAGGGCCAGATGGAAGCCGGCTCCTCGCTCGGACTGCAGCGCGGCTCGGTGCTGCGGTTGATCGTGATCCCGCAAGCCTTGCGCGTGATCCTGCCGCCGCTGACCAACCAGTATCTCAATTTGACCAAGAACTCCTCGCTGGCGGTCGCGATCGGCTATCCCGACCTGGTCTCCGTGTTCGCCGGAACCACGCTGAGCCAGACCGGGCAGGCGATTGAAATCATCGGCATCACCATGGGCGTCTATCTCCTGATCTCGCTGGTCACCAGCGCGATCATGAGTTTCTATGGATGGCGCATCAGCCGGAGCATGGGCGGATGAGCGACACGACCGCATCCAATTTTGTCCGCCAGGAGCTCGTGCCGGAGCGGCCGGCCCCGGTGAAGACCACCGGCTTCATCGGCTTCCTGCGTACCCGCCTGTTCAATTCGCCCACCAACATCCTCATCACGATCGTGAGCTTGTTGCTGCTGTGGGTCACTGTCGTTCCCGCGGTAAAGTTCGCGCTGATTGATGCGGTCTGGATCGGCAAGGACCGCACCGCCTGCCTGCCAAAAAATCCCGGCGACGTGGTCGGCGCCTGCTGGCCGTTCATTCAGGCCAAGTTCTCGCAGTTCATCTACGGCTTCTATCCGGAGCCGGAGCGCTGGCGCGTCAATCTGACTTTCGCTCTTGCCGCGATCCTCTTGATACCGTTGCTGATTCCGCGGCTGCCGGGCAAGGGCCCGAATGCCATCCTGTTCTTCGTGGCTTTGCCTGTCGTCGCCTTCTTCCTGCTGCGTGGCGGCGGACTGGGGGGCTTCGGCGTGAGCTGGACGGCGGACCTGCTGTCGGGCCTGACGAGCGGCATCACGAACGCCGGCGTTGCCGGAATTAATGCGAGTCACCCGATCTTCGGACCATTTCTTTCTCTGCTGGGATGGATTGGTTTCCTGCTAGGCGTCATCCTTTCATACCTGATCTGGCCGCTGACTTGGTTGCGTGATCAGATTCAGGCAACTGGCCGCCCGGTCTGGGCCGACCTCGCCGCGACGGCGGTGATCGTGTCGGCGCTGCTGTTCTGGCTGACCGGGGCAATACGCGCCGTCGCCACCACCCTTGCGATTTTCGTTGGCATTGCCGTTGTCATCGCTGTGATGGGGCTCGACAGCGGCGGGCTTCCGGAGGTGGACACAAGGCTCTGGGGTGGCCTGCTGGTGACGCTGGTGGTGTCGGTCGTCGGCATCGTCGCCTCGATGCCGGTCGGCATCGCGCTGGCGCTCGGGCGGCGTTCGACCATTCCGCTAATCCGGATTTTCTCCATTGCCTTTATCGAGTTCTGGCGCGGCGTTCCGCTGATCACTGTGCTGTTCTTCGCGACCTATATGCTGCCGCTGTTCGTTCCGACCGGCTTCACCATCGACGGACTGATGCGCGCCTTGATCGGCATTGCGCTTTTCGCCGGCGCCTACCAGGCCGAAGTCATCCGTGGCGGCCTCGCGGCTATACCGCGCGGACAGGCGGAGGCGGCGAGCGCACTTGGCCTGTCCTGGGCCAAGACCATGGCGCTGATCGTGATGCCGCAGGCGCTCCGCCATGTCATCCCCGGCCTCGTCAACAGTTTCATCGCGCTGTTCAAGGATACCTCGCTGGTCTCGATCGTTGCGCTGTTCGATCTGCTCGGCCAGCTCCGGGCTTCCTTCAGCGACCCGGTCTGGTCGACGCCGACGACGCTGTTCACCGGCTTTGCCTTTACCGGGATCATCTATTTCGTCTTCTGTTTCGGGATGTCGCGTTACTCGCTGTTCGTCGAGAACCGGCTGAATGCCCATCGTCGCAACTGAGTAGATCACCATGACCGCAAATTCGATCGTCGGCATCAACACACTCAACAAGTGGTACGGGGACTTTCACGTGCTGCGCGACATCAATCTCGATGTTGCCAAGGGCGAGCGCATCGTGATCTGCGGCCCCTCGGGCTCGGGCAAGTCGACGCTGATCCGCTGCATCAATGCGCTGGAGGAGTTCCAGGAAGGCAACATCGTCGTCGACGGTATCGAACTGGGGCCAAACCTGCGGCGCGTCGATGAGGTCCGCCGCGAGGTCGGCATGGTGTTCCAGAGTTTTAACCTGTTTCCGCACCTGACTGTGCTCGAGAACTGCACGCTGGCCCCGATCTGGGTGCGCAACATCCCGAAAAAAGATGCCGAAGCGACCGCGATGAAATTCCTGGAGCGGGTCAAGATTCCGCATCAAGCCAACAAATATCCGGGCCAGATGTCGGGCGGTCAGCAGCAGCGCGTGGCGATTGCCCGCGCCCTGACCATGAATCCGAAGGTCATGCTGTTCGACGAGCCGACCTCGGCGCTCGATCCCGAAATGGTCAAGGAAGTGCTCGACACCATGGTCGACCTCGCCAAGGAGGGCATGACCATGCTGGTCGTCACGCACGAAATGGGATTTGCCCGCGAGGTCGCCAACCGCGTCGTGTTCATGGATGCGGGGCAGGTGATCGAGTCAAACACGCCGCAGGAATTCTTCGCCAACCCGCAGCACGCGCGGACGAAGCTGTTCCTGAGCCAGATCCTGCGGCATTGATCGGTCGCGTAGGGTGGGCAAAGCGACTTGTCCGCCGTAGCTCAACGAGCGAAGGCGGAAGCGTGCCCACCAACAGATCGCGGTTGGGAGATGGTGAGCACGGCAGGGGCGCCTTTGTCCACCCTATGACTCCGAGGTTGAGTTCATGAGATTGTTAAGCTCGCGTCCAACGCTGATCGCGAATCTTTGCGCGGTAATCGTAGCCTGCGTCGTGATCGCGGAGGGGGCCCCTACATCGTTCACGAATGCAGAGGGTACTATCGACCGCAAGACATATGGACCTTCTTTACCCCTGTCGTAGTGATGTTCATTGTTAGAAATCGAACATTTTCTTACGTATTTCTGACTCTCTACGTCGCACTATCAGTCCAGATGTTATTTCAAGCTCGAAGCATTCATGTTGTCACTGATGCTTGTGGCGGAAGACTGGACGGCCCTCTGCCATATATGCCGCTACTGTTTTTTGCTTCGGTAGCCTGCCTGGCAATCTACGCAGTGCATACTCTGGTCAGCTTCGCTATTTCGAAATCTAGAGCATGATGGCATTAGCTCGCGCAGGCGGCGTCATCCTGAGGTGCGAGCGCAGCGAGCCTCGAAGGATGGGCCCACGGGCGGTACTCATCCTTCGAGGCGCGCAAGAGCGCGCACCTCAGGATGACGTCGGTGGGTGTGGTCCACTCACGCCTTCTCGAACGGCACGTCGATCTCAGTGCGCTTCTCCAGCCAGGCCGGCACCGGCAGGTTCTTCGAGCGCATGAATTCCGGATTGAACAGTTTTGACTGATAACGGTTGCCAGAGTCGGCGAGGATGGTGACGATGGTCTTGCCGGGGCCGAGCTGCTTGGCGAGCCGGATTGCGCCGGCGATGTTGATGCCGGTCGAGCCGCCGAGGCAGAGGCCCTCGTGCTCGAGCAGGTCGTAGATCACCGTCACGGCTTCCTCGTCCGAAATGAGGAAAGCGTCGTCGACAACCGCGGTCTCGATGACGGGCGTGACGCGGCCGAGCCCGATGCCTTCGGTGATTGAGTCGCCCGGTGTCGATTTGGCCTTGCCGTGCTTGAACAGCTCGTACATCGCAAAGCCATGCGGGTCGGCGCAGGCGTTGACGATGCCTGGGTGCTTTTCCTTCAGATATCGGCTGACGCCGGCCAGCGTGCCGCCGGTGCCGACCGAGCAGATAAAGCCGTCGATCCTGCCGCCGGTCTGTTTCCAGATCTCCGGTCCGGTGGACTCGTAGTGCGCCTTGGCGTTGTCGAGATTGTTCCACTGGTCGGCGAACAACACGCCGTTCGGCTCGGTCTTGCGAAGCTGCGCGGCCAGCCGCCGGCCGACATGCTGATAGTTGTTCGGATTGGCGTAAGGCAGCGCCGGCACCTCGACGAGCTCGGCGCCGCACAGCCGCAGCATGTCTTTCTTTTCCTGGCTCTGCGTTTCCGGGATCAGGATCAAGGTCCGGTAACCGCGCGCGCTGGCGACCACGGCGAGACCGATGCCGGTGTTGCCGGCGGTCGATTCCACCACCAGGCCGCCGGGCTTGAGCTCGCCGCGCTTCTCGGCCTCCAGGATCATCCACTTGCCCGCGCGGTCCTTGACCGACTGGCCGGGATTCATGAATTCGGCCTTGCCGAGAATAGTGCAGCCGGTGGCTTCGGAAGCGTGCTTCAGCTTGATGAGGGGCGTGTTGCCGATCGCTTCGATAACGTCTTTGTGGAAGGCCATGTCGTTGAAATCGCCGGTTTGTTTGCTTAATCGTTGAGCGACCCTACTGGAGGGCCGCCAGCCGCACAAGCCAGCGTTGCGGCGGGTCAGGTCAGCCCGATTTCGCAAATACCACCTGGCGCACGTCGATATTTCCCGACAGGAAACCGGCCTCGCAATATGCGAGGTAATATTCCCAGAGCCGCCGGAAGCGATCGTCGAAACCCGATGGCGTCAGGTTCGGCCACGCCGCGCGGAAATTGTTTCGCCAGATCGCAAGCGTCTTGGCATAATCTTGCCCAAAGATGCGCTCGCGGATGACGGGAACGCCGAAACGCTCGCCCAGGTTTTTCAGGATCTGCGGCGAGGGCAGCATGCCACCCGGGAAGACGTAACGCTGGATGAAGTCGACTTCGCGGCGATAGGTCTGGAACAGGCTGTCCTGGATGGTGATGGCCTGGATGCCGGCGAGTCCTCCGGGCAGCAGGCGGTCGCGCAACTGTGAAAAATAGTTCGGCCAGAATTGTTCGCCGACCGCCTCGATCATCTCGATCGAGGCGATCCGGTCGTAGCGGTCGCGTTCGTCGCGATAATCCCTGAGCTTGATCTCAACCTTGTCGCTGAGCCCGGCATTGTGAATCCGCGCTTGTGCGAAATCGCGCTGCTCCTTGCTGATGGTGAGGCCTACGACCTTGGCGCCGAACGTCCTGGCGGCGTATTCGGCAAAGCCGCCCCAGCCGCAGCCGATCTCCAACAGCTTCTGGCCCGGCCGCAGATCGATGGCCTCGGCGAGCCGCCGGTACTTGTTGTGTTGCGCGGCCGTCAGGTCGGGCGTGTCGTCCTCGAACAAGGCCGACGAATAGGTCATGCTCGGATCGAGCCACGCCGAGTAGAAGGCGTTGCCGATGTCGTAATGCGCATAGATGTTGCGTCGGGCCTGTCGCCGCGTATTGCGGTTGAGCCAATGCCTAATGAACTGCAGCGTGCGCGCCAGCGGGTTGGCGACCAGCATCGTCTGCATCCAGTCCTGGTTGACGCAGAACAGATAGAGGAATTGCGTGAGGTCGGGCGTGTCCCATTCGCCGCGCAGATAGGCTTCCGCAATGCCGATGTCGCCGCCGCGCAAGAGCCGCGAGGCAAAGCCGTAATCGTAGATCTTCATCGCCGCGGCCGGACCCGGCCCGTTGCCGCCCAGCCGCACCATGCGGCCGTCGGCCAGCGTCACGTCGAGCGTGCCATGTTGCAGCTTTGAACCGAAGCCCAGCGCCAGCCGGACCATGCGGGGCAATTCCGGAAACGTTGCATCTACGGTTTCCGATGTGACCGAAATCAACTCGGACATGTGCGATCCATCGAACGTCGGTTTGCCCCGACTTCGCATGGCCGATCGGTCCTGCTCAGTCTTTGGCATGGGCGGACAACGCTGGCGAAGTATAAGCGTTGCCGTTCCCGCTCGCCAAGCCGGTTTTGAAGGCGGCATCCTGCCGCGGGACCAGCCTTGAGCCAGAGCCGCAGCGCCTCCCAGTGTATCGCCGCCATGACCTTGAATGTAACGAGCGGCAGAGCGAACAACGCACGCAGCAACTCTTTGGTGTTGAGCATGCGGCGACGACCATTGAAGGTTGCAGCGAGCAGGGTCCTTTGCGGCAGGTTTCCAGAATTCGCAATTGCACACGCAGCGAGCGAAAATGTGCGCATCGCCATATCGAGGACGAGATGTAGAACAGTTTGTCCTGCCGCTGCCGCACGCCGGCATATCTGACATCGCCTGACATCACCGGATGGATGTAGGGATCGATGTCGCCGAAGGTGTTGCGCGCACCTCGTAGATCAGAAGCACCGGATCGCCGCTCGCGCGATTAGCAGAAATAGACCGAGCCCGGCCATTCTGTCTGCGGCGTAATCCTCGATGCTCCGCTGGTTGAAGGTGAAGATATCGCGGAGCATCCAGAAGTAGGAGGCGACCCGCTGCGTTGCCGCTGATTCCCTTACCCACCACCGCGACCCGCATTTTTTGCCCTCCGTTACACGAGGCGAGATACAGGGGGGCTGTTCCAGGGTTTCAAATCGGCCACAGGCGGGGGAAAAACCCCATGAAATCTTCGTAAGATTTCGATGTCCTGTGGAGCCCCAACATCGTCCGAAACCCTATAAAATAAGGGAGATGAGCGCTTTGCCGGCTGTTTTTTCGCGTCCGCGCAGAGCATTGGCGAAGGGCTCGCGGGACTGTCCGCATCCCGGCCGCAAGGCTAATATCCGCTCAGTTCTAACGGAAGCATCACCCCCGTGAAGTTGCAGGCCACCAGGAGAAGCGCTCGCCGTGCGTCGGGCCGGGATTTGCCCGGTGGAGAACGGGTGTGACCCAGCGAACTGCAACTGCGGCGATGGAAGGCTGGTCTGCTCTCGTCCCCGGCGGCAAACGGCTGGCGCGATCGCTTGCGGTGCTCGGCCTGGTAGCCAGTTCCGCCGGCTGCATCCTGACCAAGGACCTTCCCGATCCCGCGCTTGACATCCCCGATGGCTACAAGGCGGCCCGGCTTTCGAAGGCCAAGGATGCGCCGCCGACGCTCGACTGGTGGCGTGGCTTCCGTTCGCGGGAGCTGACGAACCTGATGGAGGAGGCGCAGACCGTCAATCTGGACATCGCAGCCGCCACCGCGCGGTTCCAGCAGGCAGACGCGCAGGCGCGGATCGCGGGCGCGGCACTGTTGCCTACGCTCAGCGGCACCGGTCAGGAAGCCTATTCCCGCACCTCCGGCTCCAGCGCCAGCGGCCTGAGCATTGGCGGCCGCGAGGTGGTCAACTTCTCGGCCTCGCTCAGCGCCAGTTATGAACTCGATTTCTGGGGCAAGAACCGGGACGCCGCGCAAGCCGCGGAAGAGACCGCAATCGCCAATCGCTTCGATCGCGACGTCGTCGCGTTGACCACGCTGACGACGGTGGCCAACGCCTATTTCCAGGTGCTAACCGCTCAGGACCGGCTTCGGACCGCGCAGCAGAACATCGCCAGCGCCGAGCGCATCCTCAACGCCATCCGCGACCGCTTCAAAGCCGGGACCGGCACCGACCTCGACGTCGCGCAGCAGGAGAGTGTGGTCGCCAACCAGCGCGCGCAGGTGCCACCGCTGAAACAGACGCTCGATCAGAACATCAACGCGCTGGCAACGCTGGTGTCGCGGCCGCCGGAATCCGTTCGCGTCAAGGGCGGGTCACTCAACCAGATCGGTTCGCCGCGGGTCACGCCCGGCCTGCCGTCGGAGCTGCTGACGCAGCGCCCTGACATCCGCCGACAGGAAGCGCAGCTTGCCTCGGCGACCGCCAATGTCGGCAATGCCCGCGCGCAGTTCTTTCCAAGCATCCAATTGACCGGGCAGGGCGGCTATCAAAGCTCGGCGCTATCATCGCTGTTTCAGCCGCAAGCCGCCTTCTTCAGCATGGTCGGCAGCCTGACCCAGCCGATCTTCGACGGCGGCAGGATCCTCGGCAATTTCGAGTTCACCAAGGCGCGGCAGGACGAGTTGCTGCAGATCTATCGCAAGACCGTGGTGCAGGCCTTTGCCGATGTCGATAATGCCCTGTACTCGATCCGCCAGACCACGGAGAGGCTGCGGCTGCAGCGCGAAGTGGTGGCGGCATCGCGGCGGGCCTTCCAGCTTGCCGAGCAGCAGTTGCGGGCTGGAACCGCCGATATCGTAACTGTGCTAAATACGCAGACGACGTTATTCCAGGCGGAGGATTTGCTGTGGCAGGCCCAACTGGCCCGGCTGCAGGCGATCGTCAGCCTCTATCAGGCGCTGGGGGGCGGCTGGGAGCCTAGGATGGAAAGGCCGGTCGATGCTCTTTAAGCCGGAAGTGGACGACAAGGCGAAGACGGCCGGCAAGCGCGTGGCGCGGGGCATTGGCCGTCGGATGGTATCGCTGACCATCACGCTGCTGATCCTCGGCGGCCTCGGCTATCTCGGGTGGAACGCCTTTCAGCAGAAGCAGACGGGGCGCAACGGCCCCGGCGCACGCCCCGACCTCCCGGTCCCGGTGCTGGCGGCGACGCCGCGGACGCAGGATGTCCCGGTCTATCTCGACGCGGTGGGCTCGGTCCGCGCGCTGAACACGGTGACGGTGCGTGCCCAGGTCGACGGCAAGCTGATCAAGGTGAATTTCGTCGAAGGCCAGGACGTCAGGCAGGGCGACGTGCTGGCCGAGATCGACCCCGTGATCTATCAGGCGCAGTACGATCAGGCGGTCGCCAAGAAGGCGCAGGATGAAGCGCTGCTTGCCAACCAGAAGCTCGATCTGGCGCGCTATCAGCAGCTTGCCGCGTCGAATGCCGGCTCCAAGCAGCAAGCCGATACGCAGCGCGCGGTGGTCGCCCAGCAGGAAGCGCTGGTGCAGGCCGACCAGGCTGCAATCGACAATGCCAAGGCGATGCTCGGCTATACCAAGGTCATCGCGCCGCTGACGGGGCGCGCCGGCCTGCGCCAGGTCGACCAGGGCAACATCATCCGTGCTTCTGATGTCACCGGCCTCGTCATCATCACCCAATTGCAGCCGATCGCGGTGCAGTTCAGCCTGCCGCAGCAGCAGATCGTGCGGGTCAATGCCGCTGCGGCCAAGGGCGTGCTGGCGGTGGACGTGTTCGGCAATGACGGCGTGACGGTCGTCGATACAGGTACGCTCAAGGGTATCGACAACCAGGTCGATCCGACCACGGGCACGCTGAAGCTGAAGGCCGAGTTTCCGAACGCCAAATTCCAGCTCTGGCCCGGGCAGTTCGTCAATGTTCGGCTGAAGGTCGAAACGCTGGAGAAGGCGATCGTGGTACCGACCTCGGCGGTGCAGCGCGGTCCCGCCGGCACGTTCAGCTATGTGATCGGACCGGGCGACATTGCGACCGCCAAGGCGATCGTGGTGACGCAGCAGAACGAGAACGACGCGGTGATCGCGAGCGGGCTTTCGACCTCCGACCGCGTCGTGACCACCGGCTTTGCCAACCTGTCCGACGGCGCCAAAGTCCTGATCGGCACCGACGACCGGGCGCCGACCGCCGATCTGGCGCCGCGCAAGCGCAGCCGCAGCCCTGATGCCAAGGCGGGTCCGGGCAAGGAAGGTGGTCAAGCCAAGGACGGCGAGCACCGCGGCAAACGCGAGCGCGGCGAGGGCGACCAGAAGGGACAAACCGGACCAGCGCGAGGCGAGCAATCGGGCGGCGCGGCGAAGTCGCAGCCTTGATCGTCTTCGCAAAGCCATGAGTACGCAACCATGAGCGTCTCCGAACCGTTCATCCGCCGGCCGATCGCAACCTCGCTGTTGGGGATTGCGCTGATGATCGGCGGCGCGCTCGGCTATTGGGCGCTGCCGGTATCGGCGCTGCCGCAGGTCGATTTCCCGACCGTGCAGGTGACGACGCAACTGCCGGGCGCGAGTCCCGATGTGGTCGCGTCCCTGATCACGGCGCCGCTGGAGCGCCAGCTCGGGCAGATCCCGTCGTTGTCGTCGATGCAGTCGACCTCTTCGTACGGCGTCAGCCAGATCTCGCTGCAATTCGACCTCAACCGCGACATCGACGGCGCCACCCAGGACGTGCAGGCGGCGATCAACGCCGCCGCTGGAATCCTGCCGAAAAACCTGCCGTATCCGCCGACCTACGCCAAGGTGAACCCGGCCGACGCGCCGGTCCTGACGCTCGCGCTGACGTCGGAGACGATTTCGCTGCGTGCGATGAGCGATATCGCCGACACCATTCTCGGCCAGCGGCTCAGCCAGATTTCCGGTGTCGGGCGCGTCGCCATCCTCGGCGGACTGAAGCCTGCGGTGCGGGTGCAGGCCGATCTGGCGCGGCTCGCCGCCTACGGCATCTCGATGGAGGATCTGCGCAACGCCATCGCGGGCGCCAACGTGTCGGGGCCGAAGGGATCGCTCGACGGCGCGCAGCAGGCCTACACCATCGCTGCCAACGACCAGATCGCGGCGGCCGAAGCCTACAAGCCGATCATCATTGCCTATCGCAACGGCTCTCCGGTCACCATCGGCGACGTCGCCATCATCATCGACGGGCTGGAAAACGACCGGACCGGCGGCTGGTATCAGGGCACGCCGGCCGTGATCATCGACATCCAGCGGCAGCCCGGCGCCAACGTGATCGAGGTGGTCCGGCAGATCCGCGAGGAAATCCCCAAGGTACAGCGCGCGATCCCGGCCGGCGTCAATCTGAACATCGTCTCCGACCGGACCGTCACCATTCGCGCGTCCGTCCGCGACGTGCAGTTCACGCTGATCCTGAGCGTGGTGCTGGTGACTTTGGTGGTGCTGTTGTTCCTGCGGTCGCTGCGCGCCACCCTGATCGCGGGCGTGGCGCTGCCGCTGTCGCTGATCACGAGCTTCGGCATCATGTATTTCTGCGGTTTCAGCCTCGACAATCTGTCGCTGATGGCGCTGACGATCGGCACCGGCTTCGTGGTCGACGATGCCATCGTGATGATCGAGAACATCGTCCGCCACATGGAAAACGGCGAGTCCGTGATGGAGGCGTCGCTGAAGGGCGCCAGCGAAATCGGCTTCACCGTGATCTCGCTGACGGTGTCGCTGATCGCGGTCTTCATCCCGCTTCTGTTCATGTCCGGGCTGGTCGGGCGCATGTTCCGCGAGTTTGCGCTGACGCTGACGATCGCGGTCGTGACCTCGGCGATCGTGTCGCTGACGCTGACGCCGATGATGTGTTCGCGGCTCCTGAAGCATGTCGGGGAGGAGATGACGGTGCCAGGCCTTGCCGCCGTCAGCCGCTTCATCGACCGCATGGTCGCCTTCTACCATCGCACGCTGCTGTGGGTGCTGCAGCGCCAGCGCGCGACGCTGATGGTGACCTTTGCCACCATTATCGCGACGCTTCTGATGTATGTGGTCGCGCCGAAGGGCTTCCTGCCGCTGCAGGACACCGCGTCGATTACCGCGGTGACCGAGGCCGGCCCCGATGTTTCCTTTGCCGAGATGCAGAGCCGTCAGGCGGCGGCTGCCGCCGCGATCCAGGCAGATCCGGAGGTGGTCGGCGTGGTTTCCGTCATCGGCGCAGGGTCCGTCAACCCGACCACCAATGTCGGGCGGCTGGTGATGACGCTGAGGCCGCGCGGCGAGCGGGAGGATGACATTTCGGCCGTGGTCGACCGGCTGAAGCAGCGAACCGCCTCGATCCCCGGCATGACGATCTACTTCCAGCCGGTGCAGGACGTGCAGATCTCGACCCAGTCGAGCCGCTCGCAGTACCAGTACACGCTGACCGGCACCGATGCGGCGGAAGTGTCGCTGTGGTCGCAGAAGCTCATTGCCGAAATGCGCAGGGACCCTCTGTTCCGCGACGTCTCCTCGGAAGCGCAGGAAGGCGGCCTGCGCGCCGCGCTCAACATCGATCGTCAACGCGCCGGCCAGCTCGGCGTCAGCATCCAGGCGGTCAACGACACCCTCAACGACGCCTTCGCGCAGCGGCAGATTTCGACGATTTACGGCCAGGCCAACCAGTACCGCGTAGTGCTGGAGGCGATGCCGATGTACCAGCGCGATCCCTCGATCCTCTCAAAACTCTATCTGCCGGGGGCCGCGAGTGCCACCGTCGGCGCGCCCAACGCCCAGGTGCCGCTGTCGGCGGTAGCGACGCTGACTCGCACCACGGCGCCGCTGGCGATTTCGCATCTGGCGCAGTTTCCGGCCGTCTCGCTCAGCTTCAACCTTGCACCCGGCGAGGCGCTTGGCGATGCCGTCGAGGCGGTCAAGAAGATCGAGACCAGGATCGGCATGCCCGGCAGCATCGTCGGCGTCTATGCAGGCGATGCGGCCGAATTCTCCAAGTCGCTGGCCGGCCAGCCCTGGCTCATCCTGGCGGCGATCGTCACCATCTACATCGTGCTGGGCGTGCTCTACGAGAGCTACATCCACCCGATCACCATTCTCTCGACGCTGCCCTCCGCGGGCGTCGGCGCCATTCTGGCGCTGATGCTGTTCGGACAGGACCTGTCGGTGATCGGCCTGATCGGCATCATTCTGTTGATGGGCATCGTCAAGAAGAACGCGATCATGATGATCGACTTCGCGCTGGAGGCGGAGCGGCATCAGGGCATGTCGCCTTCCGAGGCGATCGTGCAGGCCTGCCTGTTGCGCTTCCGCCCGATCATGATGACGACGCTGGCCGCGTTGTTCGGCGCGTTGCCGCTGGCCATCGAAAGCGGCACCGGCGCCGAATTGCGCTTTCCGCTCGGCATCTCCATCATCGGCGGTCTGCTGCTGAGCCAGTTGCTGACGCTCTATACGACGCCGGTGATCTATCTGGCGCTCGACCGGATCAATCGCAAAATCGAGAAGGCAGTGCCGGACCCAGGGCCGCCCGGACCCACGGTCGCCGGCGCCACCGAGGGGATGCAATAGATGGCATCGATCTCGGAGCCCTTCATCCGGCGGCCGGTGGGCACCACGCTGCTGGCGATTGGGCTCTTCCTGGTCGGCATCGTCGCCTACGTCTTCCTGCCGGTGTCATCAGTTCCGAACGTCGATTTCCCGATGATCCGGGTGTCCGCCACGCGTCCCGGGGCCGATCCTTCCGTCATGGCCTCGACCGTTGCAGCGCCGCTGGAACGTCGGCTCGGCCAGATCGCGGGCCTCGACCAGATCACGTCGACCAGTTCGCTCGGCACCACCAGCATCCAGCTGCAATTCTCGATCGGCCGCGACATCGACCGCGCCGCGCGTGATGTGCAGGCCGCGATCAATGCCTCGCTGGCGGATCTGCCGAGCGACCTGCCGTCGCTGCCGCGATTCCGCAAATCCAATCCCGCAGCCGCCCCGGTGTTCGTGCTGGCGCTGACCTCGAAGACGCTGACGACGAGCGCGATGTATGACGTCGCCGACACCGTGATCGCGCAACGCATCTCGCAGGTGCCGGGTGTCGGCGAGGTCACGGTCTCTGGCGCCGATCAGCCGGCGGTGCGGATCGCGCTAAATCCTGTGGCGCTGTCGAATGCTGATATCGCCACCGACGACGTTCGTCAGGCGATCATCAACGCCAATCCGCTCGGACCGGTCGGGATCTTCAACGGCGGCCGCCAGAGTGAGACGATCTCGACCAACCGGCAGATGCGCACCGCGATCGAATTCCGCGACATCATCATCAAGAGCGCGGGCGGCAATTTCGTTCGCCTTGCCGACGTCGCTGACGTCGAGGATTCCGTCCGCAACAGCCGCTCGATCGCCTGGTTCAACAAGCAGCCGGCCGTGTTGATCCAGATCACCAAGCAGGGCGATGCCAATGTGATCGACACCGTCGATCGGGTGAGGGCGCTCATTCCCGAACTGAAGCAGTGGCTGCCTGGCGGGGTGGAGATTTCCACGCTGGTCGACCGCACCGGCACCATCCGCGCCAGCGTACTCGACATGCAGTTCACGCTGCTGGCGACGGCTTTTCTGGTGATGGTGGTCGTATTCGCCTTCCTGCGTCGACTGACGCCGACCATCGCAGCCGGCGTCTCGGTGCCCTTGGCGCTGGCCGGCACCTGCGCCGGGATGTGGCTCGCCGGCTTCTCGATCGACAATCTGTCGCTGATGGCGCTGGCAATCTCCGTCGGCTTCGTGGTCGACGATGCCATCGTCATGATCGAGAACATGTACCGCAACCTCGAACAGGGCATGGCGCCGTATCCGGCAGCGCTGGAAGGCGCGAAACAGATCGGCTTTACCGTGCTGTCGATCAGCCTGTCCCTGATTGCGGCGTTTACGCCGCTGATCTTCATGGACGGCATCGTCGGCCGGCTGCTGCGTGAGTTCTCGCTGACGCTAACCTTTGCCATCGTGGTCTCGACCGTGGTCTCGCTCACGGTCACGCCGATGATCTGCGCGCATTACATCAAGGAAGCGACTTCCGACCGCGCGACCTGGTTCGACCGCCTGGTCGAGGGCACGCTGTCGCGCATCGTCGCCTTCTATGCCCGGACCCTGCGCGCGGTATTGAACTTCCCGTTTCTGACCTTGCTCGTGTTCTTTGCCACTATCGCGCTGACGGTGGTGCTCTACATCAAGACCCCGAAGGGCTATTTTCCGACCGACGACAGCGGGCTCGTCATCGGCTCCACGCGCGCTTCTGCGGATACCTCGTTCCAGGCGATGCTGGGCCTGCAGCAGCAACTGGCTGACATCGTGATGGCCGATCCGGCGGTCGCTGGCGTCGGCTCCTCGCTTGGCGGCAGCGCCGGGCCGGGCGGCGGCGGCTCCAACCGAGGCACCATGTTCATCAGCCTGAAGCCGCCGGAGGAGCGGGAAGGCGTGTCGACGGCGCAGGTGATCGATCGCCTGCGACGCAATCTTTACCGGGTGGCCGGCATCCGCTTGTTCATGTTCGCGGCGCAGGACATCCGCACCGGCGGCCGGCAGAGCGATTCCGACTATCAATATACGCTGTCGAGCACCAACCTCGACCTCTTGCAGAAATGGGCTCCCATCGTCGCCAAGCGCATGGAAACGGTGGAGGGCATCACCGACATTTCCAGTGACCGCGATCCCGGCGGATTGCAATTGTCGCTGGTGATCGACCGCAAGGCCGCCTCGAGCCTGGGCGTTCGCGTCCAGGACATCGACAATGCCCTCAACAATGCATTCGCGCAGCGGCAGATTTCGATCATCTATACCCAGCGCAACCAGTACATGGTGGTGTTGGAGATCGATCCGAAATTCCAGGCGGATCCGTCAAATCTGGAGCGCATTTTCGTGGCCGGCGCCAACGACGCCCAGGTGCCGCTATCGGCCGTGGTGCGCTACCAGCGCGGCCTGTCGGCGCTCGCTGTGTATCACTCGCAATCGTTCCCCTCGACCACGGTCTCGTTCAATCTGCTGCCTGGCGTGCCGCTGGAGGTCGCGACCACAAACATCCAGCGTGCGGTCGATGAACTGCATATGCCGGAAGGCATTCGCGGCAGTTTTGACGGCAACGCCGGCGACTTCAACAAGACCAGCGGACGCCAGCCGCTATTGATCCTCGGCGCGCTGGTGGCGATGTATATCGTGCTCGGCGTGCTCTATGAGAGCCTGGCCCATCCGATCACGATCATCTCGACCTTGCCGTCTGCCGGTTTAGGGGCGCTGCTGGCACTGCAGGTGACCAACACGCCGCTCACCGTGATCGCCTTCGTCGGCATCATCCTCCTGATCGGCATCGTCAAGAAGAACGGGATCATGATGGTCGATTTCGCGCTCGATGCCGAGCGCAACCGCGGCCTGTCCTCGGCGGACGCGATCTTCGAGGCCTGCCGCGCCCGCTTCCGCCCGATTTTGATGACGACGATGGCGGCGCTGTTTGCCGGCATTCCGCTGGTCATCGCCACCGGCCCCGGCACCGAGCTGCGCCGGCCGCTCGGCATCACCATCATCGGCGGCTTGTTCGTCTCCCAGATACTGACGCTGTATACGACGCCGGTGATCTACCTGCTGATCGACCGGCTGCGGCAGCGATCCCGGCCGGCCGCGGTGGCAGCCCCCGCCGAATAGTTGAACACCCGGCCACGGACGGCGTATAGCGGGCGGATGTCAGACCCATCCAATTCCCAGACCGCCGCCGCCGTGGAGGCCGTTCCGGACTGTTCGCGTTGCGGCAAGCCGCTGCCGCTCTGCATCTGCGACAGCGTGACCCCGATTCAAAGCAGGATCTCGCTGCTGATCCTGCAACATCCGCAGGAGCAGGACAGGACGCTCGGCACTGCGCGACTGACGGCGCAGCATTTCGAGGATGCGGTGGTCAAAATCGGCCTGTCCTGGCCGAGCCTATCCAAGGCGTTGGGACGGACGGTTCACGATCCTTCGCGCTGGGCCGTGCTTTATCTCGGCTCGGCCAAGGTCGCTGACCTCGATACCGATGCCGAGATCGTCGCGATCAACCGCAAGGGCGAAATCGAGCCGCACCAGCGCGCCATCCTCGGAGATATCGAGGGCGTCGTGCTGCTAGACGGAACCTGGAGCCAGGCCAAGGCGCTGTGGTGGCGCAATGCGTGGATGCTGAAGTGCCAGCGCGTCATTCTTGGGCCGAAGCGCCCGTCGCGTTACGGCAAGCTGCGCAAGGAGCCGCGCCGCGACGGTCTTTCCACCATCGAAGCCGCAGGTCTGCTGCTGGCCAAGCTCGAGAAGCGGCCCGAGATCGCCGAGGCGCTCAACGCCAGCTTCGATCGGATGCTTGCGCGGTATCGCGAGGTGCAGGCGGAGATGCCGGAGGTCGCGCCGAAGCCGAAGAAGCGGGATTGGCGACGGCGGAAACGGGGCTAACGACGGCGTTCGAAGGGATTGTTGGCGCAGGCTCGTGTCTCTTCGCGCATCGCGCGCTATGGCGTCGTGATACTCGCAGTGCTGGGTCTACGATGAGCCTGGTTCCAATGTCGGATTTAAGACATAGCTACCCCTTGTTTGCCCAGAAACGGCTGTGGACAATGGTGACACCGCTCTTGACGATGCTAAGTTCGTCACCCTCCGCGTAACAATTTGGAGCGATAGTCGATGACTTTAAGCACAGAAATTCTCACGCGTTCTCCATTACTCGACGCTGATGAACTTGAAGGGGAAATCGGCAACATCATCCATAGAACCCGCCGAGGCCCGGTGAACGGGGGAGCGTCTGAGGGCTACGATCATCCGTTGCCGAAGGGCCCGATGCCCGACTACGTCGAGCACAGGGAAGGGGTTAATCAGGTCGGCAAACTATCGGCCGAAGCCGTGGTCCGCGAATACGACGCGGCAGTGAAAGAGATCGAAGCGCTCGGCGCTGAACTGTCCGAGGCCGCCAAGAAATGCGAGGCGATGGTGGCGGGCGTTCACGCCATGGTGACCGAGATCAGGGAGTTGGCGGCGAACTATCGCGAGGAAGGCAAGCGCTACTTCCTGCAGATCGAGGATTGCTCCTTGATGACGTCCGAAGTCCGTACCGTCTGTGAAGCGCTCAAAAAGAAAATCGCGGCGGGCAGTAGTCTCGCGGCCTGATGTTCCGGCTTTGGCCGGTCCTGCTGGTGGCCGCGCCATTCGTCGTCGCGGCCATTAGCTGGATATTCTAACGGCGTACCGGCTGCCCCCGCCGATCAAAACAAGCCGCCCACGGCGGCCTGAGGCTGCGCCCAACGCGCCATTGTGGCGATATGTCGCCAAACGCCGCGACCGGAAACCGGGAGCCATTTGCGGGCTTAAT
This sequence comes from Bradyrhizobium sp. WYCCWR15520, assembly GCF_056174665.1. Classification (NCBI taxonomy): domain Bacteria; kingdom Pseudomonadati; phylum Pseudomonadota; class Alphaproteobacteria; order Hyphomicrobiales; family Nitrobacteraceae; genus Bradyrhizobium; species Bradyrhizobium sp. WYCCWR15520. The sequence goes on from NZ_JBWBWM010000011.1 coordinate 46,312, forward strand.
GATTATCTGGGGCCATATGCATCTGTAATCCAGCGGCTGGGCACGGCCGTTTTCAGCACCGACCTGCAGAGCTTGAGATGACGAAGCGGTGGAAAACCGCCTTCGAAGTCGATGGATTCGCCTCGCAAATGCTGGATTGGCACGAACGGAACCGTCCGCTTTCGTTCTCCAGGGAAAGGATATTCACGCTTTGCCATCTACGATCTCTTCGCATCTTCCTTTCGGTGGCAGCGAACTCAGCCTCCGGAAGAAATTTCGCCTGTTCTTCACGGTCGGTGCCGTCGTGCTGGTGCTGGGTAGCGTCAAGGCGATGGTTCACTATTTCGAGTTCGAGTTCCTCGATCTCAACGGCCTGGTGACGAGCGGCATCGGCGGCGCCATCTTCATCATCGGCTTCCTGCTGTCGAGCATTCTCAAGGACTACAAGGAAGCCGAGCAAATTCCGACGGTGCTGCGCACCGCGATCGAAGCAATCGACGGCGATCTGGAATGCTTCGCGCCGACCAACGAGCGCTTCAATCTCAGGGAAGCGCGGCTGGTCCTCCTCGGAGTGATCGGAAAGCTGCGTGACGGCCTTGGCCACGCCTACGACCACAAGAACATTTCCCCCGTGCTCGCCGAGCTTGGCAGGCTGACGCCTATCCTCGGAAGGCTGGAGGGCATGGGCATGGCCGCGAATTTCGTCGTTCGCCTCCGCGCCAACCAGGATGCGATCCGCCGCGCGCTGCTACGGATCTACACCATACAGCGCGTCGAGTTCGTGCCGTCGGTGCACGTGCTAGTGCAGACGCTGGTGTTGTCCATCATCATCCTGCTGCTTCTCCTGAAGACGGAAGGCGATCCGGCGGCCGCCCTGTTGTTTGGGTTCATCACCTATATGTTCGTCTACGTGCTGTACCTGATCCGGCTGCTCGAACAGCCCTTCGCCAAGGGGCGCGGCTCCGTCGACGACGTCAGCTTCTTCCTGCTGGACGAACTGGAGGAGCAATTGCGCCGCTCGCTGGATCACGACAGCGGACGGCGGCGGCTCCAGGCAATAGAGCGGGTCGGCAATTGAAGGGTCTGAGAGTTGCTCCCTTCTTTCGCTCCCACTATGACTAACGTTGATGCAAGCGGGAGCACCGGGATGGAATTGGCTGCGCAGTTGCGCCTGTCGAAGCGGGCCTGGATCGATCTCGTCTTCTTCTGCGTCGTTCCGTCCGTGCTGGCGATGTTGTCGGCCGTGCTTGGGCGGTATGCGGCCATCATGGGAGGTGCCGGCGCGACCGCCTATGTTCTCTCGCTCGCCCTTGTTCCCTGGTGGCTGGCCGGCCTCGCCACCCAATTGGTGAGCAAGCGCGTTCAGGGAAGACTGCCGGTTTGGCTGGTCGCGGCCATCGGCGCCATTATCTCCGGCCCGTTCGTGTCGCTGTATGTCTATTTCATCAATTTGATCGCCGGCGACATCTGGCCCGCTCTGGACACCTTGCGGCCGGCGACCTTCGGCGCAGAACATCTCAAAGCGGCCGCCCTGTCGGAGGGACGCGCCATCGTTCTCTGGATTGCTTTCGTCGTCATTTTCCGGGAGACGCTGGGTTGGCAGCGGTTTGCTGCGCCAACCAGGGAAGCGAGCCGCGAGGAGCGCTTCCAACTGAGCGGCGCTGAATGGACCGCGGAAGACGATGCGCTGCTGCGATTGTTGATCGGCAGCGGCAAGCCGCCGAGGGCCATTGCGCTGGAAATGAAGCGCACCGTCGGAGGCATCCGCGCAAGGACTGCCAAGCTTGGGCTTAGGAACAATCGCCTCGGCGATACCTCCGCCGACTGAGGTGCGTTGCGCTGCGCAAGCGAGGGCGGGCGGTTTACCTCAGCCCAAGGAGGGGCTCGGCGGCGCCGCTTGAGGCCCTTCTCTCGTTCAGGCAATCAGCTCAGGTACCTGGCGACCTCGAATGTGAATGTCACTTGCAGGACAGGGCCACCCTCGTTTCTGACCTCGACCGCCATTCGACGGTTTTTGCTGCCATCGTATTTTGGGGAGCGCACTGAATCCCGGGCCATTTCTGCCAAGGTTTTCGCGGCCTCTTCCTGGACAGACGCGATGCTCGATAGCTCCATTCCTTCTTCATCAAATGATAGATCGTCTCCGTCTCGAAAGTCGAAGTAGTAGCGTGGCATTGGCCCTCATCCAGCTAAGTCAGCGTGAGAGCTACAGAAACCAGACTTCGTCTGTTCTCAATCAGACATTGGTTTATTCGGCTGACTAGATTGGGAACGCTGAGGCCTAACCGGCCGCTCGCCTTCAAGTGCGCAGGTGCCGATTAATTAGCCCACTCGCGCTCCTTCGCGAGCAGCCGGTAGCAGGCCACAGGTTTAGTTTAGGATGCCACTGAACCTGATCTTGTGGACGGTGCCACGCCAGACCGCCCGCGAGTTTTAAAAATGCGACGGATCAGAGTTTCAGAACTTTGGGAGAGGCGTAGAGGCAGGTTGCCTAAGTGATTGATCGCCTGTATTGATCCGCCCCGATGGGGCCACGTGGCGGAGTGGTTACGCAACGGTCTGCAAAACCGTGTACACCAGTTCAATTCTGGTCGTGGCCTCCATCCATATAATCAATGACTTAGACCGATTATACGAGAGGCCGCCGCAAGGCAGCGGGCGGTCAGTAGGCGGCCTGCCAGCCCTCGGGGAACGGAACCAGCGGCCAGAGGGTCCGGTTGTCGTTGGCGGCGCGCGGCGCCGGATAAGAGGGCTGAGTCTGGACCACGAAATCATCCTCCGGTGCTGGCGCGATGGCCGTCTGAACGGCTTCCAGCAGCAAATCGTATTCAACTTCGCTCATCGCGCGCTCCGGGGTTCCAGAGGGCGACGGTCGCAAAACAAGTTTGTTTCCAGATTGAGCAGATCGCTCGAATTTTAACGATTCGGCGGCCGCGGCAAGGCTGGTTAATGAAATGTTGAGTTCCCCGCGCGAACCCTAGGCTGTTCGCACGTGAGGCGCGTGTGAGAAGAATCACATTTTGCAAAATTTAGGTCGCGTATCCGGCTGGATGACGCCTGCCTTATCAGGGCGGTGCAATCCAGGAGGCGCGGTCATGAAGGCAAGGTTTGCGCGAGGTGCAGCACTCTTCCGTCGTTCCCGCCGGGCTTCGACGCTCGGTTTCCTGCTGGTGTTGATGGCGAGCGGCTCGGTCCATGCCCAGCAGGGCACGCCGGAACAGCGCAGGGCCTGTACGCCGGACGTCTATCGGCTTTGCGCCGGCGAAATTCCCAATGCGCGGGCGATCACCGCCTGCCTGCGCCGGCAAAAGGCGAGCTTGAGTTCGGCCTGCGCGGCGGTGTTCGAGCGGTGAGGGTGCGCCTCACGCCTCCAGCGCGACGAGACTCTTCGGCAGCATTCGCTTGAACAGAGCGAGGATGCGGGCGGCTTCCTTCGCGTCCTGCGTGATGGCGTGGCGGACGGTCGCAGCGATCAGCGTCATCATCAGTTGGGAAAACGAGGCCAGCGCGGATGCGGGCGCGTCGGGCGCGATCCGCCGCAGCGCCTCGCCGAGCAGCCCGGCGAGATAGGCGCCGTCTTCCTCGTCAAGTTTCTGCAGGGCGCGGTCGGCCTGCGTCGCCTGCCAGATGTCGCGCATGACAGGCACGTCCATGAACATCCGGTAGTAGCTGTCGGTAATGCGGCATAAGGCCGGATGCAGATCGCGGGCAGCCCTGACCACGGCGAGGTCGCGCCGGACGCAGTCGCGGCCGACCGCGTTGTAGCGCTCCGCCAGCGTGCCGATGATCGCCGTCTTGTCCGGAAAGTACTGATAGAGCGAGCCGAACGGCACACCGCTGCGTTCGACGACGTCGCTCATGCGGAAGGCTTCGCTGCCTTTCTCCGCCATCAGCTCCGCAGCACATGCGAGGATTTTTTCGAACCGCTCGCGGCTGCGCTGCTGGGTCGGGATCAGGCGTGCCAACGCAGGCGCAGCCTCAGCTGTTGTTTTCTGTCCAGCTTTCGCCCGCGGCATCGGCCCTCTCACATAAAAGCGACTTGACGTTAATAATACGAGAGTTTATCGGGTTTGGCAAATACGAGATATTCTCGTGTTGTCTCCTGAAAGGATTTCTCATGTCGGAACTCCCGATTCTGATCATCGGCGGCGCGGGCAAGACCGGTGCGCGCGTCAATGCGCTGCTGCAGGCGCGCGGCATCCCGACCCGGGCGGTGTCGCGCTCGACGCCTGTGCCGTTCGACTGGACCCGGCCCGAGACATGGCCGGCCGCGCTTTCTGGCGCCGCGATGGCCTATGTCACCTATCAGCCGGATCTTTCGGTCGAAGGCGCCGGCGAGGCGATCGCGGAGGTCGGCCGGCTGGCGCGCGAGAACGGTCTCGAGCGCGTCGTCCTATTGTCGGGTCGCGGCGAGCCTGGCGCGCAGCGGGCGGAGGCGGCGCTGCAGCAGTCCGGCGTGCCCTGGACCATCGTGCGCGCAAGCTGGTTCAACCAGAACTTTTCCGAAGGCTATCTGCTCGACGGGGTGCTGGCCGGCGAGATCGCACTGCCGGCGGGCGCCGTGCCCGAACCGTTCATCGACGCCGACGACATCGCCGAGGTCGTGGTCGCGGCGCTGACTGACCCGCGCCATGCCGGCAAGCTCTATGAGGTGACGGGACCGCGCGCGCTGACGTTTGCACAAGCGGTTGCCGAGATCGCCCAGGCCGCGGGGCGGCCGGTGCAGTACCGGCAGGTCGCACCGCAGGAGTTTGCCGCCGCCATGCGGCCCCATGTGCCTGACGACGTCATCGAGCTGATGCTGGAACTATTTACCGTCGTGCTCGACGGCCGCAATTCTGATGTCGCGCATGGCGTCGAGCAGGCGCTCGGCCGTCCGGCGCGGGACTTTTCCGACTATGCAAGCCGGACCGCCGCGACCGGTGTGTGGAGGACTTGATCATGCTGCAGATGTTGATCACCGGCTTGCTGTGGTTCTCTGCCATCGGCTGCGGCATGCTCGCCGGGCTCTATTTCGCGTTCTCGACCTTCATCATGACGGCGTTCGGCCGCATCGGACAGGCCGCCGGCGTCGCCGCGATGAATGCGATTAATGTCGTCATCGTGCAGTCGCTGTTCCTGCCGGTGTTTCTGGCAACGACGGCAACGAGCGCCGCGCTGGCGGTGATGGCGCTGTTGCGCTGGGGTGAGCCGGGCGCAATAGCGATGCTGGCCGGCGGCGTGCTCTACGTGCTCGGCATGTTCGTCGTCACGATGACCTTCAACGTGCCGCTGAACAACGCGCTTGCCGCGGCCGATCCCGCAAGCCGGGAGGCCGCTTCGCTGTGGGCGCGCTATCTGACGGACTGGACGTTTTGGAACCACGTCCGGACTGTCGCGTCCACGCTGGCCTGCGCGCTGTTTATTGCTGCCATTGCGGCGCAATAGGAAGAGCCGACAAAGAAAAAGCCGCCCGGAGCAGGGCGGCTTTCCAATTGCCTTCCGCGAGCGATCAGGCTGCGGTGAGCGCGCTGCCGCTGCGCTTGCGGCGATAGGCCATGAAGCCGACGCCCGCAAAACCGAGGATCATCATCGCCCAGGTCGAGGGTTCCGGGACCGGAGGCGCGGCTGTTTCGAAGGTGAAGTCCGCCAGGATTTTGAGCGTCGACGTCTTGCCCTCGGGGTTCGTCCATTTGCCGGTGTATTTGTCGTACCATCCATCACCATATTCAGCGAAGTGGATGTCGGACACCGTAACGCCATTGAGGGTGAACGGACCAAGGTTGTTGAGCAGCGTCTGGCTGATGTTGAACACGTTGTCAGGCGACGGGTTGGTCGTCTGCTGGATGTTCAGGTTGAACTCCTGAAAATCAGATGAGCTGCCCGGCGAGGTGAAGTTCAGGGTGAAAGTGTATTTGACGTTGAAGTTCTGGTCGGTGTTGTAGGTCGCAAGATTCACCCAGGTGATCTTGCCGATGACGTAATCGTCCTTGTTTGTCGTGATGTTGCCGGTGATATCGGTGATGGTCAGCGTGCTCGGCTTGTTGTTATTCGCCGCGCCAGACATTTTGAGCACGTTGTTGTTATTGGTGATGGAGCAGCCGGGGCTGCCGCCGTTGCAATTCGAGATGCTGGAAAAATTGCCGTCACCGGTGAAGCTCACGAGCGCTGCATTTGCCGGTGAATGCACGAGACCGGCGAGCAAACCTGCGGCCAATAATTTAAATGTCCTGCTCATAGTAAGACGCCTCGTTTTTAATATCAATTTTATTTAATAGAACCTTTTCAGATATTATATAGGTAGTCAAGTGTGGAGCTTTTAATTTCCCAAATTAAATGTCGTGAGGTTGCATGGCAACTTGTGTTCGCTTAGCCCGGTAGCCAGTGACGCGGCTGGGCTGGCAAGGGCTACACCAGATCCGAAGTTATTGGGTCAGGTGCGCGAGCATGGCCTCACAGGCATTCTGGGCTTCGGCGAACGTCTTAAAGGGTGATCCGCCCAACCTGATGGCCGTCCTGTTGAAATTGATGGGGCGCCAAGAAGCTACAAAGCCGGGCTGCCCATGGAGCCCAGGGCCATTCCTACTCTCATTGCTGATTACAAATGAGTAGCCGAGTTCACTCGCGCTCCAAATCTCTAGCTCCACTGTCGCGGGAGCAACGCGGCTGAAGTGCAGGGCCATTCCACCATCCAGCGAACTCTAAACGGCCCCAGGAATTCGACCTGGTGCCGCCACCTTTGGCAGGTCTTCTTCCGGCCTGGGGACATCGGCCGGAAGTGAGGATTCGACGCCTCGCCGTGCCGGGAGTTCCAGCGATTGTAACTTTTTCCGGACGGTAGCGACGGTTGGCTTGACCAAGAAGAAGCGGTCCGGCGTGATTACCCCTAGCTCTCGTGGATTGCGAGGCCGAGCCGGTGGCGCTTTAATGATCGGCCATGGGCACCAAATCGCGAGAGTTAATCTGCGGCGGTCAGATCGTGGGAGCCGAGATCCGCGCGCAGAGCGTCCGGCAGGCCGTCAGCGAGGCCGTAAGTGAATGTCACAACGAGACTTGAACATTGCGGCCATCGCCGCCGTTATCGGGTGGGTTGGATTCTGCCTGTATATGAGCTGGTTCTAACTACGTTTTTGGCGGTCAGCCCAGCGCGCGGTTGAGCTGGGGGGCTCCGCGAGATCGGCGGACTCTAATTTCGCGGCCGGGATAGCCGGGATAGAAGACAGGCGAAGCGCGGACCTCTTTCGTATCCCGCTAAGGGACGACCTGTCAGGCTACGTTCCGAAGGGTGCGCACCCATCTGACGCAGGGCAGGCCGCGCCAATTACCGGCTCGTAGTGAGGGGAACGAATCGATCGCTGTCGGTTTACTAACTAGATGAGCGACTTCACCCCAAGTAATCGTGTTAGCAGTGAGCCAAGACGACCACGCCGAATATTGCCGTGGATTCTTCTTCTCGCGGTTGCCATCGGTGCAGTGCTTTGGGCCAGCAATCGTATTGGATACGACAACTCGCAAGAAGCTGTTGTTCGGCCCAAGGCTGAACTGTCTGCGGCTGCAGAGATTGCCGACAAGACGGCTAGAGAAGCTGTGGCCAATCTCCAGCAAATGATCCAAGAGCTGCGGGCAGAACAGCAACGGGTCGCGGAACAGATCAGCGGTCTCCAGCGGCAGCTATCAGCGGAGCAGGGCGGGCGGAAGTTGCTGTCGGAACAGGTGGGTGGGCTTTCCGCTCGCGTGGATAGCCTCCGAGGATCGAATGCGGCAGCGCCGCCCAATCCGCCACAACCTGCCAAGAAAGGACGCGAACAATGATTGTCGCTAAGCGTCATTTCGCTCTTTCTTGACCGACAGGTGGTGGGCTGCTCCGGCATCATATTGCATCGCTGAGAGCGATTTCTTCGCCTTCGGCCCCAGATCGACAAGTCTACGGAATCCCCGCAATGAGCTTCACTGCGGCGGATCGCGCCTGACATCTCGAAACTCCGAGGGACCTTTGATGAGCGGCGCACACGAGTGACAGTCTAGCGCTTATTTTTTAGAGAAGCCGACTGAGTCTGCGGCGATCTGCGGCGCGGATCGAGCCTAATGGTGGGGAAGGTCTACCGGCTCACGTTTCAGGGATCGCCGCTCGTGTGATCGAGCCGCCTGCTAATGTGCAAACAAGGAACTACCCCTACCTCGTTGAGAGCCTCATCCTGAGAAGTCGTTGGTGGGTCAACGAACGTGGCGAGCCGGACAATATCTACTCGCCACACTTGATAGTTGCCACTTCCGGTGAAGGTGAGATCGAAAGCGAGGTTGGCGCCTCTGTTCAAGGTCAAGTATCCGGCGGGAAGTACTTTCGCAGCGTCAGTCGGATTGCGAAGGAGAGCGCGACGCAAACCGCGATCGCGATGCCGGCAAATTCAGGCATGGAAAAATGCTTGGCGTTGAAATGTGCCGGATGTTGCCCGCAGTGTTGCCCCGAGACGGCCGGCTGAAGCTGCTGGCGGATCTAACTTAATAAATTGCTGTAAAATATAGCCTTTTGGCTCCCCGGGCTGGATTCGAACCAGCGACCATTCGATTAACAGTCGAATGCTCTACCGCTGAGCTACCGAGGAATAGGCGAACCAAAGGTTCGCGAGCGGGGAGCGTATAACAAAGCCTTCCGGGCTTGCAAAGGACCAAATCGCGGCCAGCGCATTTGCTTGAAGCGGGCCGGAAGTTGCTGCGCGACAATGATTTGTCGGCATTTTAGGCATCCGGGGGCGGGCAGCGGAACCAATCTCGTGCAATTCCGTCATCCCCAGGCGTCATGGATTGGGCCGCCAATTCGACTCAATCGGGCCGGAGCCTCCGAAGTGCCGGGTTTCAAGGGAGCTGATTCGATGCCAGCCATTGCAACCGACCTGATGCGAGCGGGGCCTTCGATCGTTCCGAGCGACATTCCCGCCATGAGCGACGACGAATGCCTGCTTCGGCTCGCCCAGGCCATTGAAGCGCACGACGAAGCGCACGATACGGACCATTTGGACGAAGTCGCGCGGCTGATCGCGCGGCTCGCGGTCACGGTCGAATAGGCGGCTTTCCGCTTCGCCCGCGGATAACCCGGCCGCAGCCGGGCGCATGTTGCGTTTTGCCGGAGCTTGTACCAAAGATGGCCGGGCTTTCAGCTCTCGGTTCCAGTTCTCTTGCGGTAACGCCGCATGCTTTCAGGGTCTTAGCCTATGTCCGGTTTTGCGGCCGCGCGCCAGAATATGGTCGATGGTCAGGTGCGTCCGAGCGACGTGACCGATATCCGAATCATCGATGCCATGCTGGCTGTGCCGCGTGAGGCCTTCGTTCCCGAGAACAAGCGGGCGCTGGCCTATCTGGACCTCGATCTCGACGTCAGCGAAGGCGGCTCAGCCAAGCGCTACCTGATCAAGCCCGCCGTGCTGGCGAAGATGCTGCAGGCGGCCGAGATCAAGGAGAGCGACCGCGTCCTGGTGGTCGGCTGCGCCACCGGATATGCCGCCGCCGTGATCGCCCGATTCGCTCCCCAGGTGAGCGCGACGGAGAGCGATTCGGCGCTGGCGGCAAAGGCGCAGACGATTCTGGCCGGCAATGGCTGTGGACACGTCGCGGTCCGGGCCGCGGCGACGGCGGATGGAGATCCCGCGAGCGCGCCTTATGATGTGATCGTGCTGAACGGCGCAACCGAGGTCGTGCCGGAGCTGCTCTACGGGCAATTGCGCAGCGGCGGCCGATTGGTCGGCGTTTTCGCGACGTCGCGGCCTGCACGGGCTACCATCGTGACCTGTTCGCACGGCGATTTCGGTCACCGGACGCTGTTCGATGCCGCTGCCCCGGTGCTGCCCGGCATGGAACTCGTTCCAGCCTTCGTTTTCTAGCCTTTCAGCCCCTTCCACGCCCAATATTCGCCCTTGGCGGCCGGCTAAATCCTCTTCGAAATCAGAAGTGTGGCCGGATTGCCCCACGTGAAGAGTTTCGACGGTCTATACTTCCTGAGTAGTTCCGTCGGGCTTACGTGCGGACTAAGGTGAGCTGGGACTCACTTCGAATGAAGCGACGTTCGGTTAAGGATCATGTGGGACCATGCTCACTGGCCGGGCGACCAAAAATAGATCGGATTGCTTGGGATGCGTGGGGTGAAGGAATTTGCCGGAGCTGCAGCTTCGGCCCTTCTATTAGTGTGCATGGGCTCGACGCCCGTATTGGCCGACACGATTGAGGCAGCGCTCGTGCGCGCCTATCAAAACAATCCGCAGCTCAACGCGCAGCGCGCGCAGGTGCGCATCACCGACGAGAACGTGCCGCAGGCGCTGTCGGGCTACCGCCCGAGAGTCGCGGTCACGGCGAGCGCGGGCGTCCAATACACTGACAGCCTTACCCAGACCGGCGATCTCAATGTCGGGAGGCCTCCCCCAATTAACGGCACCAATCCGCCGCGCAGCGTCGGCGCCACGATCACGCAGACCCTCTTCAACGGCCAGCAGACCGCGAACCGGACGAGGGCGGCGGAGAGCCAGGTTTCCGGCGCGCGCGAAGGCTTGAGGGTGCTCGAACAGACCGTGCTGCTTCAGGCGGCCACCATTTACATGGACTATTTGCGCGACTCCGCGATCGTCGAGGTGCAGAAGAGCAACGTTCGCGTGCTCGAGCAGACGCTGAAACAGACGCGCGACCGCTTCAATGTCGGCGAAGTGACGCGCACCGACGTTGCGCAATCGGAAGCCCAGCTCGCCGCCGGCAAAACGCAGCTCCTCACCGCAGAAGCCAACCTCAACACGACGCGCTCGAATTTCCGTCGCATCATCGGCAACGAGCCGCAAAACCTGGCGCCGGGCTCACCGGTCGACCGCTTCCTGCCGGCGACACTGCCGGCCGCCGTCGAGCTCGGCCTGCTGCAAAACCCGAACGTCACCGCCGCGATGTTCGGCATCGACGTCAGCTACCTCCAGGTCAAGGTGGCGGAAGGCGCGCTCTTGCCGACCGTCACGCTTCAGGCAGCGGTTCAGCAGTCTTATGAGCAGAGCCTGATCCAGTACCGTTCGTTCGGTGCATCCGTGACTACGCAGCTCAACGTTCCGATCTATCAGGGCGGCGCCGAATATTCGCTGATCCGTCAGTCCAAGGAAACGGTGGCACAGCAGCGCCTCGTTCTCGACCAGACCCGGGATCAGACCCGCGCCAACGTGGTCACGGCATGGGGGCAGCTCGTTGCCGGCAAGGCGCAGGTCGCCTCCGCCCAATCGCAGGTACAGGCGTCGGAAATTGCGCTCAACGGCGTGCGCGAGGAAGCCAAGGCCGGACAGCGCACCACGCTCGACGTGCTGAATGCCCAGCAGGCGCTGGTGAATGCGCGCGTCGCGCTCGTCACCGCGCAGCATGACCGCGTGGTGGCGTCATACTCCGTGCTGAGCCAGATCGGACGGCTGTCGCCGCAGGTGCTCAACCTGCCGACCACGGTCTACGATCCGAGCGTGCACTATCATCAGGTGCGCGATAGCTGGGCAGGCGTGCGCACGCCCGACGGCCGCTGATCTCCGAGTCAATTTCCGCACAGGCGGGATGAAATCGTCGCCCGGCGCCTGAAGCGCCGGGCGCTTTGCTTGCAATCATTTGTGGCCATGACGTACCGTTTCCGGGGCGAGCTGAGCGATTCGCGGCTCGCGTCCTTGCATCGCACGGACGCGCGTCGGGTTGCATTTTGAGGGGAGCAGTCCCCCGCGCGGTGCAGCGGGTGGGCTTGATCTGGGGACAAGTCAGGCTTCTGCGATGAAAATCCCGGCCTGCATTCCGGAACCGGCAATTCCTCCGTGGCTTTGGTATAAAATGGTTTCGATGTGGAGTCGGAAATGACGCAACCTGCAAAGGTCCAAGAGCCCTCGATGGAGGAGATTCTGGCGTCGATCCGTCGCATCATTGCCGACGACGAGGCGAAGCCTGCGGCCGCCAAGCCGGAGGCCGCAGCCGCGCCGGCACCGAAGCCGGTGATGAAGGACATTCCGCCCTCGGCGATTGCTCCCAAGCCGGCGGCGCCCAAGCCCGCGCCAGCCCCGCCACCGCCACCGCCCGAACCGGCCGCCAGCAACAACCAGGATGACATTGACGCGATGCTGGCGAGCCTCGATGCGGCGACGCCCGAGGCCGATATCAGGCCGGCGCCGCAGCCCGAGGCCGACGTGTTCGAGCTCACCGACGAGATGGCGTTGCCTGATCCGACGCCGCCGCCAGCGTCGTCGTTCAACAAGATCGAGCCGGCGGACGACATCGAATTCAGCGAGGCCCGCAGGGCCAGGCAGCCGGTCCACGAGCCGCCGTTCGACAACTCACCACCTGGGCCGGCGATCTTGTCGCGTTCAACCGTTTCCGCCGTCGAGTCCGCCTTCAATTCCCTGGCCAATACCGTGCTGAGCAACAACGCGCGAACACTGGAAGATCTGGTCAAGGAAATGCTGCGGCCGATGCTGAAGTCCTGGCTGGATGACAATCTGCCGGGCCTGGTGGAGCGAATCGTCAAGGCCGAGATCGAGCGGGTTTCGCGCGGGCGCTAGTTCCAAGTCCTAGAACCAGGGCTAGTTTGACCCAAGACTTGTTGCACACAAGACTTGGGACTCCCAAGGGCGCCCCGGCGGAGCGGCGCCAACGTCTTATTCACCAGTCTGGCCGGGCGTTGCCGCAGCGTCCCGCCGCCCCCAAATTGACTTGTCAGGTTGACTTGAGGCGCTGTCGCGGCTTTCTAGGGGCCGTCCGGCGCGATCACATCAGAACCCGGCGCTACCACGTTGTTTTGATGCGTATTCTCTCGGCGGACCGGCAACGGCTTGCTCGAGAGCGCGCCCCCAGCACCCCAACTGCATTGTCATGATCGAGAAAAACTACCAGCCCGCCGATATCGAAAGCCGCATGTCCCGGATCTGGGAGGAGAGCGGCGCGTTCATGGCCGGCCGCCCGGAACGGAAGGATGCCGCGCCGTTCACCATCGTGATCCCGCCGCCGAACGTGACGGGCTCGCTGCATATGGGTCACGCGCTGAACAACACGCTGCAGGACATCCTCTGCCGCTTCGAGCGGATGCGCGGTCGCGACGTGCTGTGGCAGCCCGGCACCGACCATGCCGGCATCGCGACCCAGATGGTGGTCGAGCGGCAATTGATGGAACGGCAGGAGCCGGGCCGCCGCGACCTCGGCCGCGCCAAATTCCTCGAACGCGTCTGGCAGTGGAAGGCGGAGAGTGGCGACACCATCGTCAATCAGCTCAAGCGTCTCGGCGCTTCCTGCGACTGGTCACGCGAGCGTTTTACCATGGACGAGGGCCTGTCGCGGGCAGTCGTGAAGGTGTTCGTCGAGTTGCACCGCGCAGGGTTGATCTACAAAGACAAGCGGCTGGTGAACTGGGATACGAAACTGCTCACCGCGGTCTCCGACCTCGAAGTGCAGCAGATCGAGGTCAAGGGCAGTCTCTGGTACCTGCGCTATCCGATCGAGGGCAAGACGTTTAGCCCCGACGACCCCTCGACTTTTGTCGTCGTGGCGACGACGCGACCCGAGACGATGCTCGGCGACACCGCCGTTGCAGTCCATCCGGACAACGAGCGGATCGGGCATCTGATCGGCCAGCATGTGATCCTGCCGCTGGTCGGCCGCCGTATCCCGATCGTCGGAGACGACTACGCCGATCCCGAGAAGGGGTCGGGCGCGGTCAAGATCACGCCGGCGCACGACTTCAACGACTTCGAGGTCGGCAAGCGGCATGGCCTGCCGCGGATCAACGTGTTTGATCAGGAAGGCTGCATGAACCTCGTGGGCAACGAGGACTATTTGCGCGGCTTGCCGGAAGGTTCGGAGCAACTGGCCGAAGAATTGAACAGCGTCGAACGCTTCGCCGCGCGCAAGAAGCTCGTGACCCGGCTGGAGGATTTCGGCTTCCTGGAAAAGATCGAGCCGAACACGCATATGGTGCCGCATGGCGACCGCTCCGGCACAGTGCTCGAGCCCTATCTGACCGACCAGTGGTATGTCGACGCCAAGACGATGGCACAGCCTGCGATCGCGGCGGTGCGCTCTGGCGCGACCAGCTTCGTGCCGAAGAACTGGGAGAAGACCTATTTCGAGTGGATGGAGAACATCCAGCCCTGGTGCATCTCGCGCCAGCTCTGGTGGGGCCATCAGATTCCGGCGTGGTACGGGCCCGACGGCAAGGTGTTCGTCGCCGAGACCGAAGAGGAAGCCGTCGGCAACGCGCTCGGCTATTACGTCGAGCAGGAAGTCATCACGCCGGAGCAGGGGCGCGAGATGGCCCAGGATCCTGCCAAGCGCGAGGGATTCATCACGCGAGACGAGGACGTGCTCGACACCTGGTTCTCATCAGGCCTGTGGCCGTTCTCGACGCTCGGCTGGCCGGATGAAACGAGCGAAGTGAAGCGCTATTACCCGACCAACGTGCTCGTCACGGGATGGGACATCATCTTCTTCTGGGTGGCGCGGATGATGATGATGGGCTTGCACTTCATGAAGGAGGCGCCGTTCTCGACCGTCTACATCCACCGTCTCGTCCGTGACGAGAAGGGCGCGAAGATGTCGAAGTCGAAAGGCAACGTCATCGATCCCCTCGGCGTCATCGACGATTTTGGCGCCGACGCGCTGCGCTTTGCGCTGGCGCGCGGTGCCGCGCATAACCACGACATCAAGCTCTCGCCGCAACTGGTCGAGACCAACCGAAATTTTGCGACAAAGCTGTGGAATGCCTGCCGCTTCGCCGAGATGAACGGCTGCGACAAGCCCGACCGCTTCGAGCCGACGGCGGCGAAGGAAACGTTGAACCGCTGGATCGCGCACGAAACCTCGCGCGCCACGCGCGAGGTGACCGAGGCGATCGAGGCCTATCGCTTCAACGACGCGGCGAATGCGATCTACCGCTTCGTCTGGAACGTCTATTGTGACTGGTATGTCGAACTCGCAAAGCCCTTGCTGATGGGCGAGGAGGGGGCGGCCAAGGCCGAGACCCGCGCCATGATCGCCTGGGCGCGCGACGAGATCCTCAAGCTGCTGCACCCGTTCATGCCCTTCATCACCGAAGAGCTCTGGGCGGTAACGGCCAGGCGCGACGGCCTGCTGGTGCTGGCCGAGTGGCCGCGCAAGGCGAGCGCGGTGAGCGAAGAACAGATCGCTTCGATGGCGATGGCAGGCCCCGGCGATCCCCTGATCGCGCCTGTCATGGCCGCGCTCGACGCCGGAGATTTCAGCGATCCTGCCGCCGAAGCCGAGATCGGCTGGGTGGTCGACCTCGTCACTGCCATCCGCTCGGTGAAATCGGAAATGAATATTCCGCCGGCGACGTTGATCCCGGTGGTGCTGTCGGCTGCATCAGTCGAAACCAAAGACCGCGCGGGACGTTGGAGCGACATCGTCAAGCGTCTGGCGCGTCTGTCGGATATCTCGTTCGCCGATCGCCCGCCCGAAGGCGCGGTGCAGTTGCTGGTGCGCGGTGAAGTCGTGGCGCTGCCGCTCAAGGGCGTGATCGACCTCTCGGCCGAAAAGACCCGGCTCGACAAGGAAATCGTCAAGGCCGACGCCGACATCAAGCGCGTCGACGCCAAGCTTTCCAACGAGAAGTTCGTGGCCAACGCGCCCGAAGAGATCGTCGAGGAAGAAAAGGAAAAGCGCGAAGCGGCAGTGGCGCGCAAGGCAAAACTGCAGGAAGCGCTGGAGCGGCTGAAGCTGGCGTTCTGAAGCAAGGCGCTGAACCATCCCCGTCATTGCGAGCGAAGCGAAGCAATCCATAGCGCGGCACGCGGAGAGGTGGATTGCTTCGTCGCTTAAGCTCCTCGCAATGACGGCTGCGATAGCTTGAGTCATCATCGAGGAACTGATCGATGCTCGACCACGTCTCCATCACCGTATCCGATTTCGCCGCCGCCGAACGCTTCTACGACGCGATCATGGCCGCGCTCGACGTCGTCAAGGTCGGCCGCAGCGACCGTTGGCTCGGCTACGGCGAACGCGCCGACGCGCAGTATCCGGACCGCGTCTACATCGCGATCTACAGGGGCGAGAGGCCGGACGAGGCCACCAGCCGCCACTGGTGCTTCAAGGCCAAATCGCGAGCCGAGGTCGACGCCTTCTGGCGCGCCGGCATCGCCGCCGGCGGCACCGATGACGGCCCGCCGGGCCTCCGCCACTACCACCCCGCCTATTACGGCGCGTTCCTGCGCGACCCCGACGGCAACAAGGTCGAGGCGGTGTGCCATCGGGCGGAGTAGGGCATGCAGGCTGCTTGCTTGCTTTCGGTGGACCTCAGACGAACAGAAAATCGCTGGCGTGGAGCTGGCTCAGCGTTGTGTTCTTGATCTCGATCGTGTTGTTGGCGTCAACGGTGATCACGACACTGGTGCCAACCTCGGCCATGTGCGACTGCAGCGCGCTGAAGTCCGCAAACACTGTCTTGTCGAACTGAATGATGTCCTGCACGCCATCGGTGTTCTGGAAGTCGGCAATGGTGTCGTTGCCGAATCCAGGGGCGAACACAAACGTGTCATTGCCGGCACCGCCGGCCAGATAATCGTTTCCGCCGCCGCCGGTCAGCCGGTCGTTGCCGCCGCCACCATACAGTAACTCGCTGCTGGTACCGCCCTGCAGGCTGTCATTGCCGTCGTCCCCGAACATCTGGGTTGCCGCGGTGCCGCCTTTTATCTGGTCGTCACCGGCGTTGCCGTGCATCGTATCCAGTCCGCCGCCGCCGGAGAGATAGTCGTTGCCGTCACCGCCATTCATGACGTTGGCGGCGCCGCTGCCATAGAGCTGGTCCTTGCCGCTGCCGCCGTCGAGCAGGGCGCCGGTGTCGCCGGCGCTGGCCTTGATGATGTCGTTGCCATCGTCGCCATAGAGCTGATCCGTTGCCGTGGTGATGCCGGCGCCGCTGTTGATCGTGTCGTCGTCCGCCCCGCCGTGGATCGCATCCGCGCCGGGGCCGCCGTTGATGGCATCGTTGCCCGCGCCGCCCTGGATCAGGTCCGTCCCGGCACCGCCGTTGATCACGTCCTTGCCTGCGCCTCCGTCAAGGCTGTCATCATCGGTCGACGAGCCGAAGAACAGGTCCTGGTGACCGGTCATGTCATAGTGGATGGACTTGTTCTGATAGAGGTTCCAGGTCCCCGGCGAGCTTGGATTGACAGCGTCGGAAACGGCAAGATGCTCGCCGTTGACGGTGATGTCCTTGATATAGAGGTTTCGGTCGCCGTCGGCGGTGGCGATATCGTTGATGAAAGCGAGATCGAGACTCGAGACGGTAGCCGGGTTGGTGAACGTGAAGGTGAAGGTCTGGAAACCCGACGCATCGGTCGCGCCGTGGAATTCGACTGTGTTGCCGACCTGCTGCCCGTTAATCAGGACCTGCATCCTGGCGCCGACGCCGTCAACGACGGAGCTGTAACCCGTCACCGTAACTGACGTTTCCGCGAGTTTGGGAATTGTATCGGGGCCGCCGGTAATGGTGTCGTCGCCCCCGTCCGCCTTGATCGTGTCGTTGCCCACGCCGCCGGACAGCACGTCATTGCCGCCGCCGACATCCATCAGATCGGCGGACGGAGAACCCGTTAGCGTCTGGCCAGGCGGCTGGTGCTGACCTCCGTACCATTCAGTAATCAACTCCTGCGCAGGCTTGCCTTGCGGCGAGTAGCCGATCGGCGAGTATTTGTTGTTCGTATCCCAGTTCCAGATCGACGCGCCCCTGAACCAGCTTCCGCCTTCCGATCCCCACACCTGAAAGAAGGCACTGAAGGCGTCATGTTGCTCCTGGACGTCCTGCGTCGTGCCTTCGGCCCAGCCGCCTGGGCGGATATTGGTTCCGTCGACACTGCGATAGCCGGTTTCAGTGAAGAACACCTGCTTGTCGTACTGCAAGGCGAGGGAATGGAAGAAATCGACCGGCGACATGTGATTCATCACCTTCGCCCAATAGTCGTCCGTCGACATGCTGTTCCATGCGTTGACCATCTCCTCGACAGTTGGATCGGTTGTCGTCGTCAGCGGCGGATAAGCGTTGATTCCGATGACATCAACCTTGTCCCAAAAGCTCACATTGATGGCTTCGTCGGTTGCGGCGGCATAGGTGATCTCGCCGTGGAACACGGCACGTATGGAATCGATGAGGTCGACCCAGTAGCTTCGATACTGGGGTCCGGAGAGCTTGCCGAGTTCATTGCCGATCGAGAGCATGGTCACGCCGGCTTGCTCGGCGATTTCAGCCATGTGGATCATTTCCTCCTTGTAGGAAGCAAAGAAGGCGGCGGGATCGCTCGGAACAAGTGCGTAGGCGAGCGTACCATCGAGAGCTGAAACCATGGGCTTCAACGTAACCGAAAGCCCGATTGCCCTTGCATTTGCCGCAGCCTGAATAATGTTGGCGTCGCTCTCGGTCTTGTTGGGATCCGCGGAGACATCATTCGACGTCCTGGTCTGCATAAAGAGCCGCGGCGCGAGCTCGATCGAGTTTGCATTGGTGCTCGCGATCGCCTCCATGGCGGCGAACGCGGAACTGGCGACGAATGCACCATTGTAGTTGGAGAGGAAGCCAAATCCCTGAACAGGAAACACGCCCGCCATCGCACAGCTCTTTTCTTTTGAAGTTTTTGCTGTTTGGTGGCTCCGTGGTTTGCGCATCACGCCGCGTGTTCACGCATTCGACGCGGTACAATTGTGAGCACTTCACTCGCGCAAAACGAAGCAGCAGGCCACACTTACGCGTTCAACGTGGGCGTGTCGTGACAGGATTGAGTCGATGTTGCGATTGTTGAAAAAGCGAAGCGCGTCGTTGCTGCATCGTTGCCAGTTCGACTCGAACCGAAGAAGCTTGCTCGGGAACTTTGAGTCGTTCACGTCGTAGCGCCACGGCAAGTCGAACGCTTTGGTGGTTCCGAAGCGGACGCCTGCGACGATGCCGGGCTTGCTTGGCCAGCGCGATCGGCAGCCGGTGGACCGCTTCTGCCGATTGGTCCGCACGACTCACTTATTGATCTGCGTCAATCTCCTCCCGCTTCCTTCTGATTGCATCATTTCGCGTCTAGGACAGGCGCACAAGAGAGTGGAAGGCTCCGGCGCAATCCTGGATTTGCCTGCGAGGGAGGAACTCTCCATGGCCGACCACCACCCCACCATTTCGATTGAATCCGACCTGGCATCGCCGGCCCTGCCGACGACCACCGCGGTCACTCGCCGCTCGCTGCTCGGCGGGGCCGGCATCGCTGTTGGCGCCGCCGTGTTGACGTCGCCGCCGGGCATGCCCGGAGTAGCCCCGGCCGCGGCGCAGACTGTGGGCGTGGGCGTGAGCGTGGAGGCGCGGCCCCTCGACGCGGCGTTCAAGCGCCGCGCTTTCGAGGTCCGAGCGGCCTGCGCGAGCAACAACGAGAAAATTGCCATCCCGCCCCACCCCGCGAATGGCGATGAGGCGCGCTACACCAACAAGATCGGTTCCGATACACGGGGCCTGCCGCACGACAAACGCGGCGAAGTGGAACAAGCTGCATGGCAGGCGCTCTATGCCGCTTGCCAGTCGGGCGATCCCGCTGATTTCGAGAAAATCTCGCTCGGCGGCACGCGCAAACTGGTCAATCCCATCGGCACACAGGCCGTCAGTCTCAGCGGCATAAACCCTACTCAGATTGCGATACCGCCGGCACCGGCGCTTGCAAGCGCGGAGCGTGGCGGCGAGGCGGTCGAGGTCTATTGGCAAGCTCTGCTTCGTGACGTTCCGCTTACCGAGTTGCGCGACGACACCTCCAATCGCGACGTGCTCGCAGCAACCGAGGAAATCAACAAGCTCGCCGATTTCCGGGGGCCGAAGTCTGGTGGGCGGGTCACTCCCGGTACGCTGTTCCGCGCCAATGCGCTTTATTTCGACCCGGCTGACCCGAAGGGCCGCTCCGTCACGCCTCCAGGCGTTTTGGACGGCCCGCTGATCTCGCAATTCCTGCTCCGGGACGTGCCCTATGCCACACAGTGGATCAGTGCTCAAATTCGCACCACGTTACCCGCCAGCGAATTCCTGACCGAATACGAGGAGTGGCTGGCGATCCAGAACGGCACTCCATCGAAACGCAGGCTGCAGTTCGACGCGACACCGCGATACATAACGACAGGGAGAGATCTCGCGGAGTATGTCCGCACGCCTCCTGCATTTGCGTGGGCGGCAACACTGCTCCTTGCGACCCCCGGCGGTGGGACGGACCAACGCTACTCCGGGATCTATCCACCGACAGAGCCCGCGTCCTACCCATCGAACCCGTATCGGAAATCGAAAACCCAGGGCCCCGGGGCTGCCACCTTCGGGTTCCCCTATGTGCAGGCACTGCTCGCCACGGGGATCAGTAACTCCGTCCGCGCGGTCTACTGGCAGAAGTATTTCGTGCACCGGGCTGTGCGACCGGAAGCCTATGGCGGTCTGGCGCACCATCGCCTCGCCAATGGCGTGAGCGACTACCCGTTGCACGACAACTTCCTGAAATCGGAAGCCCTCGATCGCAGCAAGGCAAAATACGGCACCTATCTTTTGTCACAAACCTATCCGGACGCCGCGCCCTTCCACTCCACCTATCCCGGCGGTGCCACCGGCGTTGGTGCCGTCGCGGCTACCATATTGAAGGCGTTTTTCGACGAGAGCCGCGTTATCCCCAACCCGGTACAGCCCGATCCGGCTGACCCGACGAAACTCGTACCCTACAGCGGCCCGTCGCTCACGGTCGGTGGAGAGTTGAACAAGCTCGCGGTGAATTTCGGTTTCGGACGGAATTGGGCGGGCATCCACTGGCGTTCCGACGCTTCCGCCTCTATGGCGATCGGCGAGGAAGTGGCTATCGGGATGCTGCGGGACGAGCGCACCACCCTCCGAGAGCCCTTCGACGGCTTCTCCTTCACGCGCTTCGACGGCAGCCGTGTTACAATCTGACAGCAGCCGGGCGGCGCCCCTTTCGTGGGGCGCGTCGGCCGGCTGTGCGGAGAAGCGGAAGCGTTTATGCCCGGAGTGGCAGCCATGGCGCAGAACCTGGTAGCCGGATTGGTCGTGGTGGCCTTGATTATCATGGGCTTGCTTGCCTACGCCCAGAAACATGAGGGGTGCTTGCACGGGCGCTCGCTCCAAACGTTCAAGCCCTGCGGATCAGTTAGCGTCAACATGTAGCGCCGGTCGCGACGCTGCGGCTGACTTCGCGCGATTTAGTGCCCATCCCATGGAGCGCGCGCGAGTGTCAACAGAATCCACGGCGCGGCCATCGCGGCCGGGCAGGGCACGTCACTAAACCCGAATTTAATGGAAACAATGGGGAGCGAACCCCACCTGTTCGTTGTGTAACGGTCTTTGCATAACCGCTCGAAAGGACAGAGCCATGAAAGTCGCAATGTTAGCGTTGGTCACCGCGTCAATGCTCTCAAGCACGTATGCATTCGCAAATACGGCGCATCATCAACCGTTCGTCAGAAGCTCCATGTATGCCACTCCAGCCGTCGTCCTGCATCCGAATTACGGCAATGCGAACGGAAATCCGGATGGTCCGACAACGTTGAGCGGCACCGGCGATTCTCAATTCGGCGGCACGTCGGCCGGCACCAGCGGCTACAACTAGGTGTGCGAAGTAGCAGCGAGCAGGAAGCATAGCCCGGATCAGCGTAAGCGAGATCCGGGTCTTGCTTTGTCCCGCATGTCGCTGCGCTCATGCGGGCTACTTGCTTGCTAAAGATCGCGCTTTTTCCACCACGCCCATGCGACTCAACAGATCGCTTTCTGAAAAACGCAGCAAGTTTTACGACGGCATCCCAATCATAATGTTCTTTGGAGGCACAAATCTCTCTTCCGCTTTTGTCGAGCAAAGACAAATAATAGCGTCCGTCAAGGACTCGCTGCGCCCTCAGCGGATCGACTATCCTCGCAGCGGGGCTAATCAGGATCTGCACATCATCAACCGGAGGCTCTACCCGGCAAGTGATCGCCGGGTGCCCCTCTGGACAGATCGAGTCAGATGGCCGTTCGTCTTCATTCTCTTGCCTCTCCACGACCCAGTCGTGTCCTTCTTCGCATCGGTAAGATCGAAACAATCTCATAGCAGTCTCAATGGAAAGGATGGAACGCTTCTGTTCCGTTCCAGACGTTAACATGAGGAATTACGAACTACGGTGAAGTGCACTCAACTCGTGGTTTCGGACCACGCTGGGCATCAAGAATTGCCCGGATAAGCAACGGCGACATCGGATGGGCGGTCTATCCCGCTTTGCTCATGCGGGCCTACTGTCTGTTTGGTTGAAATTCGCAAGCCTCTCGCCCCTGCGCCAATATTCGATTTTTTCCAGCAACTTCAAGCTGATTTGCCCCGTCCAGCCTCGAACGCAAAAATAATCCGCTTCTCGGGCGCCCCAAATCACCCGTACAACTCCCGCCATCCCGTCCCGAGAAGAGGGGCGTTGGCCATCGTCACGAACGTTGGGACGGGTTGCGGTGGACGCGGCAGCGTCAGGCGCGCAAGGTGTTCGCAGGGCGGTTATCCGTGAGCAAACACAGCGCGCAGACGAACGACGCTTAAACGCTTTCGCTTTCTGCTTCGGCCGGCACGCACTTGGCCGGTTGAAGTCTCTGGCGAGGGAAGCTGCGTACGGCAAAACCGTGTGGTCCTGGCACCCGTGGCTGGTGTCAAGCTGGCGGAGGTTTGCAGTCGCCCAACCGGGTCATGCGAACCGTCAATTCGTCAGCGATGGAGGCAAGAGGAATTCGTCTCCAGGGAGAGCTCGGCATAAGCCGTCAAACCATTGCGCAGGGAATGCCGGACTGCTCCGGCTGTACCTGTATGCTCGTGTGCGCATTTCCTTAAGTGCAACTGCACACGGGACCGCGGGTGCGGCAAGCACCCGGCATTCCCTGCGCCCTCTCATCTTGACGAGGGCATCAGATGCAAACCTCGGGCGAATAACGTCGCGAGAACGCGAAACTGTATCCACGTCATTGCGAGCGAAGCGAAGCAATCCACTCTTTCTTTGCTCGGCGACATGGATTGCTTCGCTGCGCTCGCAATGACGCTGAAAGAGAAACCGCGTTGTCAAAACCGCTTGCTCAGGAACCGCGATCCCTTCAGGCCATAGCGCCACGGCAGATCGACTGCTTTTGTAATGCCGATCCGGACACCGACGATGGTCTCCGCCTTGCTGACGCGCGCATGCAGCGCAAACGGCGGCTGGTCCAGCGGCAGTTCGTTATGCTTGATCGTGATGCCGAGCGCCTCGCAAAGCTTGCCCGGTCCCGTGCACAGCGCGCGCGCCTCCTGCAGGCCGCGGCGGCGGCGCATGGCAGCGAGGCCATGGGTCGGCTCAAGCGCGCGGATCAGCACGGCGCTGGCCGAGCCTTCGGCCTCGCAGACGAAGTTCACGCACCAGTGGATGCCGTAGGAGCGGTAGACATAGGCAAATCCCGGCGGGCCGAACATCACCCGGTTGCGCGGCGTCGGCCCGTTGAAGGAATGCGCGGCCGGGTCGGTGTGATGATAGGCCTCGACCTCGGTGATGATGCCGCCGACGCCGCCGACCAGCAGCGTCGCCCCGATCAGGTCGGGCGCGACCTCGTGCACGCTGCGGCCAAAAAACGAGCGTTTCAGCGGCTTGCCGAGTCGGGGGGCGGCGCCGTCGGCAGGCTTGGGGCTTTGAACCATTTTCAGGTGAGAATCGTTCGCGGAAGGGGTGAAATTCGTCATTATCTTGCACGTTCTGCCGGGTTTCGCGAGCCCGGGGGCGCGTGGTCTTCCGCAACCGGGTTGCAGCTACAGGCGACACGGATTAGCTAAGTATTCTTGCCATTTCCGGACTTAACATGGTCGTCCTTGTCGATACCGTCTCCGCCAACCAGGTGCGCCCGCGTCACCCCGAAAAGGTGAACCGGCCGGATGCGCTGTCGCCGCCGAAGCCGGACTGGATCCGGGTGCGCGCGCCGAACACCCGCGGCTATGCCGACACCCGCAAGATCGTCAAGGAAAACGGCCTCGTCACGGTGTGCGAGGAGGCTGGCTGCCCGAATATCGGCGAGTGCTGGGACAAGAAGCACGCCACCTTCATGATCATGGGGGACACCTGCACCCGCGCTTGCGCGTTTTGCAACGTCAAGACCGGCATGCCCGGCGCACTCGACGCCGCCGAGCCGGAACATGTGGCGGAAGCGACCTTCAAGCTCGGGCTCACCCATGTCGTGGTGACTTCGGTCGATCGCGACGATCTCGCCGACGGCGGCGCCGAGCATTTTGCGCAAGTGATCCGCGCCATCCGCGCCCGTTGCCCGACCACGACGATTGAAATTCTCACGCCTGATTTCCTCCGCAAGGAGGGCGCGCTCGAAGTGGTGGCGGCGGCAAAACCCGACGTGTTCAACCACAATCTGGAGACCGTGCCGGCGCGTTATCTCACCGTGCGGCCGGGGGCACGTTATTTCCATTCGATCCGGCTGTTGCAGCGGGTCAAGGAGATCGACCCCACGATTTTCACCAAGTCGGGCATCATGGTCGGCCTTGGCGAGGAGCGGCACGAGGTGCTGCAGGTGATGGACGATCTGCGCTCGGCGGAGGTCGATTTTCTCACCATCGGGCAATATCTGCAGCCGACCCGCAAGCATCACGCTGTGATGCGCTACGTGACGCCGGACGAGTTCGCAGGCTACGAGAAGGTTGCCTACACCAAGGGTTTCCTCATGGTATCGGCGAGCCCGCTGACTCGCTCGTCGCACCATGCCGGCGAGGACTTTGCAAAACTGCAGGCGGCGCGCGTCGCGCGGGGCCGCTAGCCTCGGATTGAACCAATGCACCGTGTTCTTGTGATGGGATCGTCGGGGTCCGGCAAATCGACATTTGCCCAGCGGCGGTCGGAGATCGCAGGCATTCCCTTCGTTTCACTGGATGCGTTGTACTGGAAACCCGGCTGGGTTCCCTCAGATAATACGGAGTTCGGGCAGCGCGTGGCCGAGGTCGTGCGTCAGCCGCAATGGGTCATCGACGGCAACTACACCAGCAGCGGCGCGGGCGAACTGCGCCGCGAGATCAGTGACACCGTGATCTGGTTCGACCTGCCGCGCCGGAACTGCATGCTCGGCATCATGAGGCGGATCGCCGGCAGCTATGGCAAGGTCCGCCCGGAGATGGCGGAGGGTTGCCCCGAGAGGATCGACTTCGAGTTTTTTCGTTATGTCTGGACCTATCGCCAGCGACAGCGGCCGAAACTCCTAGTCTATTTTCAGGGGCTGCGTGCCGATCAATCGCTCGTCTGCTTCACCGATCGGACGCAGGCGGACGACTATCTGAAGAAAATCGCGATCAAACAGAACCGGGCGAGTATCCACTGATGCCGCGCTTTTCCAGCAAGCGCCGGGTTCATCACACCGCGCCGCAGATGTTCGATCTGGTCGCCGATGTCGAGCGCTATCCGGAATTTGTGCCGCTGTGCCAGTCGCTGCGGGTCCGTCAGCGCACGGCGAGGCCGGACGGCACTGAAATCGTGGTGGCTGACATGACGGTGTCGTTCAAGCTGGTGCGGGAATCCTTCACCAGCCGGGTGACGCTGGACCGGGCGAACCTGAAGATCATGGTCGAGTATTTGAAGGGCCCGTTCAGCAATCTGGAAAACCGCTGGACGTTCGAGCCGCGATCGGAAACCGACTGCGACGTCGGATTCTTCCTGTCCTACGAATTCAAGAGCCGGATGCTGGCGATGCTGATGGGGACGATGTTCGATACCGCGTTCCAGCGTTTTGCCGCCGCGTTCGAGAAGCGGGCGGACGCGGTTTACGGAAAGACGGGGGCAGGGCCAGCGAGAACCGGCTAAACATCCGCTAGGTCGGCGCGATCGGCCAGGCGGCGCGCGGCGTTGTCGTAATGCTTGCGGGCCTTGTCCCGCGCGGCGGCAGCATCGCCACGCTTGATGGCCTCGACCAGGCGGGCCTGCTCCTCGATCGCAAAAGTGGCAAGTTCCGTGGCCTTGGTGTTCTTGACGGCGACCGATCGCAGCTTCTCGGCGATCTGGCCGTCGATCATCATGATGAAATTAAGGGCGTGCTCATTGTCAGCCACCTTGGCGATGGTATGGATCAGCTGGCGCTCGGCCTCGAAATGGCGCTCGGCGCCGCGTTCGCGATCGCGGATCGCCTCGCGCATCTCCTTGAGGATCGCCTCCATGCGGACAACGTCGCGGTTGGAGCGCGCCAGCGCCGCGTCGGCTGCGACCTCGATCACGACGCCGTTGCGCAGGCGCAGCAGCTTCAATAGCTCCTTGCGCTTCTGGAAACACGCAGGGCTGATCCGAAACGCCGTCCGCTCCTGCGGCTGCGCGATGAAGGCGCCGACGCCGACGCGGCTCTGGACGACGCCATCATATTTGAGCTGCGAGATCGCCTCGCGAACCACGGTCCGCGCAACCCCGAACTCGTTCGCCAGCGCCTGTTCGGACGGCAAGCGGTCGCCTGGCCGAAGCTCGCCCGCGTGCAGGGCGCCGGTCAGGCTGGCGACGATCTCCTCCGGTAATGAAGGACTCCGTTCAAGCGATTTGATTTTCAAATTGATCGTCCTGCCCTGATGGCGCTGCAGCCGTTGATCCGGACACTATGGGGCACGCCAATCCGAAGGGATATCGAAATCGAGCGGTCGGCGCAATGAACTATCAGGTTGTCAGACAGCTTGCCGTCGTGGTAGCCCGAAGAAAAAGCTGACGGTGCGCGATGACGCTGCCCACACGCCAATGCCAAGAAAATTTCAAGAGAGCGCCAAAATCACGGGGAAGGCCGAAGATGACATTCGAACGCGTTGGCTTTATCGGCCTCGGTGGAATGGGACGAGGGTTGGTGAAGAACCTCGTCGCCAAGGGCGTGGCAGTCACCGCCTACGATCTCAACCCCGCCGCCGTGTCCGTTGCCCAATCGTTCGGCGCGACCGCTGCCAACGGTGTTCAGGAAATCCGCGATAATTGCCGCATCGTCATGATTTGCGTCAATGAAGCCGAGGATGTCGAGGCGCTGATGACGTGTCGCGACGGGCTGCTCGCCGGTTCCGCTCCGGGCTTCATCATAGTGGATCACACCACCGGTAACCCGCAAATGGTTGCGAAGCTCGAGCGCATGGTGCGTGCGGCCGGCGGGCGCTACGCCGAGGCGCCGATGACGCGAACCCCGAAACACGCCGACATCGGCAAGGTCAACGTGCTGTTCGGCGGCGAGGGCGACCTGCTCGACGATCTCAGGCCGTATTTCGAGCTCTATGCCGAGAACATCTTCCACATCGGTCCATTGGGACACGCCATCCGCCTCAAACTTATTCATAACTATATCGCCTTCGCTAATGTGGCGGCGTGGTGCGAGGGGTTTGCGCTCGCAGCAAAAGACGGGCTCGATCTCTCCCAGGTGATTGGCATCATCTCGGCCGCCGGCGGCAAGAGCGGCATGCTCGATCTCTATGGTCAAGCCACGCTCGAAGGCGACTTCACCCCGCTGATGTCGCTGGCGAACGCGCGCAAGGATGTGCGCTATTACGCGCGCTGGCTGGAGGAGGCGGGGCTGCCTGGGTTCATGGCGGAGGCAGTGCACCAGACCTACCGGCAGGCGGCGCTGCTCGGGCACGACGGCGAATCCTGCACCGCCGTCATCAAGGCCTATGAGGCCGTGACCGGCGTTGAGGCGCGGGTTGAGCCGAAAGTCCAGCAAGGAACATGACCGGCGACATATCAGATCTCGCAGGAAACCGGTTGCTGGTGCCGACGCCATTCTTTAAGCCGGGTCCAAATCCGTAAATCCCGCAACGGAAGGGCGAGCCGATGGATGGCAATCTTCGAACCGGTGGACATATTCTGATCGAGCAATTGGCCTTGCACGGCGCCGATACTGTGTTCGGCGTGCCCGGCGAGAGCTTTCTGGCCGCCCTCGACGGCATGTATCAGAGCCAGCGGGTGCGGTTCATCAACGCCCGGCATGAAGGCGGCGCGGCCATGATGGCGGATGCCTATGGCAAGCTCACGGGAAAGCCCGGCATCGTGTTCGCCACCCGCGGCCCCGGCGCCACCAATGCTTCCGCCGGCGTCCATGTCGCCTTCCAGGACTCGACCCCGTTGATCCTGCTCCTTGGCCAGGTCGGGCGCGACATGATGGAGCGCGAAGCGTTCCAGGAAATCGACTATCGACTGATGTTCGGGCCGATGGCGAAATGGGTCGCGCAAATCGACGATGCGCGGCGGATTCCCGAATTCATCTCCCGCGCCTTCTTCACCGCGACCTCGGGCCGACCCGGTCCGGTGGTGCTGGCGCTGCCGGAGGACATGCTCACCGACACCGCCGAGGTGTCGGATGCGCCGCCCTATAATCCGATTCCGGTTGCGCCCGATGACGGCGCCTTGCGGCAGTTCCATGCGCTGCTGTCGGAGGCGAAGAAGCCGTTCCTGATCGTTGGCGGCGGCGGATGGAGCGATCAGGCCCGCCGCGAGCTTGAAGCGTTTGCCGCCGCGCACGAGGTCCCGGTCGCCGTCTCGTTCCGATGCCAGGATTATTTCGACAATCTGCACCCCTGCTATGGCGGTCATGTCGGCATCGGTCTCGACGCAAAGATCGCCGAACGAATCCGCACCAGCGATCTGGTGATCGCGCTTGGTGCGAGGTTGGGGGAGGCGACCACGTCCGGCTACACGCTGTTCGATGTTCCGAAGCCGAAGCAGCCGCTGGTCCATATCTATTCCGACCCGGAAGAGATAGGCCGTGTCTATTCCCCGACGCTCGGCGTGGTCGCGAGCAGCGCGGCCTTCGCCGCTGCGATCAGGCGGCTGGAGCCGAAACATCGCTCGCGCGCCGACTACGTCAAGGCGGCGCATGCCGACTATCTCGCCTTCGCCGAGCCGACGCGATCGCCAGGCGACGTGCAGCTTTCGCAGGTCGTGCGCGGTTTGAGCGATCGCTTGCCGCACGACACCATCATCTGCAACGGCGCCGGCAATTATGCCGTCTGGGTGCATCGGTTCTGGCGCTATCGGCAATACCGCACCGAGCTTGCGCCGACCTCGGGCTCGATGGGGTACGGTCTGCCCGCGGCCGTTGCCGCCAAGCTGCAGCATCCCGAGCGCACCGTGATCGCGTTCGCCGGCGACGGCTGCTTCCAGATGACCGGATTGGAGTTCATGACCGCGGTCGAAAACCGGCTGCCGCTGATTGTGATCGTCTGCAACAACGGCATGTACGGCACGATCCGGATGCACCAGGAGCGGACCTATCCCGGCCGCGTTTCCGGCACCGATCTCGCCAACCCGGACTTTGCCGCACTGGCCCGCGCCTGCGGCGGTTTTGGCGCGCGTGTCGAGCGCACGGAAGACTTTGCGCGCGCTTTCGACGAAGCCGTGGCAAGCGGATTGCCGGCCATCATCGAGCTTTCGATCAGCCCGGAAGCATTGACGCCGGTGAGCTCGCTGAGCGAGACGCGCGCCAAGGCTTTGGCTGCGCAGCCCTGATCGGCTAGGTCCGTGTCGGCCGACGTCGCTTGACGGCGCTGCGCCGTGGCGTTCGCGCGACCCGCGGACGCAACCGGCTCATCGTCTGACGTCGCGGTTTGACCGGCGGCTGCGGTCCGCGCGCCAGTTCCATCAGCATGCGCAGCGCTTCCACCACGGAGCGCTGGCGCACGGTGGTGCGGCCGACGGCTCCAAAACGGAATTCGCGGTGCAGGATCTTGCCGTCGCGCGATGCGACGGCGAAATGGACGAGGCCGACCGGTTTGCCCGGCGTGGCTCCGCCCGGACCAGCGATACCGGTGATGGATACGGCGAGATCGACGCCGGCCTTTTCCAGCGCGCCGACCGCCATCGCGGTCGCGGTCTCCTTGCTGACCGCGCCAAAGGTCGTCAGCGTTGAGGCCTTGACGCCGAGCATCGCGCGCTTGGCGTCGTTTGAATAGGTGACAAAGCCGCGGTCGATGACGTCAGAAGAGCCGGGAATATCGGTAAGCGCGCCCGCGACCAGGCCTCCCGTGCAGGACTCCGCGGTC
The DNA here is from genome assembly GCF_056174665.1 of Bradyrhizobium sp. WYCCWR15520. Classification (NCBI taxonomy): domain Bacteria; kingdom Pseudomonadati; phylum Pseudomonadota; class Alphaproteobacteria; order Hyphomicrobiales; family Nitrobacteraceae; genus Bradyrhizobium; species Bradyrhizobium sp. WYCCWR15520. The sequence goes on from NZ_JBWBWM010000011.1 coordinate 76,275, forward strand.
GCGATCATCAGCTTTCGCATCCGGCACAAATCGAGCAGCGAGCGGGCGAGGGCGCGGGCGTCGCTGCCGCTCATCCTACTCTCTCCAACCTTTATCGTCCCACGGCAGGCGGATGGTGGCGCTCGCGGTTGCGGCGATGCCTTCCTCGCGGCCGGTAAAGCCGAGCCGCTCGCTGGTCGTCGCCTTCACCGCAACACGGGAAATGTTGAGCCCGGTGATCTCGGCAATGCGGGCGCGCATGACATCGCGCAGCGGCCCGATCTTCGGGCGCTCGCAGATCATGGTGACCTCTAAATTGGCAATGCGGCCGCCGCGCGCGGTGACGCGATCGACGGCGTATTTGAGAAATTTGTCCGACGCAGCGCCCTTCCACTGCGGATCGCTGGGCGGAAAGTGCGAGCCGATGTCGCCGTCCGCCAGCGCGCCGAGAATGGCGTCGACCAGCGCGTGCAGGCCGACGTCGCCGTCGGAATGGGCGAGAAAGCCGCGGGTGTGCGGCACCCGTACGCCGCAAAGCATCAGATGATCGCCGTCGCCGAAGGCGTGCACGTCATAGCCGGTGCCGGTCCTGATGTCGCCGAGCTGGGCGGCGAGGCGGGCTTCCTCGCGGACGAAATCTTCTGGCGTTGTCAGTTTCATGTTTGCAGGATCACCTTCAAAGGTCGCTACCGTCAATCCCGCCCATTCCGCGAGCGCCGCGTCATCGGTGAAATCGCTGCGACCGTCGCGCGCGGCGCGGCGGTGAGCATCGAGAATCACATCGAAGCGAAACGCCTGCGGCGTCTGCGCGATTCGCAAGCGTGCGCGGTCGGGCGTTGCCTCGACATCGCCGGTATCGCTCACCTGTTTGATCGTATCTGTGACTGATATCGCAGGCACGGCGGCACCGGTGCGTCCGGCAGCGTCGATCGCCCGCGAAATCACTGCAGGTGTCACGAAGGGCCGTGCGGCGTCGTGGATCAGGACGATGTCGGGCTTCTCCGCCGCCAGCGCCTCGAGCCCGGCATGCACCGAAGCCTGACGGGTCGCGCCGCCATTGGTGGGCGGCTGGTGACGCAGTCCCGCGACGGCCGCGGTGAACATGGCGGCGTCATCGGGATTCACCACCGGCTGTACCGCAAAGACGTCCGGATGCCGGCAAAACGCCTCCATGGCGCGGAAGATCACGGTCTGCCCGCCGATCTCGCGATATTGCTTCGGCCCTCCGGCGCCGGCGCGAAGCCCGCGTCCGGCTGCGACGAGAATGGCTGCGGTACGCTCAGGTTTGGGCATCGGGACTCAAATACGACGAATCAGGGTTGAGGATGGGGCGTCAGGCCGCGCTGGCGCACAGCCCTTACCATGCCGAATACGGAAAACAGAGTGATTCCCATCACCTGTGGGAAAACCGGTTTTTGTTGCAGTGCACTTGCACAAATGGTAGATCTGTCTAAAGTGTAGGCAAGAAGCTTGACTGCCCAAGATTTGTGCTCACAATATGCGCTGACGGTTGCAATGACGCCGCCGCCCCAACCATGAGAACGCCGTGACCGGCCCGGAAAGTGAAGGCTCTAAGCCGTTGAAAATAGGCGAAATTGCTGTCGCCAACCGGGTTCTTCTGGCGCCGATGTCCGGCGTCACCGATGCCCCCTTCCGACGCCTGGCGGCCACTCTCGGCGCCGGACTGGTCGTCTCGGAGATGACCGCCAGCGACGAACTGGTGCACGGCAGGCCGATGTCGGTTCTGCGCTGCGAGAAAGCCGGTGTCGGACCACACGTCGTTCAGCTTGCGGGCTGCGAGGCGCACTGGATGGCGGAAGGTGCAAGGGTCGCGGAAGCCGCCGGCGCCGACGTCATCGACATCAACATGGGCTGTCCGGCGCGTCATGTCACCGGCGGTCAGTCCGGCTCGGCGCTGATGCGCGATCTCGATCATGCGCTCAAGCTGATCGAAGCTACGATTGCGGCGGTGAGGGTGCCGGTGACGCTGAAGATGCGGCTCGGCTGGGACGATCGCTCGCTCAACGCGCCGGAACTGGCGCGCCGCGCGGAAGCCGCCGGCGTGCAGATGATCACCGTGCACGGGCGCACGCGCTGCCAATTTTACAAGGGGACCGCCGATTGGGCCGCCGTGCGCGCGGTCAGGAACACGATCTCCGTGCCGCTCGTCGTCAACGGCGACATCACCTCATTCGAGAAGGCGGTCCAGGCGCTGGAAGAGTCGGGGGCGGACGCCGTGATGATTGGGCGTGGCGCGCAGGGGCAGCCCTGGCTGCCGGGACAAATAGGCCGTCGGCTTGAAACCGGGACGGTAGAAATTGCACCGTCGCTCGCGGAGCAACTCGCCCATGTGCGCGCACTCTACGACGAGGTTTGCAGCCATTACGGGCTGCGCATCGGGCTCAAGCATGCACGCAAGCATCTCGGCTGGGCGCTGGAGATCGCAGCCCAGTGCAGTCGCGCGCCGGCGGAGACTCTGAAAGGCTGGCGGCAAAAGATTCTGACGTCGGAAGATCCGCACCGCGTGCACCGATCGTTGCAGGACGCGTTCGACGATTTCGCATGGAGTGCTGCTGCATGACATCAGCCGCAGAACATCGCCGGCCAGTGCCTGCAGACAGCGAGGCCATCCTCAACGCGCTGCCGAACCCGGTGCTGCTGGTGGCGCCTGACGGCCGCATTGTCGACGCCAATATCGCCGCCGAATCCTTCTTCGAGATCTCGACGCAATTCCTGCGCCGGCAATCCCTGAAAGAGCTGGTGCCGTTCGGCAGTCCATTGCTGGCGCTGATCGACCAGGTACGATCCAGCGGCTCGCCGGTCAACGAATACAAGGTCGATCTTGGTACGCCCCGGATCGGCGGCGATCGCCAGGTCGATCTTCACGTCGCGCCGCTCACCGAACGGCCCGGCCACATCGTCGTGATGCTGCAGGAGCGCACCATCGCCGACAAGATGGATCGACAACTGACGCATCGCAGCGCGGCGCGCTCGGTCATCGCGCTGGCCGCGATGCTGGCGCATGAAATCAAGAACCCGCTGTCCGGCATCCGCGGCGCGGCGCAACTGCTGGAGCAGGCGGCCTCGTCCGAAGACCGCATGCTGACGCGGCTGATCTGCGACGAAGCTGACCGCATCGTCACCCTGGTCGATCGCATGGAAGTGTTCGGCGACGACCGCCCGGTGGCGCGCGGCCCGGTCAACATCCATTCCGTGCTCGACCACGTCAAACGGCTGGCGCAGTCCGGCTTTGCCCGCAACATCCGCTTCATTGAAGAGTACGATCCGTCATTGCCGCCGGTGCTGGCCAACCAGGACCAGCTCATTCAGGTGTTCCTCAATCTGGTGAAGAACGCTGCCGAAGCTGTCGCCGATCTCGGCGGCGACGCCGAAATTCAGCTCACCACCGCCTTCCGCCCCGGCGTACGCCTGTCGGTGCCGGGCAAGAAATCGCGGGTGTCGCTGCCGCTGGAGTTTTGCGTCAAGGACAACGGCTCCGGCGTGCCGGAAGACCTGCTGCCGAACCTGTTCGATCCCTTCGTGACGACCAAACAAACCGGCAGCGGCCTCGGGCTGGCGCTGGTTGCCAAGATCGTCGGCGATCACGGCGGCATCATCGAATGCGAATCCCAGCCGCGGAAGACGACCTTCCGCGTGCTGATGCCGATGTTCAATCCCACCAAACAGTTCGACCAAAGCAACCGCGACGGCGTTCCGGGTACGCCGTCGCCTGCCTCACAGGACGCAAGATGAGGAATAACGATGCCCGCAGGTAGCATACTCGTTGCCGATGACGACACCGCCATCCGCACGGTTTTGAACCAGGCGCTTTCGCGCGCCGGATATGAAGTGCGCCTGACCGGGAACGCCGCGACGCTATGGCGCTGGGTGAGTCAGGGCGAGGGCGATCTCGTCATCACCGACGTGGTGATGCCGGACGAGAGCGCGTTCGATCTTCTGCCGCGCATCAAGAAGATGCGGCCGAACCTCCCCGTCATCGTCATGAGTGCCCAAAACACCTTCATGACGGCGATCCGGGCCTCAGAACGCGGCGCCTATGAATATCTGCCGAAACCGTTCGACCTCAAGGAGCTCATCACCATCGTCGGCCGCGCGCTGGCCGAGCCGAAGGAGCGGGTAGCGAGCTCCGCCGACGATTCCGAATTCGATTCGATTCCCCTGGTCGGCCGTTCGCCGGCGATGCAGGAAATCTATCGGGTGCTGGCGCGGCTGATGCAGACCGATCTCACGGTGATGATCTCCGGCGAGTCCGGCACCGGCAAGGAGCTGGTTGCGCGTGCGCTGCACGACTACGGCAAGCGCCGTAACGGTCCGTTCGTCGCCGTCAACATGGCTGCGATCCCGCGCGACCTGATCGAATCCGAATTGTTCGGCCATGAACGTGGCGCGTTCACCGGCGCTAATACCCGCGCGTCGGGCCGGTTCGAACAGGCGGAGGGCGGCACGCTGTTTCTCGATGAAATCGGTGACATGCCGATGGAAGCGCAGACGCGGCTATTGCGAGTGCTGCAGCAGGGCGAATACACCACCGTCGGCGGGCGCACCCCGATCAAGACCGACGTGCGGATCGTAGCGGCCAGCAACAAGGATTTGCGCATCCTGATCCAGCAGGGCCTGTTCCGGGAAGATCTGTTCTTCCGACTGAACGTGGTGCCGCTGCGCTTGCCGCCGTTGCGGGAGCGGATCGAGGACCTGCCGGACTTGATCCGCCATTTCTTCACGCTTGCCGAAAAGGATGGCCTGCCGCCGAAGAAGCTCGATGCGCTGGCGCTGGAACGGCTGAAGCAGCACCGCTGGCCCGGCAACGTTCGCGAGCTCGAAAACCTCGCGCGCCGGCTGGCCGCCCTCTACCCGCAGGACGTCATTACGGCCTCGGTGATCGATGGCGAACTGGCGCCGCCGGCGGTCACCTCGGGCGGCAACGCGCCGATGGGCGTGGAGAACCTCGGCGGCGCGGTCGAAGCCTACCTGTCCTCGCACTTCTCCGGCTTCCCGAACGGCGTCCCGCCGCCGGGCCTCTACCACCGCATCCTCAAGGAAATCGAGGTGCCGCTGCTCACCGCGGCGCTGGCGGCCACGCGCGGCAACCAGATCCGCGCGGCCGACCTGCTCGGCCTCAACCGCAATACGCTGCGCAAGAAGATCAGGGATCTCGACATCCAGGTTTACCGGAGTGGCGGCTAGCGATTGAATCCGCCCGCGTTCGCAATGAAAATGAGGTGATTCGGCTGAGGATTGATCGCTTTAGCGGGTGGCCGCGCCGTGGAATTGTCGCAATTCGGCAACATTGTGATATGAATGCATCAGTCCGCAACGCGCGGGCTTAAAGCCTTTCAGCTCACCGAATTGCCGGAATGACCACCGCAGAGACCTCGGCGCCACCGTTCGACCCAGCACGTACCGAATCCGGAGGGGGCTTCCTGCGGAGGTGGGTGGCGCCGTTCGCCGTCGCAGTCGCGCTGCTGTCGGCATTCCTGACCTTCGTGGTCCTGAGCGGCCTGACGCCGATCGAGCCGACCCGCCACGTCGTCTACTCGTTCCTGATGATCAATGCGGCGACCATCCTGCTCCTGGTCGCCATCATCGCCCGGGAAGTCTGGCTGGTGATCCAGGCGCGGCGCCGCGGCCGGGCCGCCGCACGGCTGCACGTCCAGATCGTCAGCCTGTTCTCCATCATCGCGGTGCTGCCCGCGGTGCTGGTTGCGATCGTCGCCAACGTGACCATCGACCGCGGCCTGGACCGGCTGTTCTCGGGCCCGACGCGCGAGGTGATGCAGAACTCGCTGATCGTTGCCCGGGCCTATACCTACGAGCATGCGCAGCTCATCCGCGGCGACATCCTGGGGATGGCCAATGACATTGCCCGGGCAAGGCCGCTGTTCGACCAGGACCGTCGGTCATTTCGCGAATTGCTGACGATGAGCGCCACCTCCCGGAATTTGCCGGGAGCCATGTTGATCGACAAGGATCGCAATATCCTGGAGACGGCGCAAACCGGCATCAAGCAGGACTTCACGACGCCGCCGCAGGACTTCCTCAGCAATGTCAACGAGGACGAGCCGCAGATCGCGGTCTTTCCCGACGCGAACTACGTGGCGGCGGTAATCCGGCTGCGCTCCTTCAACGACACCTTCCTGTATGTAGCGCGGCTGCTCGATCCTCGCGTGGTCGCGCAGCTCAAGCAGACCGAGGCCAGCGTCGCTGAATACGCCCAGATCGAAGCCCGCCGGCTCGGCATTCAAGTCGCCTTCGCGCTGATGTTTGCGGTGATTGCGCTGACCATCCTGATGGCGTCGGTGCTGATCGGGCTGAATTTTGCCAACTGGCTGGTAGCACCGATCCGCAATCTGATGAGCGCGGCCAATATCGTTTCGACCGGCGATCTGCATGTCCAGGTGCCGGTCCATAAATCCGAAGGTGATCTCGCCCAGCTCGGCGAGACCTTCAACAAGATGACGGCCGAATTGCGCACCCAGCGAGACGAACTGGTCAGCGCCTCCGACCTGATCGACAGCCGCCGCCGCTTCATCGAGGCGGTATTGTCCTCGGCCAGCGCCGGCATCATCGGCGTCGATGCCTCCGGCAGCGTCGGCATTCTGAACCGCTCGGCCGAGAAACTGATCGGCCATGCCGAATCCGAGACGCTGGACCATCCGCTGTCGGACGTGCTGCCCGAGCTCGACGACATGATGAAGACGGCGCGTGAGGGCACGCAGCGTCTGGTGCAGGGCCAGATCACGATTACGCGCGACGGCCATGAGCGCAACCTGTCGGTTCGGGTCAGCGCCGAACAGACCAGCCATTCGCGCGACAGCTACATCATCACGCTCGACGACATCACCGAGCTCGTCTCCGCGCAACGCACCTCGGCCTGGGGCGACGTGGCGCGCCGCATCGCCCATGAAATCAAGAATCCGCTGACGCCGATCCAGCTTTCAGCGGAACGGATTCGCCGCAAATTCGGCAAGGTCATCACCGAAGACAAGAACATCTTCGAACAATGTACAGACACCATCGTGCGACAGGTCGACGACATCAGGCGGATGGTTGATGAGTTCTCCCGCTTCGCGCGGATGCCAAAGCCGGTCATGGAAGGCGAGGACGTCGCCGACACCGTGCGGCAGGCGGTATTCCTGATGAAGGTAGGCCATCCCGATCTCGATATCGAGGCCGATATCAAGCAGGACCCGATGCGGGCGCAGTTCGACCGCCGGCTGATTTCGCAGGCGCTCACCAACATCATCAAGAACGCGACGGAAGCGATCGAACAGGTGCCGCCGGAAGAACTCGGCAAGGGACGCATCGACGTGATCGCCGCGCGCGAAAACGAAGACATCGTGATCGACGTGATCGACAACGGTATCGGCTTGCCCAAGGTAAGCCGCGCGCGGCTGCTGGAGCCCTATGTGACGACGCGGCAAAAGGGCACCGGGCTCGGACTCGCCATCGTCGGCCGCGTGCTGGAAGACCATGGCGGCCGCATCGAACTCAAGGATGCCTCCGATTTCCGGCCCGGACAGCGCGGTGCCTGGATGCGGCTGCGATTCGCCGTCTCCGGTCATGCGTCGAAGGTGGAATCACATCAGCAGGGCAATGAAACAAAAGGGTCGCCAGGCGAAACCAATGAAGCGGCATCCGCGACCAATGATCGAACAAAATCCGAAGTCGCAACAGGCAACTGACAAGACAGGTGTAACCCATGGCAAGTGACATTCTGATTGTCGACGACGAAGCCGATATTCGTGACCTCGTTGCGGGCATCCTGGACGACGAAGGCTTCAATACCCGTACCGCGCGCGACAGCGATTCGGCGCTGGCTGAGATCTCCAATCGCCGCCCGCATCTGGTGTTTCTCGACATCTGGCTGCAGGGCTCCAAGCTCGACGGCCTGCAATTGCTCGAGCAGGTCAAGAAGGAGCACGCCGACGTTCCCGTGGTGATGATTTCCGGCCACGGCAACATCGAGACCGCGGTGGCGGCGATCAAGCGCGGCGCCTATGACTTTATCGAAAAGCCGTTCAAGTCGGACCGGCTGATCCTGGTCGCGACGCGGGCGCTGGAGACCTCGCGCCTCAAGCGCGAAGTGAAGGAATTGAAGCAACTGGCTCCCACCGCCAGCGTCCTCACCGGACGCTCCGCCTGCATGAACCAGTTGCGCCAGACCATCGACCGGGCGGCCAAGGCCAACAGCCGCATTCTGATCGTCGGGCCCTCCGGCTCGGGCAAGGAACTGGCAGCGCGGACGCTGCATAATGCATCGAGCCGTGCAGAAGGCCCGTTCGTCGTCATCAACGCCGCAGCGATCACCCCGGAACGAATGGAAGTCGAACTGTTCGGTATCGAGCAATCGAACGGCGAGCAGGCGCGCAAGCCGGGCGCGCTGGAAGAGGCGCATGGCGGTACGCTGTTCATCGACGAAATCGCCGACATGCCGCGCGAGACCCAGAACAAGATCCTGCGCGTGCTGGTCGATCAGACCTTTCAGCGCTCGGGCGGCACCGCCAAGATTCACGTCGACGTCCGCATTATTTCCTCGACGGCGCGTAACCTGGAGGAAGAGATCGCGGAAGGGCGTTTCCGCGAAGATCTCTATCACCGGCTGTCGGTGGTGCCGATCCGCGTTCCGCCCTTGTCGGAACGCCGCGAGGACATCCCCGAACTGATCGACTATTTCATGGATCAGATATCCGTGGCGACTGGATTGCCGAAGCGGCAGATCGGCCAGGATGCGATGGCAGTATTGCAGTCCCATGTCTGGCCCGGCAACGTCCGCCAGCTCCGCAACAATGTCGAACGCGTCATGATTCTGGCCGGCGGCGGCCCGGAAGCGATCATCACCGCCGATATGTTGCCTCAGGATGTGGGCTCGATGGTGCCGGCGATGCCGACCAGCAATAATGGCGAACACATCATGGGGCTGCCGCTGCGCGAAGCGCGGGAAGTCTTCGAGCGTGACTACCTGATCGCGCAGATCAGCCGGTTCTCCGGCAACATCTCGCGGACGGCCGAATTTGTCGGCATGGAACGCTCGGCGCTGCACCGCAAGCTGAAGGCGCTGGGTGTTGGCTGAAGTTTGAGTGAATCGTTCGTTCGATAGTTCGCGATCTGCGCGGCCAATGGCATCGCTCGCGCAGATCCATGCATCTGCTTGGGAATATTTATCTCTTTCAGGTCATTTGAAGAGAATGGCCACTGGGTTCCGAGGGGGTGACGCGCGAACCGGCTTGCCTAAAAAGCGCGCGTAGCCTCTAATCGGATCGCCGAGCCGACCGGAGGGGGATCTCAGGGGAAGCCGGCGAGTCGGGGGCAGGCTCCATGAGAGAGCAACAACCGGCTTAATAAAAAGAAGCACGAGACGGCGGGACAAAAACAATGGCGGCAGACCGCGCACAAAATCTACAAGACACCTTCCTAAACCACGTTCGTAAAACAAAAACGCCACTGACGATCTTTCTGGTCAACGGAGTAAAGCTGCAGGGGATAGTCACCTGGTTCGACAATTTCTGCTTGCTGCTTCGGCGCGACGGTCATTCGCAGCTTGTCTACAAGCATGCGATCTCGACCATCATGCCGGGCGCTCCGATCCAGTTGTTCGAGGGCGGCGAGGATGCTCCGGCTTGAGAGTGAACTGATTGGAACCCTTCGACCGTGAAGGGAGCGCCGACCGTCCGCGGTCGGAGGCCAAACAAAGCGGGCGGGTGATCGTCATCGGCCCTTATTTGCGTATGCGCCGCGGCGACGCCGATGCGCAGGCGAATGAGGCTGTCCGCGATTCAGAAGCCCGGCTTGACGAAGCCGCTGGCCTGGCGCGCGCCATCGACCTCACGATTGCCGATGCATTGATTGCACCGATCAGCCAGATCCGGCCGGCGACCTATCTCGGCAAGGGAAAGGTCGAGGAGATCACCGGCCTGATCGCAGGCCACAACATCGAGCTGGTGGTGATGGATTGTGCGCTGTCGCCGATCCAGCAGCGCAACCTCGAGAAGGCCTGGAACACCAAGGTGCTCGATCGCACTGGCCTGATCCTGGAAATCTTTGGCCGCCGCGCCAAGACCAAAGAGGGCGCGCTGCAGGTCGAGCTGGCGCATCTGAATTACCAGCGCAGCCGCCTGGTGCGGTCATGGACCCATCTGGAGCGCCAGCGCGGCGGCTTCGGATTCATGGGCGGCCCCGGCGAGACCCAGATCGAGGCCGACCGCCGCCTGATCGGCGACCGCATCACGCGCCTCGAAAACGAACTGAAGAAGGTCCAGGCGACGCGGCGGCTGCATCGCGCCGGCCGGCAGCGGGTGCCTTATCGCGTGGTCGCGCTGGTCGGCTACACCAACGCCGGCAAGTCGACGCTGTTCAACCGCCTTACGCGCGCCGACGTGCAGGCGGCCGACATGCTGTTTGCGACGCTCGACCCGACCTTGCGCGCGCTGAGCCTGCCGCATGGCGGAAAGGCGATGCTCTCGGACACCGTCGGATTCATCTCCAACCTGCCGACGCAGCTTGTCGCTGCGTTCCGCGCCACGCTGGAAGAGGTGCTGGAGGCCGACATCATTCTCCACGTTCGCGACATCTCGCATGAGGACGCGGAGGCGCAGGAGCGCGACGTCGACGCCGTGCTGCGTCAGCTCGGCATCGATCCCGGCTCCGGCGGACGCATCCTCGAGGTCTGGAACAAGATTGATCGCTTCGATCCCGAGGAGCGTGAAAACCTGCGTAACATCGCCGCCCGCCGTCCGCCGGAGCGCCCGTGCTTTCTGGTCTCGGCCACCTCGGGCGAGGGGATCAACGAACTGTTGAGCGCGATCGAGGAGCGGCTGGCGGCAACCCGCACGACGCTGGACCTGTCCATCGATGCTTCCGACGGCGCGGGTATCAGCTGGCTGCACCGCAATGCCGAAGTGCTCAACAAGGAGCTTCACGACGGACGCTTCGACATGACGGTGCGCGTCGACGAGACCAAGCGCGACATCGTGGTGGCCAGATTCGACGCCGTCCCGCGGGTGGCGTAGGCCCGAATTCAGCGCGTACTTTGTGCAGGGATCGGTGCAGCCGCCCCTGACTTCTCGCCTTTGGCCTCGTTCCAGAGCGCGTCCATCTCTTCAAGCGTTGCGTCTTCGAGTGAGCAGCCACGGGCGGCAAGCGCGCGCTCAATATAGGCAAAGCGGCGCTCGAACTTGGCGTTGGTGCCCCGTAGCGCGGTTTCGGGATCAGCGCCAACGTGGCGGGCCAGATTGACCAGGGCAAACAGGAGATCGCCGGTCTCTTCCGCGAGCTCGTCGACATCCTTGCGGTCGAGCGCCGCCTCGATCTCATCGGCTTCTTCACGGATCTTGGCGAGCACGGCACGTGGATCGTTCCAGTCGAAGCCGACGGTCGACGCCTTGCGCTGCAATTCCATCGCCCGCGTCAGCGCCGGTTGGCCGGCCTTGACGCTCGATAGCAGCGATTTATGCGTGGTCTCCTCCGTCGGCCGCCGTGCTACGCGCTCGGCCTTTTCCTCGGCCTTGATGCGCTCCCAGGCGCTCTTGACGCCGGCGGGGGCGATGTTGCCGTCCTTGTCGGCAAACACATGCGGATGGCGGCGGATCAGTTTCCGCGTGATCGCTTCGACCACGTCGCCGAAGGCAAAGGCGTTCTGCTCTTCCGCCATGCGGGCGTGATAGACGACCTGCAGCAGCAGGTCGCCCAGCTCCTCGCGCAGGTCGTCGAGATCGCCGCGCGTGATCGCATCCGCCACCTCATAGGCTTCCTCGATCGTGTAGGGCGCAATCGTCGCAAAATCCTGTTCGAGGTCCCACGGGCAGCCCGTGACCGGCGTACGCAGCGCCGCCATGATCTCGATGAGGCGGGAAATATCGCGGGAAGGGGTCATGGGATTTCCGAAAGCCGAGGAAGGACAGCAGCTTTATGCCGCAAGCGGCCCGCCGTTCCCAGAAAAAGCAATGGCATGGTCGGTTATTTCCACCGACGGGAAGGCGGTCCGTTGGGCCGGATCGAGCACGTCGGTTCCACGCCGATCGATCGCTGCACGCAAATCAAGCACGGTAATGCGGGGAACTCCCGGGCAAGTCCTTCCGAGCCTGAACTAGACCGACCTGCCTCCGACTTTTTCGAAGGATGGTTTGCGCGGCGGCTCCGGAAGCGGAGAGCGCGGCTCGTGCGCCACGCGGTTGCGCCCTTCCTGCTTCGCGCGATAAAGCGCGGCATCGGCCTCGCTCAGCCAAGCCTGGATCGACTTGCGCTCGGTCGCCGGGAATGCCGCCACGCCGGCGCTGATGGTCACGATCCCGTTGCCGGGATTTCCATTGTGCGGGATTGCCATTTTTTCGACCGCCTGACGCAAACGGTTGGCCGCGGCTACACCCGCCTTGAGATCCTGTTCGGGCATCAGGATCAGGAATTCCTCACCACCGTAGCGATAGATCTCGTCGCCGGCCCGGCTCGCGTTCGCCAATGCTCGCGCGACAGTCTGCAGCACCTTGTCGCCGGCGGGATGACCCTCGTCATCGTTGTAAGCCTTGAAGTAATCGACGTCGCACATGATGGCGCAATAGCTGCGCTCATAACGTTCTGCCTGCGCGCCAATCGCGTCGAGGTCCTCGCTCAGCTTGAGGCGGTTGCCAAGCATGGTCAGCGAATCCGTCCGCGACTGGTCGAAAAGCCGGCGATTGAGTCGCGCGAGTTCCTCCGACTGCTGGAATAATCGGCGGTGGAGCGCGGTGACCCGGGCGGCGACATGCAAGCGCAGCTTCAGCTCCACAGTATCGAGGGGTTTGACGAGGTAATCGTCGGCGCCGGCCTCCATGCCGCTTACGATATCAGTCCTTTCGTCAAGGATCGTCAGAAAGATGAAATAGGTATAAGTGTCCCCGTTACTCGCCCGGACCCAGCGACAGAGTTCGAGCCCATCCATTCCCGGCATCATGCGGTCGCTGATGATGACCTCGACATCGGCCGTCTCAAACAGACGCCACGCTTCCTCACCGCTCGTCGCCACGATGCATTCATGGCCCAGCGAAATGACGGCGGCTTCGATTATCAGCCGTGACGCCGTGTCATCTTCAGCAACTAGAATGCGCATTGTTCATACCTTCGCAATTTCGGATCGCAGCACAGTGCTGGCCAGATCGAACTGCCGTGCGAGATCCGCAACCAGTTGCGAGGCAATACTTGTATCGCCATTTCGTGCGCGCGTTTCCAGTTCGGCGCAGGTCCGGACCATGCCGTTGGCGCCCAGATTGGCGACGCTTCCCCTCAGCTTGTGGGCGAGTCTGATCAGACTGGCCGCATCGCCCAGCCTGGCTGCATGCTGCAGACCGGCCAACTGGCGCGGGGTTTCCTCAAGGAAGCTGTCCAGCAGCTTTCCCACCAGGCCGGGCGAGCCGGCTCTTTCCAGCGTGCGCAGCTCGTCCAGGACGGAGCGATCGACCACGTCGTCGGATTGCGGCCGCGGCGCGATAGATGGGGATTCGACCACAGGAAGTCTCGGCAGCGATCGCTCGAGCGCGGCGGCGAGTTCGGCACGTTTCAGCGGCTTGGTGATGTAGTCGTCCATCCCCGCGGACAGGCTCTTGGCGCGCGCGTCCTTCATGACGTCGGCCGTCAGCGCGATGATCGGCGTATGCCGACCGGATCGTTCGCGCAGCCGGATCGCCCGGGTCGCCTCGTAGCCATCCATCTCCGGCATCTGGCAATCCATCAAGATCGCCGCGTAGGGGATCCGGCCGACGGCCTCAATAGCTTCGAGGCCGTTCGCCACGACATCGGCACGATAGCCGAGCGCAACGAGCATGCCGATTGCGACCTGCTGGTTCACGATGCTGTCCTCGACGACCAGGATACGTGCATTTCGTCGCGGTGCAGACGTTGCGGTTTGTCCGGCAGTGACGTCCGGGATTTCAACACGCAACGGTTCGTTGCCGGCGGGCCTCGCCATGACTTCCGTCAGACAATTATACAGAGCGGATTGCCGGGCCGGCTTGGTGAGGCAGGCATCGAACAATCCCTCGGAGTCCGGCGCGGAATCGGCCTGGCTGATCGACGTCAGGAGAACCAGCCGGGTGCCGGCAATGGCGGGATCGGCCTTGATGGCCCGTGAAAGGGCAGATCCGTCCATACCCGGCATCTGCATGTCGACAATGGCGACATCGTACGGCTCGCCGCGGGCGCTGGCGGCACGTAACATTTCCAGGGCGCGGGCGCCGGATTCGGCGCTGCCATTGCGCATGTGCCAGCCGACAATATGCTCATGCAGGATCGCCCGGTTGACGGCGTTGTCATCGACGGCAAGCACGCGCAAGCCGCGAAGGTCCATGTGCTGCCGCCGGGCTGGCAGCGATGCGGCGGCGAGCGGTACGGCGAACCAGAAAGTGCTGCCTTTTCCCGGCTCGCTTTCCACGCCGATCTCGCCGCCCATCAATTCCACAAGCCGCGTGCATATGGCCAGCCCGAGTCCGGTACCCCCGTATTTTCGCGTCGTCGAAAGGTCGGCCTGCGTAAATGCGTCGAAGAGGTGAGGTTGCTGTTCCGGCGAGACGCCGATTCCCGTGTCACGGACCTCAAAGCGGATCGTTGCGCCATCGTCATTCTTCGTCTGCAGCCGAGCACGCAGAACCACCTCGCCGTGCTCCGTGAACTTGACCGCATTGGCAGCCAGGTTGGTGAGAACCTGGCGCAAACGGAATGGATCGCCACGAAACGCCGCCGGAAGATTGTGATCGATCAGGCTCGCCAGCTCCAGCCCCTTGGCGGCAGCGGCTACGGCCACCACCCCGGTGACGCCCTCGACAACGTCGTACAGATCGAAGTCGATGATTTCGAGCTCGACCTTGCCGGCCTCGATCTTTGAAAAATCCAGGACGTCGTTGATCACGCCGAGCAGGGCTTCTCCCGATTGCCTCGCCATCTCCGCATAGCCGCGCTGCCGTGGATCGAGGTCGGTGTCCAGCAGCAGGCCTGTCATGCCGATCACGCCGTTCAGCGGCGTTCGGATCTCGTGGCTCATGGCACTCAGGAATTCGGACTTGGCCCGCGTTGCCTGCTGGGCTTCGCGAGCCTTTTCGACCAGCATGGTTTCAGCGCGCTTCTGCTCGGTGATATCGTCGTGGGTCGCAACCCAGCCCCCGTTCGACATCGTCGTTCGCCGGATCAGGATCACGCGGCCGTCGGCGAGCGTGAAGGTTTCGGAGGCCAACGTCGGCATTCTCTCGACGTGTTGCTCGACGGAGAGATCGCTCTTTTCGCCGTTCTCGACGTGGGCTTGCAGAAGCTGGGCCAGCGGCGTTCCGGGCGCGACCTGTTTTTCCGTCAGATTGTACATTTGCCGGAAGCGATCGTTTGAGATCACCAGCTTCTTGTCCGCATCGAACATGCAGAGGCCTTGCGACATGTTGGTCATGGCCGCATCGAGCCGCATGTTTGCTCGCTTCAGCTCCGCCGATTGCTGCTGCAGGGAAGCCGCCATGCTGTTGAAGCCGTTAGCCAACTCGCCCAACTCGCCCTTGGCCTGAACGGTGGAGCGGTGATCGGCATTTCCGGCGCCGACAATGGCGGCGTCGTGCTGCAATTGCCGTATCGGACGCACGATTCCCGAGGAGAGCAGCCAAGCCAGCAAATATACCGATGCGACCGCCAGCAAGGTCAGGATAAACGCCCACTGCGTATGTTTGAAGGCGCTGGACTGTTGGATGCCGGGCAAGCCGACCGTCACGACCCAGGGAACGATTTTTGCCGTGACGGTTGATGTGGCGCGCGACTGGCCATCGTACCAAACCACCTCATCGCCCTGATACCGAAGGCCGTGGTAATCAGGCGCCGTCGACTCCTTGCTCAGGTTCCGCCCGGTCAATTCAGGTCGATCGGTGCGCCCAATGACGATACCGTTCTCGTTCAGAATCGTGACGACACTTCCGCTCGGCAGCGTTGTCGAATCCACGATTTCGGCAACGCGCGCCAGCCTCATGCCCGTGACGATGACGGCCCGTATCGCGCCGGTTTCGTCAAGAACCGGGCGCGCCACAACGGCAACCCACTCGGCGTTCAATCGGCTTACGATCGGCTCGCTTACCGTGAGCTTTCCTTCACGCGCCGGCTTGAAATAGCTCCGCCCAATTCCTGAAAGCTTGCTTCGATCCTCCACAGGGTGCTGCGAGGTTCCGATGTTGTTGCCCGCCAAGTCGAACAGCAGAATGTTGTTCAAATAGGACGGCAGGTCCGCCTTTACGTTGGAAAGAACTACATCGTTTTTTTCGGCATCCCCCGGATTGGTGGAAATCATTTTGCCGATAACGCGCAACAAGGTATCCACGTCGTGGATGTGGTCATCGACGCGCCCGGCGGCCATGCCCGCCGCCCGAACGGCCGCGTCGCGGTTATTGACGAAATCCTCGTTGAACCGGTCCCAGAGAAAAATCGCTGCGAGAATAAGCAATGGCAGCGCGGCTGCCGTGACGAGAACCAGCAGTCGCGTTCGAATACGTCCGCTCATCTGGAAATGCCGCCTTCCGTGCGCTGAGGTGACCTGTCGGCGGCGCGGGGCAGTGATCCGAGCCAGCGACCGTTCGTGAGCCTCAGGCACAATTCCGACTTGTTAGTCGGCTCGCTAGGCCCACCTTTGGTAGCAGTAGATCGCGACATCGTTAATAAAGTGTATCTATGGAACCAACGGCCGGTCACGAACCGCTGAAGGAAGTTTAAGCCGGTCGCCGCCTCGGGGCGCGCGATGAGTTCGCACGCCGAGTAGATCGACGTCGAAATCGCATCGCTCTGCAGCCGATTGGCCTCGATATCGATGGATGCTAAGGGGGGACATGAACGACTCCGAAACCGCGCTGGTGCTGTTTTCCGGCGGGCAGGATTCCACCACCTGCCTGGCCTGGGCCTTGCGCCGCTTTGCGCGCGTCGAAATGCTCGGCTTCAGCTATGGTCAGCGCCACGCGATCGAACTTGCGTGCCGGGACCGGCTTTTGTCCGGGATGAAATCGCTGCGGCCGGAATGGGCGGCAAAACTTGGCGATAGCCACACGCTGGAAATCCCGACATTGGCGGAAATTTCCGACACCGCACTGACACGCGATGTGGCCATTGCAATGGGGGCCGACGGTCTGCCGAACACATTCGTACCCGGCCGTAACCTGGTGTTTCTAACCTTCGCCGCGGCGCTGGCCTACCGGCGCGGCATCCGTCACATCGTCGGCGGCATGTGCGAGACCGATTACTCCGGTTATCCGGATTGCCGTGACGAGACCATCAAGGCGCTGCAGTCGGCGTTGAACCTCGGTATGGCGAAGAATTTCGAATTGCACACGCCGCTGATGTGGCTCGACAAGGCCTCGACCTGGAAGCTCGCGCATGAGCTTGGCGGGGCAGGGCTGGTCGAGCTGATCCGCGAGCACTCCCACACCTGTTACCTCGGCGAGCGCGGCGCGCAGCATGATTGGGGCTATGGCTGTGGAGAGTGTCCGGCCTGCGCATTGCGGGCCAAGGGCTGGCGGGAATATGTGGAACAGTAGATGCTTTCGTCATTGCGAGGAGCGCTAGCGACGAAGCAATTCATCTATCCGTTGTGTCGTGAAATGGACTGCTTCGCTTCGCTCGCAATGACGGTGGCTTATCCAAAATCCCCAGGCGTCAACTCGATCGGCGCACCATGCGGCGTGCGGTCGGCGGCGTGGTCCCATGCATCACGGTAGCGATGCAAGACATCCAACGTCGCAACCCCCTTGGCTGCGACCAGCGTTTCCAGCGTGGCCAGCCAGTGCCGGTAATAGGTCTCGCCCGTATCGGGGTCGCCGGCGGCCTGCGCGTGCTTGATTTGCGCGCCCAGCGTCTCCGCCCATTCCTTCCAGGTGAAGACACCGGCCTCATGCAGCGCCAGCGCCATGGCAAACGCGCGCGCCTCCCACGGCTCGCGAAACACGGGGCCGTCCTCGTCGCGGGGGACGCCGGGCACGGCGACGGCCGCCCGCATCGCCTGTTGCGGGGTCAGATTCATCACACGGGCTCCAGATAGGATTCCCAGGCGTCGACGGAGACGCTGAGCGTCGGGTCCGTACCCTTGCCCCACAATTCCGGCCCGTCGAAACGCACGGTGTAAAGCCATTGCGGGTCTTCGCCCTGGCCGAGCGAGTTGGTGTCGGGAAAGACGTGACAGCCGTGATTGAGCTCGATGGTGCCGAGATGGCCGCGGACATATTGCGGCAGCCTCGTATGCGTCACCGGGTGGATGTCCTTCATCCGCACGGTCTCGCCGACCGCAAACATCGCAGGCGCCTTCGCCTCGCGCTCGGTCGGGCCGCCGCGCCGGATCGCCGGTGTGACTTCATTGGGAGCAACCGGCTTGACGCCGGGCTTGGGCGGCGAGAGCACCTTGCCGGCCTCGATCTCCTCGCGCGTCACCAGCCCGCGCTCGATCATCAGCGTTTCCAGCCCGGCCAGCCAGATCTGGAAATAGCTCTTGCTGAGGTAATCCTCGGGCGGCCGGTTCTCGCGTGCGAAGCGCGACATATCGATGTTCCAGCCGCCGGGGCGTGCCATCGCGACCGTCAGCGCAAAGGCGCGACGCTCCCAGTCGCCATGAAACACCGGCTCGTTCGGCTCGGGTATGACGGGGCCAAAACCCTTGGCGCCGCCCATGTCATGCGCGCCGTCCATCAGGCGATCTCGCTCGGTTGTTTAGGCAGGCCGGTGCCGATCATGCTGTCACGTGTCACGAGTTCGGCGAGTTGCTCGGCGCTCCAGCCCTCGGTGCCCTCGGGACGCATCGGCAGCACGAGGTAGCGGATTTCGGCCGTGGAATCCCAGACCCGGATCTTGGTCGTATCCGGCAGCGTCACGCCGAAATCCTGCAGCACGCCGCGCGGGTCGGAGACGGCGCGCGAGCGGTAGGGCGCGGATTTGTACCAGACCGGCGGTAGCCCCAACACGGGATGCGGATAGCAGGAGCACAGCGTGCACACGACCATGTTGTGCTGCTCCGGCGTGTTCTCCACGACGACCATGTGTTCGCCCTGGCGGCCGGAATAATCCAACTCGGCAATCGCCGCCGTTGCGTCCTTCATCAGGCGTTCGCGATAGGCGGGGTCGCTCCACGCCTTGGCGACCACGCGAACGCCGTTGCGCGGTCCGATCTTCTTTTCATAAAGGTCGATCAGGAGGTCGAGGGACGCCGGATCGACATAGCCTTTCTCGGTCAGGATCGATTCCAGCGCGCGCACGCGCAGCTCGGTCTCCGACAGCTCGGAATGATCGTGGTCGTGATGATGGCCGTGGTGGTCGTGATCATGGTCGCTCATGCGGTCAGGATAGGCGCAAAATCCGGGCTATGTCGAGGCTGGGACTCTGCTAGCATTTGCCGATGGGGATCAGGGCAGGGTGGACCAAAATGGCGGCGGCCATGGCCATTTTGGCCTGGCTTCCGGCGGGAGAGGCGTGGGCTGCGAATGGCGCCTATGCGGTCGATGCAGCCGACATTGGCGAAGCCGGCTCGTGCAAGGTCGAGAGCTGGCTGTCGGCCGCGTCCAACACGGATTTTTCGGCGGTCGCGAATCCCTCCTGTGTGGTCAACCCCTTCAAGCCGGTCGAACTGAGCATGCACACCAACCGTGCGCGCAGCGACAGCGAATGGAGCGCTACGATCCAGCCGAAGGCCAAGATGAACATCGCGCCGACTGGCGTCGGAAGGCTCGGCTTTTCCTTTTATGCCGGCGGCTCCTTCGATGCGCTGACCGGCGAGAATCTCACCGCTTTTGCAGTGGTCCCGGCGACGTTCCGGCTCAACGAAAATATGCGCGTCAATTTCAACGGCGGCTGGCTGTGGGACCGCAGTGTCGATCGCCATTTCCTGGCTTACGGAATCGGATTCGACTGGAAGTTCACGGAAACCTTGCAGTGGACCATCGAAGCCTTTGGCCAGGCGGGCCAATCGGATACGCCGAGCGTGGTCCAGCCGCGGTTCCAGACCGGCTTGCGTTACCGGCCGAACGAGATTTTCTCGGTCGATCTGATCTATGGCCGCAATATCTCGGGCGAGAACGCCAACTGGATCACGCTCGGCACTACGATCCGCTTCCCGGTGCCCGGTAGCCAGCCGGAACACCATCGCACCGGACATTTGTGATCCGTCTCCAGGCCTACTTGCAGCCTTTCCCGAGACCGCAGATTCATTTCTGAGATAGGTTCGGGAAAACAAGGGCAGGGAGGCCATGCGTGACCGAATTTGTGAAGATTGAAAAAGGCCAGGGACCGGATGGGCGCGTCGCCGTCGTGCGTTTCGACCGTGGCGACGGCATCAATGCGCTGTCGCCGGAAGCGATGCGCCAGCTCACCGATGCCGCACGCAGCTTCGAGGATGACGCTGCGACCTCCGTCGTGGTACTCACTGGCGGCGCCAAATCGTTCAGCGCGGGTTTCGACCTGAAGGATCCGGAAGGCCGCTCGCGGAAGACAATGGACCTTGGCGCGCTGCGCCGGCACCTGAAGCTTGGACCGCGGCTGACGCGGGCGTGGCAGGATATGGAGCAGATCACCATCGGCGCCATCGAAGGCTTCTGCGTCGGCGGTGGCGTGGCGCTGGCCGTTGCGCTGGACTTCCGCGTGATGGCCCGCGACGCTCATATGCGCGTGCCCGAGATCGGCCTCGGCATGAACATGAGCTGGCAAAGCGTGCCGCGGATGCTGCACCTGATGGGACCGGCCCGCACCAAGCAGGCCGTGATCCTCGCCGACCAGCGCATCTCGGCAGCGGAGGCCTACGAATGGCGGCTGGTGGAGGAGGTGGCTGATCCCGGCAAGGCTTTCGAGGCCGCGATGGCGCTCGCCACCAAGGTGGCCGCCCAGCCGCCGCTGTCGGTCGCCATGACCAAGCTGACCGTCAACCGCCTGGCGCATGCGCTCGATGATCTCGCCAGCCACATGGATCTCGACCAGTTCGCGCTCGCGAGCATGACGGAGGATCACAAGGAAGGTGTCGCGGCGTTTCTGGAGCGCCGCAAGCCGCGCTTCAAGGGCAGTTAGGATAAAGCGACAATAATATCAATGCCGTACCGGAGGCGTATTCTGAGCTTGATTTAAGTCAAGTCTCGGAAATGGCTTGGTGTTGATTTCGATAAGGAAGCATCACTTTAGCGCGGAAGCGCGCGTAACGAACGTCGAAGAGACTTACCGGCTGTATCCTTCGCGACTGAGGAGGGGCACACGGGATGTTCACATTTCGAACCTCACTCACCTTCGCGGTGATGGCGTTTATCGTCGCTCTGGCCGTGCTGCTGATCGCAATTCAGGTCCTGGCTCTTCGTTGGGCCACGCACGAAGCCGCGTCTGCCTATATGGATGCGACCAGCGCGAAGGCACTCGGGCGCCTCCGCACCGAGATTGCGACTATGACGTCGTTGGTACATGTGCTGGCGACAAGTTCCAGTGTAGCCGATTCAAATGAAAGAACCGAGACCGGCCGTGCGATCCCGCTATTCAAAGCCGCACTGCAAGAACAGCCTCAAATGGACAGTGTTTATGCAGGTTTCGAAAACGGTGCTTGGTTGCAGGTACGGCGCATTGACGGTCTCAACGACGAGCAGCGCGGAAGGCTGCGTGCGACGCCTGAGGCCAACATTGCGATCAATTTGGTCCGGCCCACGCCCAGTGGCGATCTGCCGATGCGACGAATTTTCGAAGATCAGCAGGGCAACCAGGTCGGGCAGCTTGATCTATGGAAATACGGATATGACGCGCGTAAGCGGAGCTGGTACCACGAGACGGTAAAAGCCGACCGAGCGCTGGTCTCATCGCCTTATCTTTCATTCAGCATCGGCGCACCCGTGATCACCGTTAGCGCGCCCTTGCGAGGCAAAGTGTCCGGCGTCCTTGCCGCGGATCTCAAGCTCGACAGCTTCAGCGAATTCGTCCAGTCACAACGACCGGGAGCGCACGGCAGTGTCTTGATCTTCGACTCGGCCGGCGCGCTTATAGCCCACCCCAATTTCGCACAATTCGTTGTCGATGCGATGACGCATCCATCCCAACCGCAACTGCCAAGCATCAAGGAAATCAACTCGGGCGTCGTGCAGGAAGCCTTGCGCAGATCGGATGGTCGCGACCACTACGACGGAAGTATCCGTGACGATCACGGGCGGGACTTTCTGTTCAGGGTGACAAAATTCAATCTGGGTGGGCAATATAACGCCGCCATACTGTTGCTGGCGGCCCAAGAAGATTTTGCTCAGAATGTACGGAAACTCCAGTTCACCGGACTAGTCCTCGCAATCATCGCTAGCGCTGCTTTTATTCCGGTCATTTGGATATTCGGCGGCGGAATGTCTCGATCATTGAGAGACATTACTGCCCAAGCTGTCAAACTCCAGACGCTGGCTGCGCCCGGCCCCTCGTCAGTCGCGTCACGCATTAAGGAAATTCACGAACTCGGCAGTGCAATGGAACTCGCGCAACGCGCCATCTGGTCGTTCGCACATTTTGTCCCCAAGGAGATCGTCCAGCGCATCGTTGATGATTCCATCTCAACCGAGCTTGGCGGTGTTCGAGAGGAGATCAGCGTCGTTTTCACCGACGTCCGGGATTTTACGACGATCGCAGAGTCCGCAGACCCTGATACTCTCATGCACCAAACGTCGCGCTATTTTTCCGTGCTTACGGAGGCTTTCCTCGCCGAAGGCGGAACAGTCGACAAGTTCATTGGCGACGCCGTGATGGTGTTTTGGAACGCGCCCAATCCACAGCCCGACCACGTCGAGCGGGCCTGCCGGGCAGCCCTTGCGGGCAGGGCGGCATGTGAGGAGCTCAACTCTCAGTTCGAAACCGAGGGTCTGAAGCCGTTCTTCACGCGATTTGGCATACATGTAGGGGAGGCCATCGTCGGCAATCTTGGGTCGACGGAGCGCATGAACTACACTGCCCTTGGCAACACGGTAAATCTGGCGGCGCGCCTCGAAGGGCTGAACAAGCAATTTGGAACCACCATTCTTGTGAGCGAAAGCGTCCATTCGCGGGTTGAGCACTGCTTCCAGTTCAGAGCCTTCGAGACGGTCATTGCCAAGGGCATGACGAAGGAAACCCGCATCTTCGAGCTGGTCGGGGCAGCGACATGAAATCAATGATGCCAGGTGCGGTGCCATGTGTCTTGGCAAGGTTGTTCGGCCTGTGGCTGATGCTCGCAGTTTCGGCGGCTCACGCCGGCGAGGACACCATCAAAATTGGAATTCTCCATTCCTTGTCGGGCACCATGGCAATCAGCGAGTCCGTGCTCAAGGACACCGTCCTCATGCTGATTGCGGATCAAAACAAGAAGGGTGGGCTGCTTGGACGGAGACTGGAGCCAGTCGTTGTGGATGCCGCGTCCGATTGGGATGTCTTTGCGAAGAAAGCGAGGCAGCTAATCTCCAACGACAAGGTCGCCGTTGTATTCGGGTGCTGGACCTCCGCCTCGCGCAAGTCCGTGCTGCCGATTTTCGAGGAACTGAACGGCTTGCTCTTTTACCCCGTGCAGTACGAGGGTGAAGAAAGTTCGCGTAACATTTTCTACACCGGGGCCGCGCCCAACCAGCAAGCAATTCCGGCCGTTCGATATCTGATCAGCAACGAGGGAGGCAAGGTTCGCAGATGGGTTCTGCTCGGTACCGACTACGTCTACCCGCGCACGATCAACCGAATCCTGAGCGCGTATCTTGCTGCAGAAGGGGTGTCGCCGGATGACATCATGACGATCTATACGCCGTTCGGTCATTACGAATGGCGAGAGATCGTCGGGCGAATCAAAGCCTTCGGTTCGGAGGGAAAAAAGACCGCAGTCATATCAACCGTTAACGGAGATGCAAACACGTACCTCTACAGCGAACTGGCAGCCCAGCAGGCAGACGCCAACGCAGTACCAGTGATGGCTTTCTCGTTCGGCGAGCGCGAATTGCTGGGTGCGGACATTGCCCCCGTCGGGCATCTGGCGGCCTGGAATTACTTCCAGTCGATCAAGTCAGCAGAGAACGACGCTTTCGTGAGGATGTGGGCGGACTTCAACAAGCAACGAGACAAAACCACGAATGATCCGATGGAAGCCACCTTCATTGGGTTCAGGATGTGGGCACAAGCCGTCGTTCAAGCGGGCACAACCGACATAGATGCGGTCCGGCAAGCCATGTACGGCCAGAGGATCAACGCACCGAGCGGCTTCGAGGTTGCAATGAACACCAACCATCATCTTTCCAAGCCAGTCATGATAGGCAAGATAAATTCTTCCGGGACCTTCAATGTCATTTGGCGGTCGATCAATCCGGTCCGAGCCGATGCCTGGAGCAAGTACATCCCCGACAGCGCCAACCGTACAGCTGATTGGACCTTTCCCTGGGTCTGCGGGGGATGCATCGAGCCGACGTTCAAGGAGTGGTGAGGAGTGGCGGACTCAGTTGGAAACCAACCCGCGGGCGGTGAGGTGGAGAAGGCCTGATTGTCGGAGCGCGGTGAAAGCCAAACGGCCTCAACGCGCCTGTGCGCTGCCGCCGATGTTCCAACCGCGGCCGCCTTCGCCAAAGATCTCGTGGCCTGTTGCCTTCACCGCAACCGTGTCCTCCAGCTTGATGAAGCCGCGCGTGGGATGCTTCATCGTTGTTTCGATCGACACCACCATGCCGGGCTCCAATGGCCGGCGCGCGTCCGGATCGTCGTAGGGAATGGGACCTGTAGCCGTCAGGCGAGGGGCCTCATGGCTGACCAGCCCCATGCCGTGCGCGAGAAAGTCGGTACATTCGCGCTGGCTGGAGCGCGCGAGCTCTCTCTCAGCCGCGACATAAATTTCACCGCCCATGGCACCCGGCCGAACGGCGGAGAACGCCGCCCGCTGGATGGTTTCGATTTCGGCCAGCAGGTCCATGAGCTGGCTGTCCGGCTCGCCCAGCACCGCCATCCGCGCGAGATCGCCGATATAGCCGTGGTAGTTACCGCCGGAATCCAGCGACAGCACGTCGCCGTTCTCCCAGCGCTGTGCCGAAGGCGCCCGGTTGTGGCTGGAGCCGCAAGCCAGCAGGCAATACTCGAACGTCAATCCGCGGTTCACCTCCGCGATCTTCAGCGCATCGGAAAGCTGCTGCTTGGTGGTGCCCGGGCCGTGGTTCGCGATGACCTCGATCATGGAGTCGATCACCAATTCCGACGCCTTCTTCAGCCTGGCCAATTCGGCCGGCGATTTCACGGCACGCAGGCGTTCGAGCACCAGCAGCGCATCCTTGATCTCGCTACCGGGCAGGGCATCCGAAAGGGCCCTGCCGGCGTCCATCGGCAGGAACGGCATCTCGACGCCGACCCGCTTCATCGGCACGCCCGCGCCCTTGATCAGGCCGACCGCCTGTGAAACGGCATCCACCGATCCGTTGCCTTCGGTACGGGCCTGCGGAACCCACAGCGGGGCGACGGCCCGCTGATGGGTCTCCAGCCGATGCCCGATATAGACCGCCTTGTCTGGCGCGCCTTTCGGATAGATCACGACCGGCAGGTAGCGGCTAACCCCGAGCGCATCCATGTAGTCGAAGAAGATCGCGCGCTCGGCGCCGAGCAGATATTGGACATTGTGTTTGGACGTCGCGACCAGGATGTCGAGCCCGGCCGCTTCCATCAGCAAGTCGAGCTTGGCCGTGTCGAATGGAATGGCGCGCGATTGTCCTTGCATGATGAACCTCCCGATGCCGCTGGCGCCGGCCTGGACCGCATTTGTGGGCGGGATGTGGGCTGCTACCAGCGACGAAATCAACGAGCTCCAATGCAGATTAACGAATGCTGGCTGGCTGTTGACCCGCATATCCATAATTCGCATAAGGTATATTATGGAATATCTATATCTACAATTAGATCAAATATTTAGCCGGATATCCTGGCAAACCGGACCAGCCTGACAGCTGTACAGGCGTTCGTTTGGCCTAAGCAGGCCTGACCCGCCAAAGCCTGTGTTGCCGCCGCGTGCCGACGCTGCAATAAGCGCCCGAGTATCTCGCGACATCGGGTCGTCTCAAGAACAACAACCCTTAAGGGAGAACAAGGATGAGTTTTTCACGACGCACGCTTCTCAAGGCATCCGCTGCGTCAGCGGTTTTGGGCGGCATTGGCGCGCCGTTGGTGGCGCGGGCCCAGACCGCCGAATTTACCTACAAATACGCCAATAATCTTCCTGACGGCCATCCCATGAACGCCCGGGCCAAGGAAATGGCCGCGGCGATCAAAGCCGAGACCAATGGCCGGTTCGACCTGCAGATTTTCCCGAACAACCAGCTCGGTTCCGATACCGATATGCTGAGCCAGATCCGCTCGGGCGGCGTCGAGTTTTTCACGCTGTCGGGCCTGATTCTGGCGACGCTGGTGCCGGCGGCGTCGATCAGCGGCATCGGCTTTGCTTTTCCGGACTACGACACGGTCTGGAGGGCCATGGACGGGGGCCTGGGCGGCCATATCCGTGGCGAGATCACAAAGGCGAACCTCGTGGTGATGGAGAAGATCTGGGACAACGGCTTCCGCCAGACGACGTCATCGACCAAGCTGATCAACGGTCCTGAGGACCTCAAGGGCTTCAAGATCCGGGTACCGGTGTCGCCGCTCTGGACCTCGATGTTCAAGGCGTTCGAGGCGGCGCCCGCCTCGATCAATTTCAGTGAAGTTTACTCCGCATTGCAGACCAAGATCGTCGAGGGCCAGGAAAATCCGCTCGCGATCATCTCGACCGCGAAACTGTATGAAGTGCAGAAGTTCTGCTCGCTGACGAACCATATGTGGGACGGCTTCTGGTTCCTGGCGAACCGCCGCGCCTGGGAAAAGCTCCCCGAGGATGTCAGGGCCATCGTCGCCAAGAACATCAATGCGGCGGCCGTCAAGGAGCGCGAGGACGTCGCCAAGCTCAATGCCGGGCTGCAGCAGGAACTGGCGGGCAAGGGCCTTGCCTTCAACCAGCCCAACGTGACGCCGTTCCGCGACAAGCTGCGCTCCGCCGGCTTCTACGCCGAATGGAAAGGTAAATATGGCGATCAGGCCTGGGAGCTGCTCGAGAAGTCCGTGGGCAAGCTCTCGTAGCGTCTGAGCGACCGTCATGGCTCATGCCGAATTGAGTGAGGGCATTGGCGGCGAGGTGGGTCAGTCCCCTCCTCGCCGCCGACCGTTGCTGGCGTCGATCGAACACGCCCTGGGAGTGCTGGTCGAGCTTCCGGCCGCGCTTCTGGTCATAGCCGAGATCATGATCCTGTTTGCAGGCGTGGTGGCGCGCTATGCGCTGCACCAACCGTTGATCTGGTCGGACGAACTCGCCTCGATCCTGTTCCTGTGGCTTGCCATGCTGGGTGCCGCAGTCGCATTCCGCCGCGCCGAGCACATGCGGATGACGGCGGTGGTCGCCAGCGCGAAGCCCGCCATGCGCGCTTATCTCGATCTGGTGGCGACGTCGGCGGCGCTGGCGTTTCTCATTCTGATCGCCTGGCCGGCCTACGAATACGCCTACGAGGAAAGCTACATCACCACGCCGGCGCTGCAGATCAGCAATATCTGGCGCGCTGCGGCGCTGCCGGTCGGCATTGCCCTGATGGCGATGTTTGCGCTGCTGCGGCTGGCCCGCGCGAGCAATTTTCGCACGGTGCTGGCCGCGATCCTCTCGGTGGCGCTGGTCATCGGGATATTCTGGCTGCTCAGGGGCTCGCTCAAGCCGCTCGGCAACCTCAACCTGATCATCTTCTTTGTCGGCGTCGCCGGCTTCTGCGTGTTCGCCGGCGTGCCGATCGCGTTCGGCTTTGGTCTGGCGACCTATGGCTATCTGGCGCTGACCACGGGCACGCCGCTGATGGTGCTGGTCGGCCGCATGGACGAGGGCATGAGCCACCTCATTCTGCTGTCGGTGCCCCTCTTCGTCTTCCTCGGTCTGTTGATCGAGATGACGGGCATGGCGCGCGCCATGGTGGCGTTCCTGGCAAGTCTCCTGGGCCATGTCCGCGGCGGACTGCATTACGTGCTGGTCGGGGCGATGTATCTGGTCTCGGGCATCTCGGGCTCCAAGGCTGCCGACATGGCCGCCGTGGCGCCGGTGTTGTTTCCGGAAATGAAGGCGCGGGGCGCCAAGCCGGGCGATCTGGTCGCACTCCTCTCCGCGACGGGCGCACAGACCGAAACCATCCCGCCGAGCCTGGTGCTGATTACCATCGGCTCGGTCACCGGTGTGTCGATCGCGGCGCTGTTCACCGGCGGCCTGTTGCCGGGCCTGGTGCTGGCGATCACGCTGTCGGCGCTGGTGTGGTGGCGCTACCGGAACGAGGACCTGCGGCATGTCACGCGGGCGAGTGCCGGCGAGATCGTCCGCGCGTTTGCCATCGCCCTGCCCGCCATCGCGCTGCCGTTCGTGATCCGCTACGCGGTGGTCGAGGGCATTGCGACCGCGACCGAGGTTTCCACTATCGGCATCGTCTATGCCTTCATCGTCGGCTTTTTTGTCTACGGCCTCCTGATCTACCGCAATTTCGACTGGCGGCGGATCGTGCCGATGCTGGTCGAGACCGCGGGCCTGTCGGGCGCGATCCTGCTGATCATCGGCTGCGCCACCGGCATGGCCTGGGGTCTCACGCAGTCCGGCTTTTCGCGGACGCTGGCAGCCGCCATGACCGGCCTGCCCGGCGGCTCGTCGACATTCATTGCGGTCTCGATCGTGGCCTTCGTGATCCTGGGCAGCGTGCTCGAGGGCATTCCGGCGATCGTGCTGTTCGGGCCTTTGCTGTTTCCGATCGCCCGCACGGTGGGCGTGCACGAGGTCCACTATGCGATGATCGTGATCCTCGCGATGGGAATCGGGTTATTCGCGCCGCCCTTCGGAGTAGGCTATTATGCGGCGTGCGCCATCGGGCGCGTCGATCCGGCCGAGGGTATCCGGCCGATCTGGGGTTACCTATTGGCGCTGATGGTCGGCCTGATTATCGTGGCGATCTTCCCGTGGATTTCCATCGGGTTCTTGTAAGGTCTAATTTTGTAAATGGGACACAGCTGATGAGCGCAGCCCAGAACCAGTATTCCATCGGATTGGACAAGACCCCGGCGAACTATGTGCCGCTGACGCCTTTGAGCTTCCTCGCCCGCAGCGCTGCCGTCTATCCGGATCATGTCAGCACCGTCTATGAAGGCCGCAGCTTCACCTGGGCCGAGACCTACGCGCGGTGCCGGCGTTTTGCGTCATGGCTCGCCGGACGAGGTATCGGCGACGGCGATACGGTAGCAGTGATGCTGCCGAACGTCCCGGCGATGAACGAGGTGCATTTCGCGGTCCCGATGGCGGGTGCCGTGCTGAACGCGCTGAACATCCGGCTCGACGCCCCCTCGATTGCCTTCCAGCTCGATCATGGCGGCGCGAAAATCATCCTCGTCGATCCGGAATTCTCTGGCGTGATTGCGGAAGCGCTAACGCTGATGCAGGGGCCGAAACCGTTCGTCGTCGATGTCGACGACGCGGCTTTTGCCGGCGGCAAGCGGATTGGTGAGATTGAGTACGAGGCGGCAGTTGCGGCGGGCGATCCCGGCTTCGTCGCGCGGCTGCCCGGCGATGAATGGGACGCGATTGCGCTAAGCTATACTTCCGGCACCACTGGCAACCCGAAGGGAGTCGTCACCCACCACCGCGGCGCCTATCTCAACGCCGTCAGCAACATCCTGGCCGGCAATCTCGGCCAACATCCGGTGTATCTCTGGACGCTGCCGATGTTCCATTGCAACGGCTGGTGCTTCCCATGGACGGTCGCGGCCTCCGCCGGCATCAATGTCTGCCTGCGCAAGGTCGATCCGGCCAAGATCTTCGAGCTGATCCCGAAACACGGCGTCACCCACATGTGCGGCGCGCCGATCGTCTACAACACGCTGATCAACGCGCCCGGTGCGCCCAAGGGCAACGCCGCGCGCCCCGTCGTCGGATTGATCGCAGGTGCTGCGCCGCCGGTCGCCGTGCTCGAGGGCGCCGAAAGCATCGGCATCAAGCTGACGCATGTGTACGGCCTGACCGAGGTCTATGGCCCCGCCTCCGTCTGCGCCGAGCAGCCGGGCTGGGATGAGCTGCCCGCCGACCAGCGCGCCCAGATGAAGCGCCGGCAGGGCGTGCCCTACCCGCTGGAGGAAGCCGTCACGGTGCTCGACCCCGATACCATGCAGGAGGTGCCGCGCGACGGGGAAACCATCGGCGAGGTGATGTTCCGCGGCAATATCGTAATGAAGGGCTATCTGAAGAACGAGAAGGCGACGCAAGAAGCCTTCGCCGGCGGCTGGTTTCACACCGGCGATCTCGGTGTGCTCGACGAGCACGGCTACGTCATCATCAAAGACCGCTCCAAGGACATCATTATATCAGGCGGTGAGAACATCTCCTCCGTCGAGGTCGAAGATGTCCTCTACAAGCATCCTGCCGTGCTGTTCGCAGCCGTGGTCGCCAAGCCCGATTCCAAATGGGGCGAGGTGCCCTGCGCCTTCGTCGAGTTGAAGGAAGGCGCCAAGGCGACGGAAGCCGAGATCATCGCCTTCTGCCGCAGCCAGATGTCCGGCTTCAAGACGCCGAAGGCGGTGGTGTTCGGCGTCATCCCGAAGACGTCCACCGGCAAGATCCAGAAGTTCATGCTGCGTGCTCAGGTGGATTCGGCGAAAGCGATTTCGGCCTGACGCGCATGAGCCCAATGAAGGACGATCTCGATTTGGCCAACGATCCGCGCTGGCGTCGGCTATGGGATCGGCCGTGGTCTTGTGGAGTCTGCGGCGAAACGCATCACGGCCTGATTGACCTGGCTTGCGGTAATCCCGCGCAATGGCCCGGTACTGAGGACAAGGCGCCCAACAGCGCGCTGGACCTCAGCGGCAACTTCCTCTCCGAGGATTTCTGCGTTCTGGACGGACAGCATTTCTTTGTGCGGGCGGTGCTCGAGCTGCCGATCCGAGGCGGCAGCGACCAACCATTCGGCTTCGGTGTGTGGACGACCCTGTCACGCCAGAATTTTGTGCGCTACGTCGAGACATTCGATAGGGGCGAACAGGACGAACTCGGCCCATGGTTCGGCTGGTTCTCCAATCGGCTTGAAGGATATCCCGATACGCTGAACCTCAAATGTCAGGTTCATCTAGTGAGCGGCCGACAGCGACCGCGTGTAGTACTGGAACCCACCGACCATCCTCTTGCAGTCGAGCAGAGGAGCGGCATCACCTTTGACCGGCTGCTTGAGCTTTATGCCATCAGCGGCCATGACATAAGATCGTCGCTCGGCGACTGAATGCAGCCTCTATGCTGATGCTCGTTCCACGGGCGGATAGTATTGCGGCGCTTCAGCGCGTTCGAACATGCTGTAGTCGCGCATCACTTCGAAGACTCGAAAGTACTGTACCGTCGGATCGGCAAACAGGCGGGAGCCGAATTCGACGCCTGCTTGGTCATTTGGCAGATCGATCAGGTGCGCAAAGTGCTCGTCACGATAGACGCTTGTGAAAGCGTCACGGCGCCATTTGGTCTCGGCCGGTAGCGTGGCATGCTTTGATTCAGCGGCGAGGATATAGGTCGGCTTGCGCCTTGCCGGATCGTTATAGGGAGTGCGCCGCTCAGGCTGCCAGATCGGCTGCCCCGGCTTTGCTTCGTGGATGACCTGCGCGACGCGGATGCGATAGTCCGAAAAGACTCTCTCGCGGCCGATGGTCTGGACATCATGATGGCGCGCATGCGCCCGCCACGCCGTCAGCGCCCCCTCGTCCTGCCAGATCTGGTAGGACAGCAGCAGGTTCTCCCGCGTCAAGCTCCTGAAGCGATCGATGAAGAGGCAGCCACCCATCGCCTCAAGGTCAGGCTTCAGCGAGGCCGCGAGATCGAGATATTGATCGCGGTGTCCTGGCCTCGTCTGGACTTCAAAGAACAGGCCAATCATCGAAACTCCTCCACGGCCTACGATCGAGTTTGCACTGCGCAATCGATCTTCTGTCCGGGTTCTCAAGTACCAGCCTCATCCCGTCATAGGCCGGTACGGCGCCCGGCGAAAGGCCCTGTCGCGGTGTCTTTTGGTCTAGAATGTGCGTGTTGGCGCGGACGGCGCAAGCCGCGCGGCGGTCCTAGCCGAGCTCCAGCCGCATCCCATCATAGGCCGGAATTACGCCATCCGGCAGGCTCTGCCGCAACACCTCATAATCGAGGTCCGAATGCATGTTGGTGATCACGGCCTGCTTCGGCTTGAAGCGCTCGATCCATGACAGCGCATCGTTGACGCTGAAATGGCTGGGATGACCGGCATAGCGCAGTCCATCGACGATCCACAGATCGAGATTTTCGAGCGCCGGCCAACTCTCCTCGGGAATGTCGTGCAGGTCGGGCGTGTAGGCGGCGGCTCCGACGCGGAATCCCAGCGCCGGAATCCTGCCGTGATGAACCAGAAAGGCGGACAGTTTGACCGGGCCGCCCTTCCCTTCGGTGGTATGACTCTCGCCGGCTTCGATCGAATGGCGCGTCAGGATCGGCGGATAGTCGCTGCCTTCCGGCGAGATGAAGCAATAGGAGAACCGCGCCATGATGTCTTTGGCGGTCGACTGGTTGAAGTAGACGGGAATGCGGCGGCGCTGGTGCAGCACGACCGAACGCAGGTCGTCGATGCCGTGGGTCTGGTCGGCGTGTTCATGCGTCAGGTACACCGCGTCAATGTGATCGACATTGGCGTCGATCAATTGCTCGCGCAGGTCGGGCGAGGTGTCGATCAAGATCCGCGTGGTGCCGTGCGCGCCGGTACGCTCGACCAGCAGCGAGCAGCGGCGGCGGCGATTTTTGGGATTGTTGGGATCGCAGGCGCCCCAGCCGAGCGCCGGACGCGGCACGCCGGCGGAGGATCCGCAGCCAAGGATCGTCAGCGTCATCTTCATGCGGCCGCCTTCGCCGCCGGCACTTTGGAGAACAGACGGAAGAAGTTTTCCGTCGTTTGCCGCGAGATCTCCTCCAGCGAGACTCCGCGTGTCTCTGCCAGCACCTTCGCGACCTCAACCACGTAAGACGGCTCATTGCGTTTGCCGCGAAACTTGCCGGGCGCCAGATATGGCGAGTCGGTTTCGACCATGATGCGATCGGCCGGCAGTTCAGCCGCGAGTTCGCGCAACGCTTCGGACTTCTTGAAGGTCAGGATGCCCGTGAAAGAGATCGAAAGGCCCAGACCAATCGCCTTCATCGCCAGTTCGCGCCCGCCGGTGTAGCAATGCAGCACCGCGCGGAAGGGCCCCTTGGCAATCTCGTCTTCAAGGATGCGGCCGCAATCCTCGTCGGCTTCGCGAGTATGGATCACCAGCGGCAGGCCGGTAGCGCGCGCGGCAGCAATATGGGCGCGAAAGCCGCGCTGCTGCGCCTCGCGCGAGCCGTGTTCATAGAAGTAGTCCAGCCCCGCCTCCCCCAGCGCCACCACCTTCGGGTGTTTGGTCAGCTCGATCAACTCGCTCGCCGGAATACCGTCTTCCTCATCGGCATTGTGCGGATGGGTGCCGACCGAGCAAAAAACATTGGGAAACCGCTCGGCGATGGCGAGCAGCTCGCCGAGCCGCTTCACCCGGGTCGAAATCGTGACGATGCGGCCGATCCCCGCCGTCTCGGCGCGCGCGACGATGGCATCGAGATCCTCAGCAAAATCCGGGAAGTCGAGATGGCAATGGCTGTCGACGAGCATGGCTTGCAAACGGCTCAATCCGCCTTTGGTTCGACATAGCGCGGAAATACCCCGACCGGCGGCGGCAAATTCGTGCCGGCCGTGATCCGCGTCCCGATCGCCGCAAAGTCCCTTGCGTCCTGGGGAACGCCAAGGCTGTCGAGCAGCTTGCTCGAGGCGCCCGGCATCACCGGTTGCGTCAGGATCGCGACTTGCCGCACCACTTCCGCGGTCACATAGAGCACGGTTTTCTGCCTCGCCGGATCGGTCTTGGCCAGCGCCCATGGCGCCTCGCCCGCGAAATAGCGGTTGGCCTCCGCGACCACGGACCACACCACGTTCAGCCATTGATGGATTTGCTGGGTCGCCATCGCGGTCCGCGACGCCTCCAGCATGGCATCTGCTTCCGCCAGGATTTCCTTGTCATTGTCGGTGAATTCGCCCGGCTCCGGCAGCACGCCGCCCAGTTGCTTGGCGATCATCGACAGCGAGCGCTGCGCCAGATTGCCGAGATCGTTGGCGAGATCGGCATTGATGCGCGCGACAATGGCTTCATGGTTGTAGTTGCCGTCCTGTCCGAACGGCACCTCGCGCAGGAAGAAATAGCGCATCTGGTCGACGCCGTACTGATCGGCCAGATTGAAGGGGTCGACGACGTTGCCTACCGACTTCGACATCTTCTCGCCCCTGTTGAACAGGAAGCCGTGCGCATAGACCCGCTTCTGCACGGGAATGCCGGCCGACATCAGGAACGCCGGCCAGTACACCGCATGGAAGCGGATGATGTCCTTGCCGATGATGTGCACATCCGCCGGCCAGTAGCGCCAGTTCGCATCGTTCTCGTCGGGGAAGCCGACGCCGGTGATGTAGTTGGTGAGCGCATCGACCCAGACATACATCACATGTTCGGGGTCGTTCGGGACCTTCACGCCCCAGTCGAACGTCGTGCGCGAGATGGAGAGATCCTTCAGGCCGCCCTTCACGAAGCTGACGACTTCGTTACGGCGCGAATCCGGGCCGATGAAATCCGGCTGGCTCTCATAGAGCTGCAGCAAGCGATCCTGATAGGCGGACAATTTGAAGAAGTAGCTCTTCTCCTCGACCCATTCGACCGGCGAGCCCTGGGGGCCGCGACGCACATTGTCCTCGCCGAGGACGGTTTCCTCCTCGGCGTAATAGGCCTCGTCGCGCACCGAATACCAGCCGGCATAGGTGTCGATATAGATGTCGCCGTTCTGCTGCATTCGGTTCCAGACCACCTGGACCGAACGATGATGGTCGGGCTCGGTGGTGCGGATGAAGCGATCGAACGACACGTTCAGGCGTTCGTCCATCTCCTTGAACCGGCCGGCATTGCGCGCGGCGAGTTCGGCGACGCTCATGCCTTCGCTCTCGGCGGTCTGCACCATCTTCAGGCCGTGCTCGTCGGTGCCGGTGAGGAAAAACACATCCTTGCCGTTGAGCCGCTGAAACCGCGCCAGCGCGTCGGTCGCGATCGCCTCGTAGGCGTGGCCGATATGCGGAATGCCGTTCGGATAGGCGATCGCGGTCGTGATGAAGTACGTGTCGCGCTCGGCAGCCGCCGCCGGCTTGGCGGCGGGCGCCGGCTTCGAGCGTGGCGCGGCGGGCTTCGGACTTTCTGCCACGGGCGCCGCTTGAATGGCAGGGCTCGCTTGTTGCGGCGTTACCGCGCGCTTCTTCGGCGCAGTTTTCGTTGCGGACTTCTTGGCTGATTTTTTGACGGCCTTCTTCGCGACCTTCTTGGCCGACTTTTTCGCGGCTTTCTTCGGAGCCTTCTTTGCAGCCTTCTTCGAAGCCTTGCCGGCCTTCTTCACACCGCGCTTGCTCGTGGTCATACTTTTCTTGGCCGCACGCTTTTTCGCCGCTGCCTTCTTGCTGGCGCTAGCGGATGGCGACTTGCGAGCCTTCTTCGTCTTGCGCTTTTTCGAAGCTTTCTTTCCAGCCGTCGCCACCACGAATTCCTTTATGACTCAAAGATTGTTGGATTGAGATCAGGCGGAGCGTTACCGCGTCGCGTCCGCGAGCATCCCGAACACCGAGAAAACCAGCGGTTTTCGCTCCAAATTATAGGATTCGGTGTCGCGCGCGGCGCGGACGATCTTTTCCCATACCTCCGCCAGCCGTGCAAGGCGGGGCAGATTTGCGTTGGCGTCGCCAGCACGCAGCTTTTCGCCGATCCAGCGATCGATGCCGTCGATGAAGGCGGCCAGCGCCACACGGTCGCTGGTGCCCAGCGCCTCGCCAAGGGCATGCAATTCGCGCGGATCGACCTGCGGCAGCGTCGCCAGCAGCGCCGCAGTCCGCTGCTGCAGCTTCAGCGCGTCGCCGCCGAGCAGCGTCAGCGCGCGGGACACGCTCCCCTCCGCGGCATCGGCAGCCTCCGATAGCGCCGGATCATCGGGTGCGATGTCAGCGGCCCGCGCTGCTGCGCGAATGACGTCGTCGGCCGCAAGCGGCCGCAGCGGCAGCTTGCGGCAGCGGGACAGGATCGTCGGCAAGGCCCGCGCCGGCGAATGGCTGACGAGCAGGAACAGCGATCGTTGCGGCGGTTCCTCGAGAATTTTCAGCAGCGCGTTGGCGGCGTTCGGATTGAGCTCGTCGACGGTGTCGACGATGCAGACCCGCCAGCCATCCACCGCCGCGGTCGAGCCGAAGAACGAAATCGTCTCCCGCGTCTCGTCGACGGTGATCACGGTCCGCATCACACCGCGATCGTTGAGGCCGCGCTCCAAAACCAACAACCCGCCATGCGCGCCGGCGGTGACTTGACGCGCGACATGATCATTCGGATCGAGCGCCAGCGTCTCGGCGCGCTGCACCGAAGGCAGGACTGGATTGGGATTGGCGAGCACGAAGCGCGCCATGCGATAGGCCAGCGTCGCCTTGCCGATGCCTTGCGGTCCGCCGATCAGCCAGGCATGCGGAATGCGCCCGCTGCGGTAGGCTGTCAGCAAGGCGGTCTCCGCCTCGCGGTGGCCGAACAGATCGGCCGTTTCGCGGGGATGCCTGATCGCCGTCTCCTGCTCGGCCTTGCGTGCGCTCATGCCGTTCCCGCCTTATTCGGGACCGCGAACAGGTGATCGCGCAGCGCCGTCCAGACGCGGCCGGCAACCGTGTCTGCGTCGGCATTGGCATCGATCAGCACGCAGCGTTGCGGCTCTTCCGCGGCGATCTGCTTGTAGGCATCGCGCAGCCCCTGATGGAATTGCAGATCTTCCGCCTCGAACCTGTCCGGCACGCCGCTGCCGCGGCGGGCCGCGGCGCGCTGGTGGCCGACTTCCACGGGAATATCCAGAATGATGGTCAGGTCCGGCTTGAGATCACCGATCGTGACCCGCTGCATGGCGTTAAGAACGCCGGGCGCGACCTGCCCCAGTCGACCCTGATAGGCACGGGTCGAGTCGGAGAAGCGGTCGCACAGCACCCATGTTCCCTGGCTGAGCGCCGGCTGGATGACGGTGCGAACGTGGTCGTCGCGCGCGGCCGCGAACAGCAATGTCTCCGCCTCCGGTCCCAGCAGCTTGCCCATTCCCGACAGCACGAGATGCCGCATGATTTCCGCGCCCGGCGAGCCGCCGGGTTCGCGGGTGACGATGGCGCGCAGCTTCGCCGCCGCCAGACGCTCGGCGAGCTTCTTGATCTGCGTGGACTTGCCGGAGCCCTCGCCGCCTTCAAAGGTAATGAACTTCCCGCGTCCGGATGGCCGCTGCAGCGTTGCCTGGTTCATGCTCAGAGCTTCTCTGCACTCGCGCGGAACACGCCGATGACGAGCTCGCTGGCTCCGTCGATCGCGCGGCGCATGGTCGATCCGGTGCCAACCGCTTCCGCAGCATAGACCGGCGCCTCCACCGCGACATTGGCGCCGCGCCAAACCTTGACGACACCGACCGGCTGGCCGGCCTCCACCGGGGCCCGCACCGGACCATTGTAGACGATGCGCGCGATCAGTTTCTCGTTGCCGTTCTTCGGCACCATCACCTTGATCGGCTGCGGGCTGGCAAGCTTCACCGAGCGGCTTTCGCCGCCGAACACCTTGGCATAGCCGACCTGCTGGTTGGCCGCGAACAGAGTGCGGGTCTCGAAATTGCGAAAACCCCATTCCAGCATCTTCTTGGCCTCAGAGGCGCGATCATCGGGATCCTCGAGCCCGTTGATGACGACGATCAGCCTTGTATCGTTCTGCACGGCGGAGCCGACCATGCCGTAGCCGCCTTCCTTGGTGTAGCCGGTCTTAAACCCGTCGGCGCCGTTGAGCGTGTTGAGAAGCGGATTGCGGTTCTGTTGGCGGATCTTGTTCCAGGTGAACTCCCGCTCGCCGAACAATTTGTACATGTCGGGATAGGCCACGATCAGGTGACGGGCGAGCTTTGCCAGCTCGCGAACCGTCATCTTGTTGGCGGGATCGGGCAAGCCGCTGGAATTGCCGAATGTCGACTTCGTCAAGCCAATCTCACGGGCGCGCTTGGTCAGGAAGTCGGCGGCAAAGATCCGCTCATTGCCGGCCATGCCTTCGGCCAACGCAATGCAGGAGTCATTGCCGCTTTGAATGATCGCGCCCTTCAACAGGTCGTCCACCGAGACCTTGCTGTTGAGAATGGCAAACATGGTCGAGCCGCCGGCCGGCGCACCGCCCTTGCGCCAGGCGTTCTCGCTGATCCGGTATTCGTCCGTCAGCTTTACCTTGCCTTCCTTGATGGCGTTGAAGACGACCTCGACCGTCATCAGCTTCATCATGCTGGACGGCGCTCGCAATTCGTCGGCGTTCTTCTCGAACAGCACGCTGCCGCTGGAACCTTCGATCAGGATTGCAGTCGGCGCATCGCCGTCAAAGCCGCCGTCCTCTTTCTTCGGCGCGCCCTGCACGCTGTTGTTGGCGGCGTAGACGATCCCGCCCCAGCCCACCGCGAGCGCGACGGTAGCCGCCATCAGGCTTCGCCACGCAAGAACGGCCGCGGCGTCGGATTTGCGGGGAACGGAGGTCTCTGCTGCCATCGGCGATGTCCTGAATCCGCGCGTTCTAACAGTTGGAAGTATCGCAAACAACACAGGTTTTGGACGCGCAGCCGTGTCGATCCGATTGCGGCAGCGGACGAAGGAACATATCGTGGCAATGCCGCAATCTCCCGACAGAATACAAAAAACAGGGCGGAAACGCGATGCCATCTTCACGCACTATTTCCGCCAACGGGCTGGACTTCTTTATTGTTGAACAGGGTCAGGGTCCGCTGGTGCTGCTCTGCCATGGCTGGCCCGAACTGTCCTACTCTTGGCGGCACCAGATCCCCGCCATTGCCGAAGCCGGTTTCCACGTCGTCGCCCCCGACATGCGCGGGTTCGGGCGGACCAGCGCGCCGGCCGATGTCGGCGCCTACACCATCTTCCACAATGTCGGCGACATGGTCGCGCTGGTGGCGGCGCTCGGCGAAAAGCAGGCGGTCATTGTCGGCCATGACTGGGGCGCGCCGGTCGCCTGGCACGCGGCGATGTTCCGGCCCGATATCTTCACCGGGGTCGCTGGCTTAAGCGTTCCGCCACCCTCCCGCGGGCGCGGCCTGCCGCTCGAGACGCTCAGGCAGAACGACATCACCAATTTCTACTGGCAGTATTTTCAGGCTCCCGGCGTGGCGGAGGCCGAGTTCGAGCGCGACGTCGCGGCGACGATGCGAATCGTGCTGGCCGGGCGCGGGCTCTCCGATCCGGCGGCCCATCAGTTCGTGCAGGAGGGCAAGGGCTTCCTCGGCGATACCGACCCGAATCGACCTTTGCCGAACTGGCTGACCGAGGCCGACCTCGCCTATTTCGCGGCCGTCTATCAAGGGTCCGGCTTTCGTGGCGGGCTGAACTGGTATCGCAACATCGACCGCAATTGGGAACTGACGGCACCCTGGCAGGGCGCGCAAATCCACCAGCCCTCGCTGTTCATCGCGGGATCGAAAGACGGCGTCATTACCGGGCTGATTGGCGCCAAGCAGATCAAGGAAATGGAGCGCGTGCTGCCGAACTTGCGGCAGAAGCTGATTCTCGATGGGGCCGGACACTGGATTCAGCAGGAGCGGCCCGATGAGGTCAACGCCGCCCTGATCGCCTTCTTGAAGGGCTAGTAGAGGCCGCGGCCGCTGAGGA
The DNA here is from genome assembly GCF_056174665.1 of Bradyrhizobium sp. WYCCWR15520. Classification (NCBI taxonomy): domain Bacteria; kingdom Pseudomonadati; phylum Pseudomonadota; class Alphaproteobacteria; order Hyphomicrobiales; family Nitrobacteraceae; genus Bradyrhizobium; species Bradyrhizobium sp. WYCCWR15520. The sequence goes on from NZ_JBWBWM010000011.1 coordinate 116,051, forward strand.
CTTCGCTTGGCCCCCGCGGATCGACCGGCAGGTAAGCCTGGCTCGGGGCCGCATAGTTGGCCTCGTTCTCGTAGGACACCGCGCGCGGATTTTCCGCGGCACGGCCACGCGAACGGCTGGAGGCCGACATTTCCGAGGTGGCATTGACCGAGGCGTAGTCCGCCGAGGTATTGCCGAGGCTATAGGGCCTCCCCTCCGGCATCGGCACTTCGCCACGGATACGGCCCGCGGACGACGGCATCTCCGGAACAAACGGACGGGCCGAAGCCACCCGGACCGTGGCGGGGGACGGCGCGGGCTCGCCGGTCCGCAGCGTCGCCAGGAGCTGGCGGTCGTCGGAACCCTCGAGCGGGGCCCGGCCGACATATTCAACGCGGACCTTGGCGACGCCATTGGCTTTGAATTCAAGCAGTTCCGCGGCCTTGTTCGAGACGTCGATGAGCCGGTTGCCGTGATAAGGGCCGCGGTCATTGACGCGGACGATCAGCGACTTGCCGTTCCGGACGTTGGTGACACGGGCATAGCTTGGGATCGGAAGGGTCGGATGGGCTGCCGTTAGCGAGGTCATATCGAAGACTTCGCCATTGGCGGTCAGCCGGCCGTGGAAGTCATCGCCATACCAGGAGGCCATTCCCTCGGCGCGGTAGTTCGGGTCCTCTTCCGGCACGTAGACCCGGCCTGCGACGGTGTAGGGCTTGCCGACGCGGTAGGTTCCCCCGCCCTTCGGCACGGGATCGCCAAACGCCACGACGCGGGGGCTGGAGGAGACCCCGTATTTGGGATCGATGCGGCTGGCGAATTTCTCCGACGAGGCGCAATTGGCGAGGACAAGGCATGTTGCCACGGCAACAGTACCACGAACCGCCCGAACGATCGTTGTTGGCCGTCGAATCCCCATCACCCCAATTACCATTTTCAGCGGCCTGCTGCCTACGTTGAAGCGCTACGGCCTGATCCCCACGATGCGGCCCACCTCCGCATCACGTGGTGAAGATATCGCAACCGGAACACGGCGGAAATGGGGTGTGGTCGCGCGTGACGAATGATCTGGTCGCGTGTGGTGAATGAATGGTTGCCTGCTCTATCCGTTGATTTACGGGCACAGCGCCACGATTCATCGTGTATGCATCCTTCGTCTTAGGCCTTTCTGTGCCGCTTTCAGACAATCTGTTGCATCAAATCACCACTCACGACCGATCTGCGATTCCGCCCGGTGAATCTTTTTGACTGTGCAACGGTGGAGTCGTTCTGTGGATTGCAGGGGCGCAAAGGATTTGTGCGATGATCGAGACGGTTACAGCGGTGATGGGCCTGGTGAGCGCAGGCATTTTCTTAGCCCATGCATTTGAAGGCTATCGTTACAGAGCTTGAGTTTTGACGGCCGGGGTTCGGGTAGCCCGCCCGGACTTCAGACAGAGAAATGGCGATAGTTCGGATCAGGGATTCGGAAAGCTTTAATAAATTCGGACGAGCATCTGGTGTGGTAGGTGTCCCATGCGCAGCCACGACATAGTCTCCAACGGATTTCTCGCTCTGACGACGGCCAGTTTCGTGCTCCTCTGCTCGGGCCTGCTGGCAGTTGCATTCGGCTAGCGAAACGCCCGAACCAATTGGGGCAGCGATGCCGGGACGATGCGTCCCGGCGAAATTGGCAAGTGCCGACAGACCGCCGGCTAAGCGAACTGCCGCTGATCCGTCACCACCCTTTCCCGGTGCGTGCAGGGTGGCTTCTCCGGCTCAACCAGCGATACTGGTTCTTCGTGCCTACCGCCCCGGTGTTTCCCGACGAATCCAGTTTTCTTCTCTTGTGCTCCCACCTTCGCATCGGCTAAGCGCTTGATCGTAAAGGCAAGGAAGGGTGGCCGAGTGGTTTAAGGCACCGGTCTTGAAAACCGGCGTGCCTGCAAGGGTACCGTGGGTTCGAATCCCACCCCTTCCGCCAATTTAGCTAAATTACCGAAATTTCTGACCAATTCAGTCTTCTTACCCACACATCTGCCCACCCAGGTTCGCCAGCGGCGACTACCCCGAAGCAAGTAAATGCTGGTGTCGAGCGAACCTCTCGTATTCAAGCCGCGACGGAGTGATCATGGACACTCTCCTCATCGGCGCAGCGATCATCATCGCGCTCTATATCGCGCTCCGTCTTGTGCTGCGGTTCTACTTCCCGCCGGATACTTGATCTTGAATAGAGAGGCTAACCCCGCTTTCGATCTCACCCTCACCGGAAGTAGCAACGATCAAGAGTGGCGAATGGATATTGTCCGGCTCGCCACGTTCGTTCACCCACCAACGACTTCTCAGGATGAGGCTCTCAACGAGGTATGGGTAGTTCCCGGTTCGGACATTGGCAGGAGGCTCGATCACACGAGCGGCGATGCCGGGGAACGTGAGTCGGTAGACCTTCCCGATCTTTAGGCTTGATCCACGTCGCATCCAGCTCTCCTCCGTTCTCGCATTTTTTCAGCACGCATCTGAACTCGGTACCTTAACGATAGTTACGAGGGAGAATGGTTAAGAGAGGATTAATTTGGCCACCAAGCGAGACCTCCCCCTCTTCCGTCGACATGCGCCGGGGCGGCCGTCCCACTCGGGTCACCCACTGGAATGGTCTGGTCAGGCTGCGGGTGATCCTTGGCAGAAACAAGCGCCAACGAGCCCGAGCACCTAATGACGCCCGCTCACCGTCGAAGACGCCGTCTCCTCCGAAACTGGCTCATCATCGACAATCGCGCGCCACCCTGCCCCCTCCAAGTCGTCGTACTGGCCGTTCTTGAGCGACCAGAGAAAACCCGCCAGGCCGAGGGCGCCGAGCGTGAGTGCGAGCGGCACGAGAAATACCAGGACTTCCATCAGCAAAGCTCCCTCGCGCCGCGATGGGCGCGCAGCGCGTTCAAGATCACCAGCAGGGACGAGCCCGACATCGCGGCGGCGGCGACCAGCGGCGTGGCGAGGCCTGCGATGGCCAGTGGCACGGCAAGCAGGTTGTAGCCGGCGGTGAGCCACAGGTTCTGCCGCATCAGCAGCAGCGCCTTTTGCGAGAAGCCGATGGCCGCGACGACCGGCGCAAGGCGGTCGCCGAGGAACACCAGATCGGCGGTTGCCTGGCTCAAATGGGTCGCGCTGACCGGCGACATCGAGACATGCGCAGCCGCCAGCGCCGGCGCGTCGTTCATGCCGTCGCCGACCATCAGGACCTTGACGCCCTGACGTTTCAATTGCTCGATGCGGACAATCTTGTCTGCCGGCGTGACGCCTGCGCGCCATTCATGAATGCCGAGCTTTTCGGCCGCATGGCGCACCGCAGGTTCGCGGTCGCCCGACAGAATCTCGACTTCGATCCCGGCCCTGACGAGCGAGGCAATAGCGCCGGCCGCATCGGGGCGCAGGCGCTGCCTCACCGCAAAGACATGCCGCGTCTCGCCGTGACGGAAGGCGACGACGGAGGCCTCCGGATCGCGGTGCAGGATCTCGTTGGCGATCTGGTCCGCGCCGCAGAACGACGGCCGGCCCAACCGGACTTCGAGCCCGCGGACGAAACCGCGCACGCCCAGGCCGGCTACCTCCTCTACTCCGGCCAAGGGCGTCCTGGCGCCGGAGGCGCGGGCCACCGCGGCGGCGACGGGATGATGGCTGGCAAGGGCGAGCCGCCCGGCGAGCTCGAATACGTCTTGTGGCACGTCGACCGCATTGGTGACGTCAAGCTCCGGCAAGGTCAGCGTGCCCGTCTTGTCGAACACGGCGCGATCGACGTCGGCCAGCCGCTCGATGGCATCGCCGGAATTGAGCAGCACGCCGGTGCGGAACATGGCGCCCGAGACGACGGTCTGAACTGCCGGTATCGCCAGGCCCAGCGCACAGGGACAGGTGATGATGAGGACCGAGATAGCGGTAACGATAGCGTCGTGCCAGGTGGCGCCATAGGCCGCCCAGCCCAGCATGGTCAGCAGCGCCGCCGTATGCACCACAGGCGCATAGAGCCGCGAGGCGCGGTCGGCGAGCTGTACGTAGCGGGAGCGCGCCTGCACGGCATTGTCGAGCAGCCGGCTGATCTCCGCCAGCAGCGTGCCTTCGGACGCCGCCGATACCCGCACCCGCAAGGCGCCCGACAGATTGAGCGTGCCGGCATAGACGGCCGTGCCCGGCCCAGCCTTCACGGGCAGAGTTTCTCCGGTGATCAGGCTCTGGTCGATCTTGGACTGTCCCTCGATCACAGAGCCGTCGACGGCCGAGCGCTCGCCCGGACGTAGCAGGACGATGTCGCCGGCCTGTACCGCGGCAATCGGCACGACGCTGATTTCATCGGCGCCGATGAATTTGGTCGCCGTTTCTCCCTTGAGTGCGGCGAGGTTTCCGGCGACCGCCCGCGTCTTGCGGCGCATGCTCTGGTCGAGATAGCGGCCGGCCAGCAGGAAGGCGAGCAGCATCAGCGCGGCATCGAAATAGGCATGCTCGGCGTGGTGGATCGTCTCCATCACCGACATCGCCAGCGCCATCACGATGCCGATCGAGATCGGCACATCCATATTGGTGCGGCGCGCCCGCAAGGCGGTCCAGGCGGAGCGGAAGAACGGCTGCCCTGAATAGGCCGCCGCGGGCAAGGCAATCAGCGCCGACAGCCAGTGGAAGAAATCACGCTGTTCCGGGATCATGTCGCTGACGTTGCCGGACCATACCGGAATCGACAGCATCATGATGTTCATCGCGGCAAAGGCGGCAACACCGAGGCAGCGCAGCAGAAAGCTCGCCTGCTCGGTTTCGACAGCCTCGGCGCGGACAGGCTCGAACGGATAGGCTTTGTAGCCAAGCTCGGCCAGCCGGTCGATGAAGCGGGCCGGGTCGAGCGTGCCCTCCTTCCATTCCAGCGCCACGCGGCGGTCGGTCAGGTTGACGCGCGCCAGCGTGACGTTCGGCAGCGCGGAAAGACCGCGCTCGATCTTGGACATGCAGCCCGCGCAATTGACGCCCTCGACTGCCAGATCGATATGCGACAGCCCGGAGCCGAGATGCCGGACATAATGTGAAAAGTCTCGCGTCGCCTGCATTGATCGGGCCTTCCTAGTGCAACAACACGCGGTTTCTGGACAGGAACATCCGCTGTCCCGACGCGACACCTTCAAGCACCAGATCCCACTGCCCCGGCGCGATGGCGTCCGCGCTGCCGCGATAGATGCCGATCCCGACTTCGGCGAGCGATACCGGCAGATCGGCACGGCGGTCCGTCGGCCGCTCGAACCGGCCCTGGAATTTCAGGCCGGACATCGGCCGGCCGTCATGGTCGCGGGCCTCGACCTGTAGCGTCGCGCCGCCCTGCCCGCTGCGCTCGACATGGGCGTCGACCTTCCAGTTGCGCGCGCTCTGGGCATGGGCGGTAGCGATCTCCTTCTGATAGGCAAGGCTGGCAGCGTAGGCGCTGTCGACCTCGGTGCCCGGCAGGGTCTGGATCGCGAGCCGCATCATGAGGAGGTTGACCCCGATCACGACGCCGAAGAACACCACCATCATCACGAACACCGTGCGCCCGGTGATCGGTCTCGGCGTCCATGCCCTGTTCATGTGAATGCTCCCAAGGAATGTCATGGCGACACGAAATGGTCAGTCGCGGAGGCCACTTCGCCGAGCCCGATGTCGGTCACGCGGAAATTCACCGGAACGGATTTTCCGGGATTGCTCTCCGCAGGCGCTGTCACCAGCATCCGCAATTCCGTGGTGGTGTCGCGCGCCAGGATGATCATGGGCCGGTCCTGCGTCACGGAATCGGCTCCGATGACATGGAGCGTGGCGTTGACCGGGCCGTCGATATCGATCGCGATCACGCGGTCGAAGCCGCGCTTGTTCAATAGGCGCACGGTATAGGCGTTGCGGATCGATCCGTCGGAGAGTTTTACCGCGACTGGATTGCGGTCATGCAGCACGTTGATATCGAGCAGCGAGCGCGTCAGCAGCACATAGAGCATCACCGCGCCGACCGCAGCGATCATGGCGGCGTAGGTGACGGTGCGCGGCCGGATGATCCGGTAGATCGGCGGCTTGCCTTCCTGCCGCCGATGGATGTTGATGTCGTTGTCGTAGCCGATCAGGCGGGTTTCCCGACCGATCTTGGTCATCACGGTGTCGCAGGCATCAATGCAGAGGCCGCATTGGATGCAGTCGAGCTGCGGCCCGTTGCGGATGTCGATGCCGGTCGGGCACACGGCCACGCACTGATAGCAGTCGATGCAATCGCCGACTGGCTGACCGAGCGCGCGCAGTTCGTTCGCCTTCTTCAGCGATGTCCGCGCCTCGCCGCGATCGTATTTGTAGGTGACGTTGAGCGCCCATTCATCGGTGAGCGCGGCCTGGATGCGTGGCCATGGGCACATGTAGACGCAGACCTGCTCGCGCATGAAGCCGGCGAGCAAATAGGTCGTCGCGGTGAGAATGCCGATCCAGATATAGGCAATCATCGGCGCCTGGAAGGTGATGAGCTGCTTCACCAGTGTCGGCGCGTCGTTGAAGTAGAGCACCCAGGCGCCGCCGGTCCACCACGCGATCATCAGCCAGATCGAATGCTTCAGCAGGATCTCGGCAAAGCGCTCGAGCTTCATCGTGCCTTTGGCCGCATCCTTGCGCATGCGCTCGCGCCGGTCGCCTTCGATCATCCGCTCGATGGCATAGAATAAATCGGTCCACACCGTCTGCGGGCAGAGATAGCCGCACCAGATGCGGCCGCCGACAGCGTTCATCAGGAACAGCGTCAGGGCAGCTATGATCAACAGGCCGGTGAAGTAGTAGACTTCCTGCGGCCACAGCTCGATGAAGAAGAAATAGAAGCGGCTGTTCGGGAGATCGACCAGCACCGCCTGATCCGGGGCGCCGAGGCCTCTATTCCAGCGCACGAACGGCAGCAAGTAATAGACCCCGAGGCAGAACGCCATCAGTCCCCATTTGGTCCGGCGAAACGTTCCGGAAACGCTCTGCGGATAGACTTTCTTCTGCGCCGCATAAAGCGGCGCGTCGTCGTCAAGCTGCAGGTCGGTCGGGCTCACGGATTTGTTCATCGCCGGGTTGGTCTCGTCTCAGGCGTTCACTCTAGACCCAGCTCCATAGCCGCGTTTGATCCATCTCAAACAGAACGGCGACGCCGCATCGCCCTGTCGCTATTTGCCTCCACCGAGCGAGTGGACGTAGACCGTCAGCGCCTTGATCGTGGAGGGATCGAGCCGGCCGACCCAGGCGGGCATGACGCCGGCGCGGCCGTTGCTGATGGTCTCCACCAGCGTCGCCTCGTCCGATCCGTACAGCCAGATCTTGTCGGTCAGATCGGGCGCGCCGAGTTCCTGATTTCCCTTGCCGTTATCGCCGTGGCAGGACGTGCAGTTTTCCGCAAAGATCTTCGCGCCGGCGGCCTGATCGTACCCCGGCGCCGTCGGCAAGCCGGACAACGACCGGACATAATTGGCGACGGTCACGATCTGGTCCTTCTTGAGAACGCCCTCCTTGCCGAACGCCAGCATCGCGCTCTCATGCGCCTTCGGATGCCCCGAGCGGGCGCCGAACTGGATCGTCTGCATGATCTGGTCGAGGCTGCCGCCCCACAGCCATTCGTCGTCGTTCAGATTGGGATAGCCCTTGGCCCCCGCCCCGCCGCTGCCGTGGCAAGGCGCGCAATTGTCACCGAACACCGTCTTGCCGCGCGCGCGGGCGAGCGCCAGCAACGCGGGATTCTTCTCGATCTCCTCCAGCGAGGCAGCGCCAAGCGCCACCATCTTGTCGCCGCGGATCTTTTCCAGATTGGCCAGCTCGGCGGCAACCTCGGCGCGGGTGGAATAATTCCATATGCCCGTCGTGTGGCTCCAGAGCAGCGGCCACGCCGGATACACGATCCAGTAGCCGACCGCCCAGAGAATGGTCAGGTAAAAGGTGATCAACCACCAGCGCGGCAACGGCGTGTTGAGCTCCTTGATGCCGTCCCACTCGTGACCGGTGGTGGTTCTTCCGGATACATGATCGAGATCGCCGTGTTTCGTCATGATCGCATTACTCCTCGCGCAAAGGCATTTTCGCCGCTTCGTCGAAAGCGGCCTGGTTGCGCGGCCAAAGCGCGTAGGTCAGGATGGCGATGAAGATTCCGACGAAGATCGGCGTCCAGAACGTCGTGACCAGGTCCGACGCCAGGTTATGGACCGTGAGGATTGCTTTCATCGTTCTGCCTTCTCAGCGAAGATTTGCTTTTTCGTTGTAAAGTTTGAAGTCGACCAGCGTGCCGAGCATCTGTAAGTACGCGACCAGCGCATCCATTTCGGTCGGCGCGCCGCTCTTGCCGTCGAAATTGCGGGCAACCGCCTTCGGATAGCGCTTGGTGAAGGCATCCACGCCGGCATTGTCAGGATCGGCCTGTGCCTTGAGGTCGGCGATGGCATTGGCCACCTGGTCGTCCGAATAGGGCACGCCGACGGCGCGGTTGGTGCGCAGATGACCGGCCACGCTCGCCTCGTCGACTTCCGTCCGCGACAGGAAGGCGTAACCGGGCATCACCGACTGCGGCACGATCGCGCGCGGCTTGTTCAGATGCGTGACATGCCATTCGTCGGAATATTTGCCGCCGACACGAGCCAGATCGGGCCCGGTACGCTTGGATCCCCACTGGAACGGATGGTCATACATGCTCTCCGCCGCGAGCGAATAGTGGCCGTAGCGCTCGACCTCGTCGCGCAGCGGGCGAACCATCTGCGAATGGCAGAGGTAGCAGCCTTCGCGGACATAAACGTTGCGCCCGGCGAGTTCGAGCGGCGTGTATGGCCTGACGCCGTCGACCTTCTCGATCGTGCTCTTGAGATAGAACAGCGGGGTGATCTCGACGAGACCGCCGATGGCGATCACCACCAGAATTCCCGCGACCAGGACGATCGAGTTCTTTTCGAAGATTTGGTGCCGTGCCCAGAAAGACATTGTTGCGCTCCTCATTCCGCCGGCTGAAGAGCGACGGGCGAATGCACTTCCGCTTCGCCAACCCGCACCGTCATCCAGAGATTATAGGCCATGATCAGCGATCCGATCAGGAACAGCCCACCGCCTGCGGCGCGGATGATGTAGAAGGGATGCATCGCTTCCACGGTTTCGATGAAGGAATATTCGAGGAAGCCGAGCGAGGTGTAGGCGCGCCACATCAGGCCCTGCAGAATTCCCGACACCCACATCGCCGAGATGTAGAGCACGATGCCGATGGTCGCGGTCCAGAAGTGCCAGTTGACCAGCTTCAGGCTGTAGAGTCCCTTGCGATCCCATAGCCATGGAATCAGACAGTAGAGCGCACCAAAGGACACGAACCCGACCCAGCCCAGCGCACCGGAATGCACATGGCCGATGGTCCAGTCGGTGTAGTGGCTGAGCGAGTTGACGACCTTGATCGACATCATCGGCCCTTCGAAGGTCGACATGCCGTAGAAGGCGACCGACACGACCAGCATGCGCAATACGGGATCGGTGCGAAGCTTGTCCCAGGCGCCCGAGAGTGTCATCAGGCCGTTGATCATGCCGCCCCATGAGGGCATCCACAGCATGATCGAGAACGTCATGCCGAGCGTCTGCGCCCAGTCCGGCAGTGCCGTGTAGTGCAGATGGTGCGGACCGGCCCAGATGTAGAGGAAGATCAGCGACCAGAAATGGATGATCGACAACCGGTAGGAATAGACCGGCCGCTCGGCGCGCTTCGGAATGAAGTAGTACATGATGGCAAGGAAGCCGGCGGTCAGGAAGAAGCCGACGGCGTTATGCCCGTACCACCACTGGAACATGGCGTCCTGGACACCGGCCCAGGCAACGTAGGACTTCGAGCCGAATATCGACACCGGCAACGCGGGATTGTTGCCGAGATGCAGCACGGCGATAGTGACGATGAAAGCCAGATAGAACCAGTTGGCAACGAAGATATGCGGTTCTTTTCGCTTGATGATGGTCCCCAGAAAGACCAGCAGGTACACGACCCAGACGATCGTCAGCCATAGATCCGCGTACCACTCCGGCTCGGCATACTCCTTGGACTGGGTCACGCCGAGCAGATATCCGGTGCCGGCGACAAGAATGAAGAAGTTGTAGCCGATGACGACGAACCAGGGGGCCAGATCGCCCGCCAGGCGCACGCGGCAGGTCTTCTGCACGACATAGAGCGAGGACGCGATCAGCACGTTGCCGCCGAAGGCGAAGATGACGGCCGATGTATGCAGCGGTCGCAGGCGACCGAAGCTGGTCCATGGCAGATCGAAATTGAGCGAGGGCCACGCGAGCTGGGACGCGATCAATACCCCGACCGCAAACCCCGCGATGCCCCAGATCACCGACATCACGGCGGAGAACTTGATCGGGCCCATGTTGTAATTGGGCCGGCCGTTGATTTCCTGCGGCGGCAGCGACGGGCGGGCAAAGTACCGGTTGACGATCGCAATGACCGCCCAAAGGCTTGCGGCGGACGACAGCGCGGCATGGAATGCAAACGCCGTATCCTGCGCCATGGCCATGGCGAGCAGGCACAAAAATGCCATGAGCGAAAAGACCAGCACCAGACCGGCCTCGCCGTGTGTCATCGATTTTGCGGTTGAAGACTGGGTCATGAGCTAGCTTCTCTTCTGCGGATGCCTGACCTCACTGATCACAGCCTCGCGAGCGGGAAATTGATCGAGGTCAATCTTCTTGCGGTTTTGCGCAGTTTGTTGCTGATAGAGCTGGGCTGCGAGGATTCAGCAGCAACACGGGCCAATCGGCAGGCAAGCCTGCGTTGCCTTGGCACGTTTCAAAGGAACGTCGGCCCTGCTCACGGGCTCCTTCGCGAGGGAAGCAGCGCGTTCGGTCGACCCGTAAGCTTCCAGATGCGGGAGATCGGCATCCCGGACCGTCCGCTTGAATTCCGCGCGAGCGATGCGTTTGCTGAACTTGGTGATCATCGCGCGCCACCGGCGGCCCATGGCGGCAGCCAACCTTCCCGTATCGGCGGTCATGATTGTCACGACGAGACCTCGATGATCATGCGCGACCAGACCGCAGCCTGGCTGTGTCGCGCCCTGTCGGCGCGGGGTGACGATCAGCGCGATCAGAACGCACGGCGCTTGGCGGCGGAGGGACTGGCCAATTGTTTCGGGCGGGTTTGCAGGTCGCCCCAGAACAGCACCCCAGCAAACACCACGAACATCGTGACGACGAAGACGGTAACGAGCAACGAATCGGTCGGCATGCGGTTGATCTCCCCGTGATGGAGGCAGCATGCACGCGGGCTTCGATCGGGGCTTTGACCAAGATCAAATGCAACGTGACTTCCGCGGGATTTCTCATGCCGCAGCCATGGCGACAGCCCGGCCCGGGTCCAGCAGGCGGACACCACCCGCGACGATGATGAGCATCTTCTCGCGCTCGAACCGGGTCAGCGTCCGGCTCACGGTTTCGATCGTCAGCCCGAGATAATCCGCGATATCCTGCCGGCTCATCGGCAGCGTAATGGTCTGCCGTTCGTCGCCGATGTGGGCCAGACGCTTTCGCCAGCCGACAAGGAAGGACGCAACTTTCTCCTCCGCAGTGCGGCGGCCCAACAGCAACATCTGCTCCTGCGCCAGCATCAGTTCCCGCGCCGCGAACGCGTTGATCCGGATCAGGAAGTGCGGCCTCTGCTCGATGAAATGCGTGAACGTTTCCCTGGAGAAGCGGCACACTGTGATGGAATCGACTGCATCCGCCGAGAAACTGTAGCGATCGGACGGCGCCATGCCGAGAAAGTCGCCCGGCAGCGCAAAGCCGACGACCTGACGCCGCCCATCCGGCAGCAGCTTGTACAGACGCGCGACACCCGCCGCCACATTGTGGACCGAATGCGCGAGCTGACCCGCCGTGAACAGCGCTTCATTGGGAGCGAGATGAACGTGGCGGGCGATCCGCTCGAACTCGGCAAGGTCGGCCTGGTCAAGCGCGCCGCAGATGCTGAGCGAGCGCACGGTACAGGCTGAGCAGCGGCCGAAACTTGCCCGATTTGGAGAGATGGTTCGTATCATTTGCCGCTGTCCGTTCAAGCGCCGGATTGACGTCCCTGTCCGTGGCCGCCCCTCAACAACCAGGAGATATAGTTCATTGCAGTGAATCCAGCATGGGCTGGTTGATCCAGGTCAAATTCGCCGACGATTAAACCCTCACAATAGCAACCGGCTGGAGAATCCATTCGCCACGAGTTGGAGCTGCGATGATCAGACGAATCCTGATGCCACTGGCGTTCACGTTGATCTCGTTGGTGCCGGCAGCGGCTGCTTCGCCTCAGGAGCAGCGCGGCAAGACCTACGCGCTGAACAATTGCGCGCGCTGCCATTCGATCGACAAGGTTTCGCCAAGCCCGCTGAAGATCGCGCCGCCATTCCGGACGCTACACAAGCGCTATCCGATCGAGACCATTGCAGAGGCGCTGGCGGAGGGTATCTCTACCGGCCATCCCACCATGCCGGCCTTCCAGCTCGACCCGGACCAGATCGGCGACCTGTTGGCGTATCTGAAGACGCTCGAATAACGGCGCGGGTCATACGCCGCGCAAGTACGCGAGCAAAGCCTCATTGCGATGGATCAACTCTCGCAAACCGGCAGAGCGCTAGGTTGCGCCTCGGAAAAGGAGAGCCCCATGGCGTACAAGGACATTCTGCTGACTTTGACGAGTTATCCCGATCCCACCCCGACCTCGATCACCGAGGATGCCGTCGCGATCGCCGCGACCTTCGGAGCTCATCTGGCGGCGATAGCCTGCGAAGTGCATGTGGAGATACCCGGCCGTTTTCTTTCGGGCTCCATGGCCAACATTCCCGGCATCATCGCCGGCGAAGTCGAAAAAAGCCGGAATAGCGCCAAGGCCATGCTGGCCGCTTTCGACAATGCTGCGAACAAGGCCGGCATTCTGCACGAATGCTATCTCGAGAAATGCCCGACCTTCACCGTGCCGGACCTGTTGGTAGACCACGCACGGCTTCGCGATCTCACTATCGTGCCGGCGCCGGAAAACTATGATCAGTGGTACGCGGAAGCCGTCATCTTCGGATCGGGACGACCGACGCTCGTTTTGCCCGAGACAGCGCGTAAGCGTGGTTTCGAGTTAGGGACCGTCGCAGTCGCCTGGGATTTCAGCCGTGCTGCAGCCCGCGCGGTTTCCGACGCGCTGCCGCTGCTCGAAAAGGCCAGAAAGGTGCGGATCGTCACCGTCACCAACGAAAAGAAACTGGACAACAAGCATTCCGCCGAAGCGCTGGCCAAAAACCTGGCGCGCCATGGCATCGACGTGGTGCTCGACAAGGTCGATGCCGACGGCCGGTCGATCGGCGAGGTGCTCGAAGCCTACACGGTTTCGCATCAGGTCGACGTCCTCGTGATGGGCGCCTACGGTAATTCGCGATGGCGCGAGTTCATCCTCGGCGGCGCCACCAAGAGCCTGCTCTCGAAGCCGCCGCTGCCGATTCTGTTCTCACACTGACGACGGCTGGCTCCGTGCCGGAGAGATAGCAGCATCAGGCTGGCTCAAAGCGCCAGCCTGACATTGCAGATGTCATGCTCGACCGGGTCTGTCTTAACCTCGAAGCCGAGGCTACGGCACATCGCCAGCATGACCGTGTTCTCGGCGAGTACGTCGCCCGAGATCGCTTTCAGGCCTTCTGACTTCGCGTATTCGATGATCAACTGCATCAATACCCAGCCGAGGCCCCTGCCCTTGAGGTCCGAGCGCAACAGGATCGCGTATTCGCCGCTCTCGTAAATCGAGTCGGAATGAATCCTGACGACGCCGACGAGTTCATTGGTCGCTCCGTCGAAGGCGACAAAGGCCATTGCCCGGGCGTAATCGAGCTGGGTCAGGCGGGCGATGAACTCGTGGGAAAATTCCTTCATCGGAGCGAAAAATCGCAGCCGCAGATCGTGCATGGTGACGTGTTTCAACATCTCGTGGATCAGCGGCTCGTCCTCGGGCCTGATCGGGCGAACAAATACGCGCCAGCCGTCCTTGACCTCGATATGGCGCTGCCACTGCGAGGGATAGGGCCGCACGGCGAAATTCGCAGGCCCCGAACCGCGGAACTTGCGCTCGACCCGTCCGATCGCGACGCGTGCATCGACCGCCAGCACGCCGGCTTCATCAGCCAGCAGCGGGTTGATGTCGAGCCCGCGGACTTCGGGAATGTCGGCGGCCAATTGCGCGAGCTTGACCAGAACCATCGCCACCGCGTCCTGCTTCACCGCCGGCACGTCGCGATAGGCGCGGAGTAGCCGGGAGACGCGGGTGCGCTCGATCAGGCCGCGCGCCAATTGCAGGTCAAGCGGCGGCAGCGCCAGCGCCTTATCGTTGATGATCTCGACCGCCGTGCCGCCGCGGCCGAACACGACGACGGTACCAAACGTGGGATCGTCGGCGAGGCCGAGAATGAGTTCGCGCGCCTTCGCCCGCACCACCATCGCCTGCACCATCACGCCCGAGATCCGTGCCTCCGGCCGCAGCGATCGTGCCCGCGCGAGAATATCTGCGGTCGCCTTGCGCACCGCGTCGGCGCTGGTGAGATTGAGCACGACGCCGCCGACATCGGATTTGTGCACGATATCGCGCGACATGATCTTGAGCACGACCGTCGATCCCTGCGCAAAGATCGCATTCGCATGCGCGACCGCCTCCTCGGCATCAGCGGCGGCGAAGGTCGGCACGGCCGCAATATCGTAGGCATCAAGGAGCTGTTTAACCTCGATCGGATCAAGCCATGAGCGATCATCGGCCAACGCCGTGGCCACGAGCTTCCGCGCCGCGCCCACATCGGGCGCAAACTCGCTCGGCATCGCGGGCGGAACCTGCGCCAGCGCCTCCACGACTTCGCGATGCCGGACCAGATGCATGAAGCCGCGCACCGCGTCGTCCTCGGTCAGATAGTTCGGAATGCCAGCATCACTCAGCAACTTACCGATCGATGGCTCGGCGCCGACCCAGACTGCGAGTACCGGTTTGGGCAACATGCGGCGTTCGGCGCGGTACTTCTGGACCACGCCGGTCACGGCTGCGGCGATCTCATCGGCAGGCGCGATTGCGGTCTGGACATTCATGACAAGCACGGCGTCATTGCTCGGGTCGGCCAGCAGCGCCTCCAGCGCCACGGCATAGCGCTCGGCATCGGCGTCGCCGACGATGTCGACCGGGTTAGACTTCGACCACGTCGGAGGCAGCACCGCATCCAGTCGTTCCCGCGTCTCCGGCGAGAGCTGGGCGGAGATGCCGCCGAGTTCGGCCAGCCGGTCGATGGCCAGCACGCCGATGCCGCCACCATTGGTCAGGATCGCCAGCCGCTTGCCGGGCGGAGATTTGAGCCGTCCAAGCGTTTCCGCACAGTCGAACAGTTCGCCAAGATCGGAGACGCGCAGGACGCCGGCGCGCTGAAATGCGGCATCGTAGACGGCATCCGCCCCGGCCAGTGCGCCGGTATGCGTTGCCGCCGCCCGCGCGCCTTGCGCCATGCGGCCCGACTTGACGACGACGACGGGTTTGACCCGGGCGGCGGCGCGCGCCGCTGACATGAACTTGCGGGCGTCCTTGATCGCTTCGATGTAAAGCAGAATGGCGTGGGTCTTTTCATCCAGCGCGAAGTAGTCGAGCAGATCGGCGATATCGACATCGAGTTGGTCGCCAATCGAAACAATGCCGGAAAAACCAACAGAGCGCTGCGCCGCCCAGTCCACCATCCCCGCTGCAATGGCGCCGGACTGCGAGATCAGCGCCAGATGTCCCGCCACCGGCATGTGCGCCGAAAAGCTGGCATTGAGGCTGACGCCCGGCATCATGATGCCCAGGCAATTTGGGCCGATCAGCCGCATGCCGTATTTTTGCGCGGCTCGTTCCGCTGCCTCCGCCAGCGAATCCGGACCATGGCCGAGCCCGGCACTGACGATGACCGCACCTGCCGCGCCGCGGCGGCCCGCTTCATCAATCAGACCTGCGATGGTGCGGGCCGGCGTGGTGAGGACAACGAGTTCCGGCACAAATGTCAGTTTGGCGATGCTGTCAGCGGTCGCCACGCCATCGATCTCGTGATAGCGCGGATTGACGAGACCGAATTCGCCTTTGAACTGAGCTTTACGAATATTGTTGAGAATGGCGCGGCCGACCGAGCCCTGGCGCGGACTGGCCCCGACCAGTGCGACGGAATGCGGCGAAAGCAGATTGTTCAGACGATAGGTGGACATCGTTCTCCAGTATCGGCAGCTCGCGACCCCTGTGCGACAGGTTATCCGGAAACGGTCACGGCGCGATGATATATCGCGCCATGATCGTCAATTTCTGGGGCTGTTTTCCGATCAGTTCAGCGAGCGTCCGCTGATCAAGTTCGACGTAGCCGCGATCATCCGCTCACCATGCCTGAACAGCCGTTCGGAGTCGCGACGGAAGAAGTCGAGCTGGTGCTGGCTGCAGTCCTGGCACGTCGTCTTGATATCATTTACGGAGTGTGCGCTCGCCATCTTGGTGACGAACTCCGTGAACAAATGCATCTCGGTCTGCGTTCGCTCCAGCATCTCGTCGCCGAGGAACACCAGCTCCTCGAGCATCATCTTCTGCGCGCCAATCATGAACTCCAACGCGCCCTGATTCAGTTTGGTGGCTTCCGCTTCTGCATTTGCGGCTGCTGGAAGGGAGCCGGAAGCGGTCCGCTCAGACAACTCTGACATGACGATCTCCGATTTCTGAGTTTCCGCCGAAACGATTACCGGGGTCGGGGTGAACATTGAGGCGCATCAAACTGGCGTCATTGCGACCGCAGCCAGAGCCAGCGAACACAAGGCAAGGAACTCACCGGGACCAAAGGTCACATCCCTCCCCCGGGATCAGTGCGACATCAGGACCGGCACGGTCATGCAATCGAACATGCTGCGCGTGACGCCGCCCAGAATTCGTTCCTGCAAGCGCGAATGGCCGTACCCACCCATCACCAGAAGGCCCATACTGCTTTCGGCCGCGATCGACAGGATCGCGCCCTGGACGGCGCCGCGGTCCGTCGTCAGCCGTTGCACCCGGGCCGCAATGCCACGCCGCCCCAAATGCGCGGCGAGTTGGTCCGAGGAGGCGTCGCCCGCTTCCTCATTGACCGCAATCACGGTCACGGCGTTCGCGCCCATCAGAAACGGCATCGCATCGCGCAACGCGCGGGCCGCAAGGCGGCTGCCGTCCCAGGCGATGCCGACGTGATGGGCGTCGAGCGGTCCCTTGTGGATATAGGGAACCATCAGCATCGGCCCGCCGGAATTGAACAGGATCTGCTGCGGAATCTCATTGTCGTAGCTGGCTTTCGAGGGATCGGGCTGCAGCACGATCGTCATGTCGTAAAGCCGGGCAAGCGCGCTGATGGTCTTCCCGGCCTCGGCGGGAATTGCCGCAAAGGTCCTGATGCCGTAGGCGATCTTGGCAAGCTTGGCCTCGATCTCGAACACGGCGATCGCAGCGTTCGCCCGTTCTCGAGCGCGCTCCAGGTCAGCCCCCATGACGGCGGCTACGGCGGCGCCGCCGCCTTCCACCATCAATCCGGCGTTGCCCATCGCTTCATAGCCGATGGCCACGGCATCGAGGTGCGACCGGCGCGCAATGGTCAGCGCGACAGCGACGTCGATCACCGGCCTCACCTGACGCTCGGAGGGAATATGAACCAGAATGTTCCTGAACATCGCCGTTCTCCCACACATTCGCGGGGCGCTGACGCCCCCGTCCCGATTATGCCGGTAAAGATAAACGATGGACGGAGGGCCGGGGGTTGACCCACATCAAGCTCGAATTCGATCGCCTCCTCCGTGCTATCGCGGAATGAGCTGCAGCTCCAGCAGCGCCAGTCGTTGCAAGGCTACCGGATCGCACTCTCCGCCGTGAGCGGCGCGCAGAATCGCCTCGGCAATAGCCTGAACGTGACTGGAGCTGACCGGCTCGGGAAGCGAAGCCACCGCGGCATCAAACGCCGCTTCCATTACCGAGATGATCTCGGGCGGGAAGGACGCATTTGCAAAATCCTTCATGACGGTGGCTACAAAAGGAAGCGGCTGCCAATGCATCTTGGGGGGCGGGACTGCTATCAGCAGCCGCTCGAGTTTGCTGTGTCATCCCTTGGACACATATTGCATAATTTTCCCGAAGGTGAATCGTTCCCAAATTCAAGGAAATCAAATGGACAAAGCATCATTTCGCGGGACAGTTTCGCCATCCGCGGTCTTGCATATCTATTTCAAAGCGACGGATTCTGGTGGAGGTAACGGTCGTCGAACTGCGCCAATTCCCCGAGCTTTGCTTCGTCGAGTACCGTCACTCGGCCCCGGTTGATGTCTACGATCCGCTCCTCGCGCAGTTGCTTGATCACGCGGTTGGCATGCACGGGCGTGATGCCCAGTGCCTCGCCGATTTGTTCCTGCGTCAGCGGCATTTCGAAATTGTCGCCCGCCAGCCGACCGGTAACTTCAAGCCGCCTGCGAAGTTCGAGAACGATGTGGGCGAGCCGCCCAGTCGCCGGTCGCTGTCCGACATTGACGATCCATTCCCGGAACATCGCGGCATCAATCAGCGTGTCGCGCCAGAGCACTTCCGCGACGTTCGGCCTCGTCCGCGTCAACGCCCGCAACGACGCGTGGCTGATGAAGCCGAGCGTGGACGCGGTCAAGCTAACGAGATCGTGGTCCATACGGTGCAGGTGCAAGCTCTGCAGGTCGGGAATCTCCCCCGGAATATGGATCGAGAGAATTTGCCGCTGGCCGCTGGCTATGACCTTGGACCGAACGCAGAAGCCTTCGATTATCAGGCAGCATTCTGTCGGGCGCTCGCCGTCGGATACGATGGCTCTGGCCGCTTCCCAGTGACGAACGGCAATCGGAAGCCCTCGCAATGCAGCAATGTCCGCTTCTTCCAATCCTGAGACGGTATTGAGTCGTCGCAGCAACGCCGCAAACACAAGCTCCCGGTCCAAACCCCTGTCTCCTCCGTTCGGACGACCGTTCTCCAGTGAACGAAACGGACCGCTCGATGCGGGGTTCCCAACAAACGTTAAGGACGCCGCCGATGTGACGTGGGAGGTTTCAGGCCCCGCACGGAGGTCCGTCATGAAGAAAAAACGCAATCGCAGCCGCCCCGCCCTCCCGCTTCAGGAGCGGCTTGGCCAAGTCGCCCTTCGCGCGCGGGAAGAGGCAGCTGGCCTGCCGCCCGGTGAGGAACGCGACCGTCTGATCGAAATAGCGATGGCAAACGAGGCTGCAGCCACCATCGACCGCTGGCTTTCATCCCCGGGTTTGCAGGGCCCCAAATAGTCCAGCTTTCTGAATGTGCCTGCCTGCTCCCCGTTCCCGCCCGGCCAGGCGAAAGGACTCACGCTTGCGTTCATGCGGGACGTGACTTGGACTTACTTCGGGGCTTTTACTTCGGCTTTTCGGCGCAGACGTGAATGACGTAGACCGGATTGGAGAACTCGTCGGTTACCTCCATCCGCCAGTCCTTGCCCGGGCGCAACTTTCCGTCGAGATCCTGGATGATCTGCCCTGCAGTTACCGTTGCTTCCCGCCATGCTGCCCGCACGTCGGGTAATTCTTCCCCTTCCTCGTCAAGTTCGATCCTGTCGTAATACACGTTGAAAAAGTAACGTGGCATGAGGGCATTCCCTTACGGCGCATCCTTCTCGACCGTATGCAACTAAACTCCCTGGCTGGTGCCTACTTTTCGGCCGGCTTCGTCACCACCATCGTCAGTTACTTTAATGCGTGTTCGATTCCTGCCATTTGTCCGGGTCGGACTTGGTCGTGCCGGACCTCTGTTCCTTTTCGGGGTTGCCCTTCCACGGCTTGTCGGTTTGCCGGTGCGTTCCCCAGTCGGTCTGCTGACGCGGGTCGTCCTTGGGAGTTTCTTTGCTCATGCCGCTTACCTCCTTGGGGAGAATAGCCGTCAACCCGGCCAAAGGTTCCTGCGGCAGCGACCGCAGTACGCCCTGCCAGACGGCAGGTTCGTGGATCCCAGCCGGCGAGGCCCCGCGCGAATTTCTTGCTGACTTGGAGGAAGTTTCGTCCTCACAACGGCTTAGGTTGAATTCTGGAGAACGGAACCACGGAAAGACTTGGCCATGTCGCGATGAGACGCGAGCGCCGCACCGAGCAATTTTTCCGTGCGGCGGCGATAGCCCGGCGGACGCTTCTTGCTTGTTTTGCCCTTTTTTGCTTGCGGCCCGTCGCCCGCAAGGCTGGCAAAGCTCTTGATATCGCGGAGGTCGCCCAATGCGCGCTGCAGCTGCTTTGCCGGCTGATGCAGATGGCGCAATTCGCGGCGACCCCACAGATTGACAGTTTCCGTCAGTGCTTCAAGCATGTAGCGGAAGCGTTTGAACTTGATCCGTAGCCGGTGACGGCGCGACGCGCCCAAGGTATTCAGGCGCCGTCCCTTGCGGACCAATCGCCCGTGCCAGCGGTTGAGTTTACGGGCGCAATAAATTTGCAGAGCCTCCGCGTCCTTGCGCTGCTGGCAACGCGCGAGCCATGGCCCCTGTCTGATCCAGCCTGCCATTGCCGAGATCAGATGTTGCGTCCGAACCGAGCGCAGGGCGCGAACCAGTTGGCGATGGTTCCGCATCTGGCGTTGATCGAGCTGCTCCCCGATCATGCGCTGCGCCCATGCGCGGTATCGCTTGCGGCGCGCATATTCCACCAGGACATCGCTGTCGCGCGCAGCGCCGAGCGAGCCATTCAGCCACGCGATCTCCTTCTTCAGGCGCACCCATTCCTCATCGACCACGATCGGCGCGAAGAACGCCACCGCGGCGCGCAACCGCGTGATGGCGATGCGGATCTGATGCACGGCCTCGGCGTCGCCGGCGCATGCGCTACTGTGATGGGCCTTGATGGCCGCGACGCAATCGAGCGCCATCGTTTGGAATGCGGTTGCACAATCGAGGCTTGCCGCCGCGGCGACCTTGCGCCGGTTGGACGTTCTGGTCGGCACCGCCATCGTCAGCTCACCCCCCGCGCGACCAGCGCAGCACAAGCGTTGCGCAGCGACTGGTCCGGTGTTCCTGAGGCGTCAATTATATGCCAGTTTACCGCGCCGGTCGTATCCTGTTTCAGGGCGATATGCCGCGTCGCGTCGGATGCATCATCCCTGCGCTGCTCGATCCGCGCCAGCCTGGTCGCTAGATCAGCCGTCAGAAACAGGCCGACAAACCTTGCGCCCCGCTTGGCCGCGAGGCCGGCGATTTCGGTCCGTTCTCCTTCCTGCAAATACATGGCATCGAGCACGACCGAACAGCCCTGGGCAAGGATACGTTGCGCGGTGCTCGCGAGCGCATCGTATACACGTTTCGAAATATCAGCCCGATAGGCGGATTCCGGGAGAGCCGTGGTTTCGCTGGTACCGAACAGGCGCTTGCGGATGACGTCCGAGCGGACGATGACCGCGCCGGGTGGAGGCTCGATCAGGCCCGCGAGCCCGCGTGCAAGCACCGATTTGCCTGTTCCCGACAACCCACCGATTGCCACCAACAGCGGCTGCTTGGGCATGATGAGGCGCCCGGCCAGATCGAAATACCGTTTGGCCTCCCGCCACACCACGTCGCTCGCTTCGGCATGTTCGCTCTTCACGAACAGCACATGCGCCCGGATCGCTGCCCGCACCGACAGGAATAGCGGCAGCAGCTGGAGGCCATCGATCTGTTCCTCCCCCGCCTCCGCAAGGTAGCGATTAAAGACCGTGCTTGCCGCCGCAGGTTGATCGAAATGGATCAGATCCATCAGCGTAAAGGCGAGATCGTAAAGCACATCCGTCGTGGCGATGACGGGATCGAACTCGATGGCATCGAACAACAGCGGCCGGCCGTCCACCAGGGCAATATTGGCAAGATGCAGGTCGCCATGGCAACGGCGCACGAACCCCTGCTCGGCACGCTGCCTGAGCAACGGCTGCAACGTCGTTGCACATTCGCGGCTCGCTGCATCGAGCTGATCGATGGCCGCGGCAGCAAGCCCGCGCACCCGGCGAAACTTTGCGGTATTGCGGTCGATGATCGGGCGAATGGAGGCTAGCCAGCTTTCTCCGTCCGCGCGCGGCGCCTTGCCATGGGATTGCAGAATTGCGTCGGCCGTGGCCGTCGCAAGCGATGCATCGATCATCTTCGATTTCGCGACGCAATCCAGCGACTGCGTCTCGTCGAACCGCGCCATTTCGACCGCCCATTCGACCGGAGTGCCGGCGCCGCCGATTTCGAGAGCACCGTCGGAATTGCGCGTGATGGCGACGATGCGCCGGTAGAGTTCGGGAGCGTTGCCGGCGTTGACTTTCAGCTCTTCCTCGCAGGCGCGCTTGCGCTTCTCCAATGACGAGTAATCGAGGAATGGCAAGCGCACGGCGCGCTTGATTTTCAAGGCCCGGTCCGCGCCGAGAAAAACTATGGAGGCATGGGTATCGATCCGCCTGCCGCCCCTGGCCGGATCGAAGCTGGAGCCCTCGAGGAACTTCAGCACCTCCCGTTGCGGGTCGGCCTCAGTGGCGGCCGCATTGGCGGATGGCGGCACCGTCATGGCTGCAGCACGGCGGCGCCGGTGAGGTTCGCGACTGAAAGCAGTTGCCGTTCCTCCCGGAGCAGGCGGTAGTGCATTTCGTCGGATATCCTCCGCGAGTGCATGCAGCCTATCCCCGCGCGCTCTCGGTCAGCGCACGCATGATGTCCCCGCGCGAGATGATCCCGACCATCCGCTGCTCGGCATCCAGCACCGGCAGGCTCTTCATCCGGTGGTCCACCATCAGTTGGAGGACGCGGGTCAGTTTCGTTGCGGGGTCGACGTAGATGAATTCCGACGTCATCACATCCACCACCATCCGCGACAAAAGGTCGTCATAGGCCGGAACCATGCGGCCGGGGTTGAACGCGAAGCATTTCAGAAAATCGAAATTGCTCACGACGCCAACGATGTCATCGCCCTCGCGCACCGGATAGCAGTTGAAATCATCGGCCTCGAACATCCGATGCAGCTCGCGCATGGTGGTGTCGCGCGTAACCGTCTTCACCTGGCGCGTCATGAATTGCCCGGCGGTCGCTTCGAGAAATCTATGCACGGCGGTTCCTCGGGATGCAGATACTTAACGGGACAGGAACGCGCAACGGCGGGATTCAGTTGCAAGGTGGCGTGTCACGCCGCTCAGCACCCATTCGCGCAATCGCGAGTGACCGTAAGCGCCGGCGATCACCGCGCCCGCTCCGACATTGCCGGCGATCTTCTCTAGTTGTTCGGTCACGCCGCCGGCCTTTTCCGGAACGAGGGTGTTCGCCGCGATGCCGTGGCCGCGCAGCCATGCCGCCACGTCGGCAACATGCGACAGCGCATCCGCGCGACGGCCATCCTGCTCCGGAATCTCCGCAACCGTGACTTCCGCTGCAGCAGCCAGGATCGGCAGAGCATCGAACACGGCCCGGCGCGCTTCCCGCACGTCCTTCCAGGCGATCAGAACGCTTCTCAGATCGAGCCATTCGGCTCTGGGCGGCACCACCATGAGCGGCCGGCCCGCCTGCATCACCAGATCGCTCGGGTCGGGGCCCCACTGGGATCCACCTGGGCCTCGGAGCGGGCGCCGACCACGAGGATATCGGCGGCTCTTGCCTGCTGCAGCATGTAGGGGACCGGTAACATGCGGGTGGCGCGCCACTCCACCGCTGTTGCGCGCCTCTCGACCGATGCACGAAACTTCGATTCGAGTTCCGATAACTGTCGCTCGATAGCAGCGGTCTCCTCTTCGAGCAGCTTTTGCGCAAAGGCGCCACTCGCGAAGTACATTGGCGGCCTGAGAGCTGAAGCCGCAACGCCAATAATCCGCGCCCCGAATCGTTCGGCGATATCTCCGGCCACCCTGAGGCAGGCATCGTTGGGCCGGTCCAGCGCCAGACCGACCATGACGGTTTTGTAGTCCATAAACCTGCTCCACGCCTTCGGGCGAAATGCCGAACGGCCCCAACCCACACAGCGACATCCTAGAGGTCCGTGCCGATTTGAAGCTGACCTAGATCAAGAAATCTCGTTCGCCTCTTCGAGGCGTGCACTATCGCAGCATGGCGCTGGTGGAAATTCGAAAAATTGCGCATATTATCAAATGGATATCGAACCTTTATGATGTCGCTTCGCCGCTGTTTCCCACGCCCGATCTAATGCGGTATCTGATGAACCAGAGCAGCCCAAGGCGAAGCATGTTCAGCGCCGACCGACCCTTTCGAGATCAAGACCCGCTCGACGCGAACGCGCGCAGCGGTGCCGAGGGATCGGGCGTAGGCGCGTGGGATCTCGAGCTATCGACTCGCAAGTTGAGCTGGTCCAGCGCCGCACGGAAGCTCTTCGGCGTCGAGCCGGATGCCCCTGTCGATTACGATCTTTTCCTGTCCCTGCTCGATGCGCAGGACCGCGACCGAACAGCAGAGGCTGTACAACAGTCGATCGCTACCGGATGCAGTTTCGACGTTCAATACAGGGTGCGCCAGCATTCGGATGAAGGTCATTGGGTACGCGCGCTAGGCACGACCATCAATGGTCCCGACGGCGCTCCCGCCCGGCTTAGCGGCGTGATGATCGACATCAACCGCGAGAAGCGTCTTGAGGATGCGGTCAGGACGCGCGAAAGGCACTTCCGCTCGATTCTAGACACGATTCCGGATGCGATGATCGTGATCGACCAGCATGGCATCATGCAGTTCTTTTCCAGCGCCGCCGAGCGTCAGTTCGGCTACAGCGAACCCGAAGCGATTGGAAAGAACATCAGCGCGCTGATGCCAGAACCGGATCGCAGCCGTCACGACGGCTATATCGCGCGTTACCTGAAGACGGGCGAGCGGCGCATCATCGGCATCGGGCGTATCGTCACCGGCATGCGCAAGGACGGCACGACATTTCCGATGCATCTCACCATCGGCGAGATGCATTCCGCGGGAAGGCCTTTCTTTACTGGGTTTGTCCGCGATCTCACCGAGCAGCAACAGACCCAGGCGCGGCTGCAGGAGCTGCAATCCGAACTCGTTTACGTCTCCCGGCTGAGCGCGATGGGCGAGATGGCCTCCGCCCTCGCCCACGAACTCAATCAACCGCTGTCGGCCATCAGCAATTACATGAAGGGATCGCGCCGCCTGCTGGCCGGCAGCAGCGACGCCAACGCTCCGAAGATCGAGGTAGCGCTCGATCGCGCCGCGGAGCAGGCGATCCGCGCCGGCGACATCATCAGGAGATTGCGCAATTTCGTCGCCCGCGAAGCATCCGAGAAGCGCGTCGAAAGCCTTTCAAAAATGATCGAAGAGGCCGGCGCGCTCGGGCTCACCGGCGCCCGCGAACAGGGCGTATTCCTGCGCTTCAACCTCGATCCGACCTGCGATCTCGTGCTAGCCGACAGGGTCCAGATCCAGCAGGTGCTGGTCAACCTGTTCCGCAATGCGTTGGAAGCGATGGCGGCCTCGACGCACCGCGAACTGATTGCCTCAAATACCAGGGCCGCAGATGACATGATCGAAATTGCCGTTTCCGATACCGGGTCCGGCTTCGCGGGCGATGCGCTTGCGCACCTGTTCCAGCCATTTTTCACGACGAAGGAGACCGGCATGGGCGTCGGCCTTTCGATCAGCCGCACCATCGTCGAAACCCACGGCGGCCGGATGTGGGCCGAAACCAACCGGTCCGGTGGTGCGACCTTCCGCTTCACGCTGCCTGCCGCGCATGCCAAGGATATGACCGATGCCAGCGAACGCTAAGGTTTATGTCATCGACGACGATCCGGCGATGCGCGACTCGCTGGATTTCCTGCTGGGTTCGGCCGGCTTCCGCGTGCGTCTTTTCGATTCCGCGCAGGCTTTCCTGAGCGAGGTTGCGACCCTGGAGGCCGGCTGTGTGGTCACCGACGTGCGCATGCCCGGTATCGACGGCATGGAACTGCTGCGCCAACTGAACTCCGGCTCGCGAAAACTCCCGGTGATCGTCATGACCGGCCATGGCGACGTGCCGCTGGCCGTCGAAGCGATGAAGCTCGGGGCGCTCGACTTTCTGGAAAAGCCGTTCGACGACGACCGGCTGATCGGCATGGTCGAGACCGCCCTTGCGGAACGCGAGAGCGGCTCGAAAAGCGACGCGCTGTCGGCCGATATGGCAGCGCGCGTCGCCAGTCTCACCCAGCGCGAACGCCAGGTGATGCAGGGGCTGGTAACGGGGCAATCGAACAAGGCCATCGCCCGGGAATACGACATCAGTCCGCGCACGGTGGAGGTCTACCGGGCGAACGTGATGACCAAGATGCAGGCCGGTAACCTTTCCGAACTGGTACGGTTTGCGATCCGGGCCGGCTTCGTCGAAGATTGAGCCAAGTCAATTCGGGGACCGGAAAAGCGTCTATTTTTGTCGGCATGATCGACACCCGAAGCAGCACCACAGGTGAAGCCAGCGTCGGCCTTCAGCCCAGGAAGGCAATGATTTACGTTGTCGATGACGACTACGACGTCCGGACATCGCTGCGATTTCTGCTGGAGACCGAGGGTTTCGACGTCCGCACCTTCCGTAGCGGAACCGCGCTGCTCGGATCCTCCACGCGCAATCGAGCGGATTGTCTAGTCGTTGACTACAAGATGGCGGAACTCGACGGACTGGAACTGGCCTATCGGCTGCAAAGGCTCGACGTCTCCACCCCGATCATTCTGATCACGGGCTATCCAGACCAAGGCATTTCGGCCAAAGCGCATTTGGTCGGCGTGCGCCACGTGCTCTTGAAGCCCAACCTGGACGGCAATCTGGTCGATTGCGTTCGAAATGCCATCAATGCGCCGAACGTGGCGAGCCGGCCCTGAGGCCGGGCGCCCTCCGTGAAACCCCGTAGGGGATCTCCCTTAGGATATCGCCCCAAATATCGGACAGCTAAAATCCCAATTACACCAAGGCCATCCCGCATCGAGGAGATGGCAAAATGCTCACCCAGACGATCACCACCCCGGCAGTCCCGGCAGCCAAGGTTTTCCCCGCCCCGCGCGCCCAGAATGTTCCGGCCGTCGACCAGTTCAGCGTGATCGCGACCTGCGCGGGTGTAATTGCCAGCGAGTTCTCCTACCGCAAGGACGAGGAAATCTACGGCGAGGGCGAGCCTTGCGAATATGTCTATCAGGTGGTCCGCGGCGCGGTGCGCACCTACAAGCTGCTCAACGACGGACGGCGGCAAATCGGCGCGTTCCATCTGCCGGGCGACGTGTTCGGCCTCGATGCCGGTTCGATCCATCGCCTGACGGCCGAAGCGATTGGCGAGACCACGGTTCGCCTCGTGAAGCGGCGCAGCCTGGAAGCTGTCGCCGGGTTGAATGTCCAGGTAGCCCATAACCTCTGGATGATGACCGCAAGCGACCTCCGGCATGCCGAAGACCATATGCTGCTGCTGGGCCGGAAGACCGCGATGGAAAAAGTTGCCACCTTCCTGCTGGAGATGGACCGCCGGCTCGCCAAGGCCGGCATGGTGGCGCTGCCGATGTGCCGCCGCGACATCGGCGACTATCTCGGCTTGACGCTGGAGACCGTTTCGCGGGCGCTTTCACAGCTCAGCGACCAGGGCATTCTGGTGTTTTCCAGCGCCCGTCAAATCGTGCTGCGCAATCGCCAGCGACTGGCGGATCTGGACGCCTGAGAGTAAGCTGGGGGCACGATGCCGGAAGGATGGGAGTGCAGGATGAACAATTATCGCGTCTCCTTCTACAAGTACCTCTGTAATTCCGACGGGCACAGCTTCAAATGCCTGCAGCGCCAGATCGATGTCCAATCGGACGAACCTTCCCAGGCGATAGTGCTCGCAGCGCGGTTGGTCGATAACGAACGGATCAACGCCGATTGCGTCGAGGTCATGCACCTGAGCGGCCATCACGAGTTCGAACATCCCGCGGTCTATTCGCCCGCGCGCAGCAAGCAGGTATGGAACCGCGTCGCGTGACGAATTGATCGCGACGTTGATTGAAGCTCGAGCAGTTGCGAGCCTGCGCGGTCGGCTGCTCGTTGCGCGATGTGATCTCGTGCTGGCGGCTATTTGATCCACGTCAATGCGAAACCGGCGAAACGCAGGGATAGTCGATCTGCATGCCGGACGAGGATGTCCCGCATCACTCGGCGATCTCGCCGTTTTCTCCTAAGACTGCCCCGCCATCGTCGGTCATAGCGACCGCGTTGCGGGGCATTTTATTGATGTCCGCAAATTCGTTTACCGATTGGGTCCCGCTTCCAACTCGCGGACGGCCTTGAAGCCATGCGAAGCCGCCTGCAACGCCTCATCGATATCGGCTGCACGATGCGCCGAGGACAGGAACATGTTGTGCTGGGGATGAAAGAATGCGCCGTGACGTAGCGCGGCCGAGCAGAACGCCCTGCCCTTGCGTACCTCCGGATCACCCTCGAACAGCATCAGCGGCATCTGCGGCGGTCCGCTCTGGCGGATCGCGATGCCATGTTCGTTCGCCAGCGCCGCCAGTCCCTCGCGCAATCTCAGGCCGATCGCGCGGATATGTCCGGGCACATCGGTCTCGCGCGCGATCCGCAACGTCGCCCGCGCCGCCGCCATGGCTACCGTGCCGCACCAGAACGAGCCGGTGACGAATATCTTGGTAGCGGCCTCGCGGAAGCGATCGTTGCCGGTAACGGCGGCCAGCGCGTAGCCGTTGGCAATCGCCTTGCTCCAGGCGCACAGGTCCGGACGCACGCCGAGCGCTTCCCAACTCCCCCTGATATCCAGGCGCAGTCCCGCCCGCACTTCATCGACGATCAGAGCGGCGTCAGTCGCATCGCAAGCCGCGCGCGCAGCTACGGCAAATTCTTTCGTCGGCAATTCGAGATCGCGGCCCATGTCGTGGCGGAAAGCCGTCACCAGGATCGCAGCGAGATCCTTGCCCGCGTCCTCGACCGCTGCCCGCAGGCTCTGCACGTCGTTGTACTCGAAGTGCAGGAGATGCGCGCGGTCCTCGGCCGTCACGCCGGCCACGCTCGGCGAGCACCATGGCAGCGCGCCGTGATAGCTGCCCCGCGCGACCAGCACCTTGCGGCGTCCGGTGCCCGCACGGGCGATCGTGACGCAGCTCGTCGTCGCATCGCCGCCATTCTTCTGAAACATCGCCCAGTCGGCATGGGGCAGCATCGCCACAAGATCCTCGGCAAGCTCGACCATGACCTCGCCGGGACCGTTCAAGCAGTCCCCTTTGGCGGCTTGCGCCCCGGCTGCCGCCTGAACGTCGGGGTGGCGATGGCCGAGCAGGATCGGCCCCCAACTGCACATGAAGTCGATGTATTCGCGGCCATCGACGTCACGCACGCGGCACCCCTCTGCGGAGGCGAAGAATTGCGGATAGCCTTCCGGGAGCCGCGCGGCATTCAGATGGCCCCACATGCCGCCGGGCACGACCAGTTTGGCCCTGGCGCGCAACACGGCATCCGCTGTCTGCGTTTCGCTCAACCGCGCTATGTGCTGGGTCATGACGTTCTCGTAATGCATTTCACCAGGTGGAATCCAGCCTCGGTCGCGCGGATGAAGCGGCACGGGCGTCACACGACTATCAAACCATCGCGCATGACAGGCGACAAGGTCCCACGTCCGGCGTGGTCCGCAAATGCGCGGTTCCCAATGCGATCAAACCGATCGGGTGGCTTTTGGCTCGCCAAAGCAATAAAAGACGAGCTCCGTTCTATCATCCCTTACCACATTCGTTTCGGAGCAGCGTTGAACGTCCATCGTCCCATTGTTTTCGTCGCGCTCGTTGCATTCGCGTCGCTTGCCCTCGCAAACTCTGCGATGGCGCAAAGCGCGATCGCGGCTAACGTCGCCAAACCGGTGTCTCTCCCCGACATCGCCATCGGGTCTGAAAAGGCGCCGGTCACCATCACCGAATATTCGTCGATGAGTTGCCCGCATTGCGCAGCGTTCGGACAAAATGTTTTTCCGATGCTGCGTTCGAAATATATCGACACCGGCAAGGTGCGTTTCGTGTTCCGCGAGTTTCCGCTCGACATCAAGGCCGCCGCAGCCTCGATACTGGCGCGCTGTATCGGCAAGGGCGATTCCGAAAAGTACCTCGCAGCCGTCGAGCTGTTGTTCAAGTTGCAGGACCGCCTGATGACGCAGACCAAGGACACGCTGCTCTATGTCGGCAAGCAGCACGGTATGAGCGAGCAGGAGGTCAAAACCTGCGAGGAAGATCAGGCGCAGTTCGACAAGCTGAGTGCCGATCAGCAATACGCCCATCGGGAATTGAAGGTTACCTCAACGCCGACGTTCTTCCTCAATGGTGTAAAGCTGCAGGGGTCGATGTCGTTCGAGGAGCTGGAGGAGCGGATTACGCCGTTGCTCAAGAAATAGCACCGCGCGCCTCGCCGGAAGCCCCTTGTCCGGCGCCGCCGCCTCGCCGATGATGCCCCCAACAAACATACGGGGGATAACGCCATGACCGCGGCCGTACGGGTATTGTTGGCAGCCGCGTGGCTGCTGTCCGGCGTCGTGGCGTCATCGGCACAAACCTATCCGAGCAGGCCGGTGCGCGTCGTGGTCGGCTTTCCCGCCGGTGGACCGACCGACGTCATCGCCCGCCTCGTCGCGCAGAAGCTTAGCGACAGTCTCGGCCAGCAGTTTTTCGTCGAGAATATCGGCGGTGCCGGCGGCAACACCGCCGCCGGCCAGGTCGCCCGCATGGCGCCGGACGGCTACACCATCATGGTGGTCAGCACCGGCTTTGTCGTCAATCCCAGCCTCTACGCCAAGGTGCCGTATGATCCGGTCAAGGATTTTGCGCCGGTGACGATGGTTGCGGTTTCGCCGAATGTCGTGGTGGTCAACCCGCAGGTCGCTGCCAAGACATTGCCCGAACTGGTGCAACTCATCAGGGACAATCCCGGCAAATACAGTTTCGCCGGGCCCGGGGTCGGATCGACGCCGCATCTGGGCGGCGAACTGTTCCGCCTCGCCTTCAAGCTCGACCTGGTCCACGTCCCCTTCACGGGCGCCGCCCCGGCCATTCAGGCGACGGTCGGGGGACACACGCCGATCGCTTTCACGGCGCTGCCGCCTGCCCTGTCCGCGGTGCAGAGTGGACAGCTGCGCGCGCTCGGCGTGGCCTCGACCGAGCGTGCCGCGGGTCTGCCGGACGTGCCGACCTTTGCCGAACAGGGCGTGAGCGATCAGGAGGCCGACACGCTGACCGGCATTGTCGCGCCGGCCGGAACGCCGAAGGCGATCATCGATCTGCTCCATCGCGAGATCGCCGGGATCGTCGCGCAGCCGGACGTCAAGGAACGCCTCACGACGCTCGGCTTCAAGGCGGTTGCGAATACGCCGGATCAGTTCGGCGCACGGATCAGGCTTGAGATGGACAAGTGGGGCAAGGTCGTGCGCGATGCAAAGTTGCGGATCGAATAGCGCGTTCAGCACCCCCGGTTCGATGACGGCTGTTCTACAGCGGCATCCACGATGTTGACGAAGGTCAGGCCGATACGGTTCTTCTGGATCCAGGCGACCCGGCACTCGTGCACGATCGACGGATCCCTCGCCATCACCAGGCGAAAGTGCTTCGGGACGAAGGCCGGATTGTCGACGTCGATCGCCGCCCCTTCGCGTGAAATATTCCGCACCACGCACGGCATGACGGACCCCCCCGATGAAACATAGGCAGGCTCGTCGATCTCCGTTCGCGGATACTTTCGCTTCTCGTCCATCCTGTTCGTCCCGTTCCGGATCGATCCGGCTAAACCGCAAGGCTAGCGCAAAACCTTAAACACGGCGTGTGCGCCGCAGCGAACAGACCCAATCTGCCGAGGCCTCGATCCAAGCAATAGTCCGCGGAGCCATTGTGCAGAGCGGCACGAAATCCGATCGGTTATCTGCACATGTGCTCCGCGTCGCCATGGGCTTGCCGATTGCGGCGATGGCACGTTAGCTTTTCACCAACGACTGGCACGCGAACGCGACGGACCCACACATGATCTTGAATACAGCGATCGCAAGCTCTGCTGATCTCGCGGGCGACCGGGCGGTGATCGCCCGTGCCGAAGCCGTATGCGAGGATGTCGCGAAAGCGTCCGACGATATCGAAGCCGCGCGGCGGCTACCGCCGGCTCTGCTCGACAAGCTGCACAACGCGCAATTGTTCCGGCTGTTGCTGCCCCGTTCGACCAACGGGATCGAAACCGATCCCGTCACTTTCTTCCACGTCATCGAAACCATTGCCAAGGCAGATGCTTCCACCGCGTGGTGCCTCAGCCAGGCCGGTGGCTGCGCGATGTCTGCAGCGTATCTGGACCTGCCGGTGGCGCAGGCGATCTTCGGCGAACCGCGCGCGGTGCTGGCATGGGGTCCCGGCCCCAAGGTCCGCGCCGTCGAATGCGAAGGCGGCTACAGGGTGACGGGGGTGTGGTCGTTCGCATCCGGCGGCCGCCATGCGACCTGGCTCGGGGCGCACTGCCCGATCTACGCGGCCGACGGCTCGCCCAAATGCGATGCCAACGGAGCCCCGCTCGAGCGCACCATGCTGGTACGCGCCGAAGACGTCGAGTGGACCGACATCTGGAACACGGTAGGGCTGCGCGGCACGGCCAGCGACCAGTTCGCGCTCAGCGACTTCTTCGTGAGCGCGGACCATTCGATTACCCGCGAGTTCGAGCGCGAATGCCGCGAGCGCGGCCCGCTCTACCGCATGAGCAACCACACCTGTTACCAGGTGGGGTTCGCCGGCGTTGCCTGCGGCATCGCCCGCACCGCACTCGACAATTTCGTCGAGACGATGCGCAACAAGGTGCCGCGCGGCGCGAGGATGTCGCTGCGCGACAATGCCGTGGTTCAGAGCAACCTCGCGCAGGCGGAAGTCAATCTCCGCGCCGCGCGCGGCTACGTGTTGCAGTCGATGGCCGACACCTGGAAGGATCTTAGCGCCGGCGCGACCATCACGGTCGCACAGCGCATGAACATCCGCATGGCCTCGACCCACGCCATTCACAAGGCGCGCGAGGCGGTCGACTTTGCCTACAACGCCGCAGGCGCCACCGCGATCTTCGAGGACCATCCGCTGGAGCGGCGATTCCGCGATATCCACACTGTGACCCAGCAGCTGCAGGGCCAGATCAGGCATTTTGAAACCGTCGGTGCCTGGATGATGGGCGTCGATACCGATCTCAGCTTTGTTTAGGAGAAACGACCATGGGACTTGGCGCGCTGCAGCACTACACGATCGAGCCCTCCGATCTCGAGCGCGCCAAGGATTTCTATTGCGACGTCTTGGGGCTGGAGAACGGCGACCGCCCCCCGCTCGATTTTCCCGGCTACTGGCTCTACTCGGGCGGCACCGCCACGGTGCATCTGATGGGCACCCGCAAGCCGCGCGAAGGCATCGTGGTGCGCGGTACCGAGAGGAAGTATGAAGATACCGGTCGGCTTGACCACATCGCCTTTGCGGCGACCGACGTCGAGGGGATGCGCAAGCGCCTGCAGGCAAAAGGCGTCAAATTTCGCGAGAGCATCGTGCCGCGTACCGGCGATACCCAGTTCTTCCTCTACGACCCCGATGGCGTCGGCGTCGAACTGAACTTTCCGAAGACCTGAGGCCCTCCCGGCCCATGCCTGAGTTCAATGGACCGCACCAGCATGGACGCCGGTGCCGTACCTGATGTTGAGGGGCAACACTTGCAACCAAAGACTGAAGTTCCCGACAACGCCGCAAGTCAGCCACGACTATGGCGCCAGTCCGTCAGGGTTTCTTCATCATTGCAATGAGATTGGGGGAGCCGCGCCGCTGCGGCAGAATAGCCGGGTGCCGTGCCTTTCAACCTACCCCAGGGCCTGCGTACCCGGCTATTCGTCCGGCGAGCCAGCTATAGCGTTTTCGAGCGACACCGGTTCGCGTTAAGAAAACGCGTCAAAACGAGAGCCTAATCGAGCCCGCGTTCGTGGCTCAGATTGACCATTTCCTGAATGAAGACCGCCTTTTGCTTGTCGTCCAGGCTGGCGAATAGCGGCTCGGCCGCATCCGCCACGTTGCGCTGATCTACAGCGCGGTCGTTGAGAAACTGGGCCTCATTGCGCATCTGCTCGATGATGTCGTCAGGCGGATCGCGCTTGGCGCGCGCAACACGCAGGTTGAGCCGGTCAGCACCGTTATGACCGAGATAGTGCATCGCACTGTTGAACCCCGCCCAATGCTTTTCCTGCTCGGGCGTGAGGTTCAGCTCCTTCTTGATCCGTTCGATATTGGCATCGCTGTTGGCGACGATCTGTTCGGCCGTCAGTTGCGGCGCGCCGGTCTGGGTGAGGACGGGTCGCTGCTGCTGCGGTTGCTGCTGTTGTTGCTGCTTGGCGGTCTTGGTAGCCTTGCTTCCCTTCGCCGGCTTCGACGTGTCACCCTGCTTGGAAGGCTCGCCTTGTTTGGAAGCCTCACCCTGCTTGGCAGTATCCTTTGCCGCCGGCGCCTGTCCGCCCTTGTTGCCCCCGGTCAGCACACCGGTGACTCCGGTCACGACGCCCACGACGCCGCCAATGGCGCCGCCAAGCACGCCGCCGACCGGGCCCGCCGCCTTGTTACCCTCGCGGGCGCCCTTCTCGACACCCTGAACCAGCTGCGCATCCGCAAGCCGCGGCGCGCTGAGAAGCATGATGGCGGCCAACCCCATGGCCACGCACACTTTCCACCGCGTGCGCAGTTTGGACGTTGGGCTAGTCATGATTGGTCTCCGTGGTCGTTAACTAGGACTGATGTCCTCGAATCTGAATCTTATCGTTTTAGCGACGAGCAAGTCTAGCCGCGGTGCTGACCGTTATCGCTGGCGTCGAAATATCAAACCCGTAGACCGGGAACCCCGCGGCGCGACCGCAATCTCCAAACTCTCTCGCGTTCATCATGCCGTGTGCAACGCAATATGCCGCGCAGAGAGGCATTGCAGTATTCCGACCGCTGGAAAATTTACACGCAACGTTAGTTCTAGAATGTCGCACATGTCATTTCTCGACAGACGTGTTCAATTCTGTTCTGATTGCGCAACCAAATCTCCGCGGGGCAGCCATCCCAAATCGGCGCGATCGCGTGAATGCCAATAAGAATAAGAAGAGGAACAACGAGACGACAACAAGAAGCAAGCAAAGAGGAAACGCCATGTCACGCAAGAAGCTTTCTCGCCGACAATTCGTTGCTGCTACTGCGCTGTCATCTGCGGCGCTCATCACCGCGCCGTACGTGCGCGGCGCCCACGCCGCCGGCAAGCTCTCGATCGGTTTCTGGGACCACTGGGTTCCCGGCGCCAACAAGGCATCGACCGATATCGTCAACGCCTGGAAGGAAAAGGAGAAGGTCGAGGTTCAGATCGACTACATCCCGAGCCAGGGCAACAAGAACCTGCTGACCATCGCCGCCGAAGCACAGGCAAAATCCGGTCACGACATTCTGGCCATGCCGACCTGGTGGCCGCATGCGCAGGCCGAGCTGCTTGAACCCATGAACGACGTCATGGAAGGCCTCATCAAGCAGAACGGTGAACCCAACGGCACGGTGAAATATCTCGGTCAGTCCAAAGGCAAATGGCTTGCGGTGCCGGCGAGCGTCGGCAGCCAGATCAAGGGTCCCTGCTCCCGCATCGACCTGATGAAGCAGCATGCCGGCATCGACGTACAGGCGCTGTATCCCGCCGGTGCCCCACCGAAGGCCGATAGCTGGAATCTGGAGACCTTCCTGAAGGCCGCAGAGGCCTGCCAGAAGGCCGGCGTTCCCTTCGGTATCGGGCTTGGCGAGACTAGCGATAATGTCGATACGGCAGGCGCGATCTTCCAGTCGTTCGGTGCTGCCCTTGTCGATGAGAAGGGCAACCTCACTGTCAAAACCGACGCGGTGCGCCAGGCACTGGAATACTACAAGAAGCTGATCTCGTTCCTGCCGCCGGACGCCGGCGCCTGGGACGACTCCTCCAACAACAAATGGCTGGTCTCCGGCAGGGGCGCCATGATCATGAACCCACCGAGCGCCTGGGCAGTCGCCAAGCGCGACGCACCACAGGTAGCCGAGCAGTGCTGGACTCATGGCTTCCCGGCCGGACCGAAGGGCCGCTACGCGCCCTACCTCGCCTACTTCTGGGGCACCTGGTCGTTCTCCAAGAACAAGGAAGCGGCCAAGAGCGTGCTCAGGGCGCTTTCACAACCTGATGCGATCGAGAAGATGTGCGTGGCGAGCGGTGGCTACGACCTGCCCTGCTACGAAAAGCTCACTACCCTGACGGTCTGGCAAGAGGAAGGGCCGCCGAAGGGCACGCTCTACCACTATCCGAACCCGCACAACCACCAGACGCTTTCGATCGCCGCGGCGCCCGCTCCGCCGAAGATCGCACAGCAGATCTATACGCAGGCAACGTTGACCAAGATGTGCCTGCGTTATCACAAGGGCGAAGCGATGGAAAAGGTGCTCGCCTGGGCTGAAGGCGAGTGCGAAGGCTTCATGCGGAGCTGACGGAGGGGACGTCATGGCGGCCCGCCTGATCGCAGGCCGCCATTCCTTATCCGCTGTCAATCATAGGCGCGGCGAAACGTTACAGGGATAAAAACACACCATGGCTGACGTCGCATTGCAGCCGAACCGGGCCGCCGCGCAAGCTGCGCGCAAACGCTCGAGCCTGCACAGTATGATGAAGCGCAAATCGACTGTGGCGTTCCTGATGACGCTGCCGCTGATCCTCCTGATCGCGACCCTTGTGATCTATCCGGCATTCTACGCGCTGCACCTCGCGACGTTGAACAAGTCGATGCAGCGCTTCGTCGGGCTCAGCAATTTCGAATTCCTGTTCAAGCGCGAGACGTTCTGGCTCGTCGTCAAGCAATCCTGCATCTTCGCGATCACGGCCGTCATCTTCAAGGCGCTGCTGGGCTTTATCATTGCGCATTTCGTTCACAACATACCGGCCAAGGGCCAGCGCAAATGGCGCGGCATGCTGCTGGTACCGTGGGTAATCCCCCCGGCGATGAGCACACTGGCGTGGCTGTGGCTGTTTGACCCCTCCTACAGTGCGTTCAACTACACGCTCTCGTTCTTCGGCATCGGGCCGATCCCATGGACCGGCGATGCCATGTGGGCGCGCTTCTCGGTCATTCTCGTCAACATCTGGGTCGGCGCTCCGTTCTTCATGATCATGTATCTGGCGGCGCTGAAATCCGTTCCGGAACAACTCTACGAGGCAGCGGCCATCGACGGCGCCAACTGGTGGCAGCGCATCTGGTACGTCACGCTGCCGATGATGCGAAACATCATCGCGATTACGACGCTGTTCTCGCTAATCGTGACCTTCGCCAACTTTGACATCGTGCGCATCCTGACCGCGGGCGGCCCGCTTGATCACACCCATATCTTCGCGACGTGGGCGTTCCGCATCGGGATCGAGGGCAGCGATATACCGCTGGGCGCCAGCGTATCCCTCTTCATGGTGCCGATTCTGGCGGTCGCGGCGATCTTCATCCTGCGCGACGTCAACAAACGCGGGAATGAAGCCTGATGACAACGGTGACCATCGACAAGGCCGCGCCGACCCGCAAGGTCAAATACGGCAGCATGAGCCGCGACCGCGCCTGGGCACTGCGCTGGTCGTACTTCTTCCTGGTGATCTTCGCGATCTTCTTCCTGACGCCGCCGATCTACATGTTCATCACCTCGCTGAAGAGCAGCGCGGAGATTTCGGCGGCAACCAATCCGTGGTGGGTGTTCCACCCAACGCTCGACAACTATGTCGGTCTGCTGACCTCGAACCAGTTTCTGCGCTTCTTCTGGAATTCGGCGATCGTCTCGATCTTCGTTGTCACCATCACCATGCTGATAGCAGTACCCGCTGCCTTTGCGCTGTCGAGGATGCGGTTCTGGGGTTCGGCGACGCTCGCGACCGGCGTGTTCCTGACCTATCTCATTCCCGAGACGCTGCTGTTCATTCCGCTGTTCAAGATGTTCGCGGTGATCGGCGACTGGACCGGCATCCAGCTCATCAACAGATGGTACGTACTGCTGATCCTCTATCCGACACTTACGGTGCCCTTTTGCACCTGGATCATGATCGGCTACTTCGCCTCAATTCCGAAGGAGCTCGATGAAGCCGCCATTATCGACGGCGCATCCTGGTTCCAGACGCTGACGCGGATATTCATCCCGGTGGCATTGCCGGGCCTGATCGCAGCGACGATCTTCGCCTTCACAGTCTCCTGGGCGCAATTCCTCTATCCGCTGGTCTTCACTACGTCGACTGACCAGCTCGTGATGCCCGTTGGCATCATCACGACGCTGATCAAGGGCGACGTGTTCAATTGGGGACAGATCATGACCGGCGCCCTGCTCGGCGCCGCGCCACCGCTCATCATCTACGCATTCCTGATGGACTATTACATTGCCGGCCTGACCGCCGGTGCGACAAAGGGTTGATCTCATGGCTGACGTGACGTTGCGTAAGGTGGTGAAGCGTTATGACGAAGTCGAGGCGGTGCGCGGCATCGACCTCGATATCGCCGACCATGAGTTCGTCGTGCTGGTTGGGCCATCGGGCTGCGGGAAATCAACCACCTTGCGGATGATCGCCGGCCTGGAAGATATCTCCGACGGCGACATCATGATCGGCGGCGACGTCGTCAACGACGTGCCGCCGAAGGACCGCGATATCGCGATGGTGTTTCAGAATTACGCGCTTTATCCGCACATGACGGTCGCGGAGAACATGTCGTTCGGACTTCGGCTGAAACGCTATCCGAAGGCCGAGATCAAGAGTCGCGTCGACGAGGCCGCGCGCATGCTCGACATCGTCGAACTCGTCGACCGCAAGCCGAAGCAATTGTCAGGTGGCCAGCGCCAGCGCGTCGCGATGGGCCGCGCCATCGTGCGCAACCCGAAAGTTTTTCTGTTCGACGAGCCGCTGTCCAACCTCGACGCCAAGCTGCGCGTGCAGATGCGGATCGAGATCAAGAAGGTGCATCAGAAGGTCCGCACCACGACGGTCTACGTGACCCACGACCAGGTCGAAGCGATGACGCTGGCGGACCGCGTGGTGGTGATGAACCACGGCCGGATCGAGCAGATCGGCACGCCGAACGAACTCTATCACAAGCCGGCGACGAAATTCGTTGCCAGCTTCATCGGCTCGCCGGCGATGAATTTCGTCCCGTGCCGGCTGGAGGATCTCGCCGGCAAGTTGCACGTCCGGTTGACTGACCGCATCGCCTTCCCGCTGCCGCCGGCCCGTGCTGCCCGTTATCAAGGCATTCCGCGCACCGACAAATTGCTGCTGGGGCTGCGCCCCGAGCACATCACCGAGGCGAAGCCGCATCCTGAGCCCGGTGTGGAGGCCTTTGACGCGGTGCTCGACGTCACCGAGCCGATGGGAATGGAGACGCTGATCTATTTTACCCTGGAAGGTTCGCAGGTCTGCGGCCGGGTCAATCCCAATGCCGGCGCGCAGGATGGCGCTCCGCTCCGATTGGCTGTGGACCTCAATAATATGCACCTGCTAAACGAGGTGACCGGCGTCGTCCTTTGACGGCGCATTAGCGAGACCCAAGGGCAGGAAATGGCTACCAACAAGAAGAAAATCTTCATCACGGAATCGATGTCGCAGCAGGGAAGAGCGCTGCTCCATGCGCGCGACGACATCGAGATCGTCGAATTTCCCAACATGATTGCGCAGAAGGATTTCGAGGCCAAGCTGAAGGAGCATGCGCCGGTGCACGGTGTCGCCCTCGGCGGCACCCGCTTTGGCGAGCCCGAACTCGAAGCCTCGAAAGACATGCTGGTGGTTACCCGGATCGGCGTCGGCTTTGACGCTGTTGACGTCCCCGCGCTCAGCCGCCGCAAGGTCCCGCTGATGGTGGCCGGCACCGCCAATTCGCCGTCCGTTGCCGAGCATGCGGTATTCATGATGCTGACGCTCGCCAAGCGCGCGACAGAAATGCATTCGCTCGTTAGGGACGACAAATGGGCTGATAGGCTCGGAATGCTGCCCTTTGACCTCTTCGGCAAGACGGTGCTGATCGTCGGCTTCGGGCGCATCGGCACCCGCACCGCCAAGCGGTGCCTCGCGATGGAAATGAACGTG
The DNA here is from genome assembly GCF_056174665.1 of Bradyrhizobium sp. WYCCWR15520. Lineage (NCBI taxonomy): Bacteria > Pseudomonadati > Pseudomonadota > Alphaproteobacteria > Hyphomicrobiales > Nitrobacteraceae > Bradyrhizobium > Bradyrhizobium sp. WYCCWR15520. Next base: position 156,116 of record NZ_JBWBWM010000011.1, read on the forward strand.
CTGGTTTTCGACCCCTACAAGTCCGCCGCCGACATCAAGGCCGCCGGCTGCGAACCGGTCGCCGACATCGACGCCGCGCTGCCGCGCGCTGACTTCCTCACCATCCATTGTCCGAAAAACCCGGAGACGGTCGGCATGTTCAATGCCGACAGGCTGAAGCGGCTGAAGCCATCAGCCTATCTGATCAACACGGCGCGCGGCGGAATCGTCGACGAGGCTGCGCTGCACGCAGCCCTGGTGTCCGGCAAGCTTGCCGGCGCGGGCCTCGACGTTTTCGAGCAGGAGCCGCCGCCGGCCGGTCAGGCATTGCTCGCCCTGCCGAATGTCATCATGGCGCCGCATGTCGCGGGAGTTACGGTGGAAGCCGTCGACCGGATGAGCGAACAGACCGCCCGCAACATTCTGAGCGTATTGGACGGCGATCCCGTGCGTCAGAACGTGATCAATCAGGACGTGCTCGGCTGAACCATCGGAGTGAATGGTCCGGCGCGGCCGTTGCATCGGCCCGCCGGCAAGCGAGGTATCTGCATGGCCTTCAAGGAATACGGCAATTTTGATGCGGTCGGCCTCGCCGAACTGGTTCGGAAGAAACAGGTCTCGGCCAAGGAATTGCTCGATGAGGCCATCGCCCGTACCGCGAAGGTCGATCCGCAGATCAACGCGGTTGTGGTCAAGCATTACGACTATGCCGAGCGTCAGATCGAGCGCGGCCTGCCTGATGGCCCCTTTACGGGCGTACCATTTCTGCTGAAGGACCTCGACCTCCTGGAGGGCACGCGCACGACCTCAGGCGCCACGGTCCTGAAGGAGTTTGTGGCCGACCACAGCGGCACGCTGGCGCAGCGCTTCGTCGACACCGGCGTGTCGATCTTCGGCAAGAGCTCGAGCCCCGAATTCGGCCTGATGCCGACGACGGAGTCGCGCCTGCACGGGCCGACCCGGAACCCCTGGAATCTCGAGCATTCTTCTGGCGGGTCATCGGGCGGCGCGGCGGCGGCTGTTGCCGCCCGCATCCTCCCCTTCGCGCATGCCAGCGACGGCGGCGGCTCGATCCGGATCCCCGCCTCCGCGTCCGGCGTGTTCGGCCTGAAGCCGACCCGGGCGCGCAATCCACTCGGTCCCGATCGCGGCGAAGGCTGGGGTGGCTTCGCCTGCGGCCATGTCGTCAGCATCAGCGTGCGCGACAGCGCGGTGATGATGGATGCGATCCACGGCCCGGAGCCGTCGAGCCCCTACATCGCGCCGCCGCCGGAGCGGCCGTTCTCGCAGGAAGTCGGCCGCGACCCCGGCCGGCTGCGCATCGCCTTCACCGATAAGTCGCCGTATGGCGACGCCATCGACCCTGAAATTGCGGTAGCGGTGCGCGAGATCGCAAGCCTGCTGGCGGGGCTCGGCCATCACGTCGAGGAACGCGCGCCGAAGCTTCCCGCCGATCCGGCCGCGACCATAACCACGATCGTCGGCGCCAACACCGCGCTGACGGTGCGGGTGCTTGAGCAGAGGTTCGGTCGAGAGATGACGGACAGGGATCTCGAGATCTTGACGCTCGCGCACTCGCACAACGCAAAGAAGAACACGGCGACCGACTATGTCGCCGCCCAGCTTGCCGCCTTCCAGATATCCCGTTCGCTGGCGACCTTCTTCGAGAGCTGCGACGTCTTCCTGTCTCCGACCTTGTGCGCGCCGCCGCTGCGCATCGGCGAACTCAACACCATGTCGAACGATCTGTCGCACATCGTCCCAATCCTGCGCCGCTATATGCCGGGGACCTCGATGTTCAACATGTCCGGGCAGCCGGCGATGTCGGTGCCGCTCGCATGGAACAAGGCCGGGTTGCCGCTCGGCATGATGTTCTCGGCCAGATTTGGCGACGAGGCGACCCTGTTCAGGCTGGCCGGCCAGCTCGAACAGGAGCGTCCCTGGAAGACCATGTTACCACCGGTATGCGCCTAATCGCGCCCAAAAAAAGCCACGGATTGACAAAGCCCGGCTTTATTCGGAAGCAAGGCAAGGGCCCGGGGCGGCAACGGTCACTGATTCCGTAACCGGGTTCGATCCGGAGGCTGAATCGTGATGCAAAACGACCCCACCGACAATGCCCTGGCAACCATCGCCAGCATTCTTGATCCGCCGGAAGCCCGTCGCAACCCCGAAAAAGCTGCGGTCGCCGAGCAACGCCAGGCGTCCCCTCCACCGCTCCCCACCACGCCTCCGCCGATCGAGGCTCATGGTTACTCGAAATATGGTCCCGGGCCGATGGCGGCGATCCGATTCAAATGGACGGTCCGCCTCGAGAATGGCGACTACTATGTCGACGAGACCATCGGAGAGAATTCCGCTCCGATCGTGAGCGGCCCGATGTCGAGGGAAGCCGCGATCCAGATGGTCGACGATCGCGAAAGCGACGCTCGCCGCCGCTTCGAGCTGTTCAAGAGCGAGATGACCGGGCGCGCGACCGCCAACAAGGAAAGCAGCGAAGCGTAGCGTTCCGCTCTCCTTTGACGACTATCTCGGCGGCCCCAAGAAGTCTTTCTTGGCCAGATCGACGCCGGCATGGCGCAGTATGTCGTACGCTGTCGTGACATGAAAGAAAAATTGCGGAACGCTGAACGTCAGCAGCAACGACTTTCCGGTAAATTTTCGCTGGGTCCCGTTCTTGAACGTGAAAGCGACTTCCTTGTCGGCTGCGTTCTCGATTTCCTCGCGCGGCAAACCTTGCACGAAATCAACCGTTGCCGATATCCGCGACTTGAGTTCGGCAATGTCAGGCTCCGCGTCTGAAAATGTGTGAGGCGCGCGGCCGGCCAGCAGCGCGCAGGCGACGATCGCATGCCGCTTGGCCTCTCCTGCCTGCTGTTTCAAATTGTACATCGTGGGTGAGAGTCGCATGTTCAGAAGAACGGCGGGCTCGATATTTCGCCCTTCGGCATGGGCCGCGGCCTTGTCGAGGAGACTGGACAGATTTTCGAGATACGGCACGAACACGCCGACGGAAGCCTCGTGGAGCGAGATGGTCACGATTTCATTTTCTCCGGGTGGCACCGCTGGCATATCTGGTCTAAATCGGCGCCATCGCTCCAGAGTGTCATCTAACTTGTCGGCGGAGAAGACCCGATGTTTCGCGTGTTCGTTAGTCTTGCAATAGCTGTCCTGTGGACCGTTGTCGCCCACGCTCAGCCGGCGAATTCCCGCCTCGACGACATCATCAAACGCGGCACGCTGCGGGTCGGCATGACCGGCGACTATCAACCGTTCACCTATTTCGACAAGGCGACGTCGCAATTCCGCGGCTTCGATGTCGACATGGCGGAAGCGCTTGGCAAGGCGCTCGGCGTCAAGGTCGAGTTCGTTCAGACGACGTGGCCGCAGCTGATGAAGGATTTCGAAGCCGACAATTTCGACATCGCGATGGGCGGCGTCTCGATCACGCTCGACCGGCAGAAGAAGGGAATGTTCTCGACGCCGATCATGCGCGAGGGCAAGACGCCGATCGCCCGCTGCGCCGACCAGGGCAAGTATGAGACGATCGCCGATATCGACAAGGCCGGCACCCGCGTCATCGTCAATCCCGGCGGCACCAATGAGCGCTTCGCCAAGGCGAACATCAGGAATGCCGAGATCAAGGTGTGGAACGACAATGTCACGATCTTCGACGAGATCGCCAAGGGCAATGCCGACCTGATGATGACGGACGCTTCCGAGACGCGCTACCAGCAGAAGAAGCACCCCGGCGTGCTCTGCGCGGTGCATCCGGAAAAGCCGTTCGATTTTTCCGAGAAAGCCTATTGGCTGCAGCGCGACATGCCGCTGAAGGCTTTTGTCGACCAGTGGCTGCATATCGCCATCCAGGATGGCAGCTTCAGGAAAATCTACGCCGTCTGGTTCGATTGACCTCTGATACGCCTGTTTCGCAGGAAATTGACCGTCTATCGGGCGCTATCTATTCTGCCCGGATTGAATTTGAACCGAAGCCGCTAGTACACGACATATAGTTTGAAAGTGATCTGGATCACGCTGGGTGAAGCTGCCACTGCGTAATAGCTTTGGCAGCTCGGGTCCCCCGCTCAGGAGGTCGTCATATGAAGAAGTGTCTCGCTATCGCCGCGCTTTTGCTGGCGAGCACCGTCACCGCCGCGCAGGCGCAGTACTCGTTTGAGTATAACGGCCGCACCATTACCATCGATCCCGATCGCGGCACCGTTTCCATTCCCGGCGTCTACGATAATACCGGCAAGAAGACCAAGCGCCCGCGTGGCGAGGAAGGCGACCTTGATCGTCCGACCAGGAAGGTCCCGCAGCAGGCGAAGACCGCTCCGCAGGCCGCACCGGAGACAGCCTCGCCTCCGGCTGCGACGGCACCGGCGGAGCAAGCGGCTGCCCCTGCGTTGGCGCCCGCGCCGGTTGCCCCTGCTCCAACCGCTGCACCGCCCGCACCGTCGAACAATACGGCGGCCGTTGCGCCAACGGACGCCCCTGCGCCTCCAGCGGCAGCGCCCGCTCCTCCGGTACAACAGAATGCCGCTCCGGCAGTCCCGCCCGCACCCGCTCCCGTTGCCGCGCCAGCACCACCGCCGCCGCAACAGAAGCAGGCCGCGGCCCCGCCAGCTTCGGCGCCCGCTACGAATTCACCGCTCGGCGTGTGGTTGACGGAGGAGAAGGAAGGCAAGATCAGAATCGAACAATGCGGCCAGAATCTCTGCGGCTATTCCGTCGACAAGAAGTCGAACCAGAATGGCGAGCAGATCCTGATCAACATGAAGCCCGGCAAGGACAAGTGGAGCGGCCGGATTTTCGACCCGAACACCGGCAGCACCTATGACTCCACGATCGCGCTGAAGGGCACCGACAGCCTGCGCGTCCAGGGCTGCGCGTTCGGCGGCATGTTCTGCGGCGGGCAGACCTGGACCCGCGTCAACTGATCGCAAGCCGCGGCCTCCCATACGACCAAAAGCCCCGCTGCAATGCGGGGCTTTTTCATTTCGGCACAGCGCGTGATGGCAATCACAGTCGCCAAAGAACCGCTATGAGACGCTGATCGTGTCCAAATTAAAGGGGCACGTCATGGTTAGGTCTCGGAAATCCGTAGTCGCCGTTGCATTGATTGCCGCACTGGGCATAGTGACGCCATCGGCAGCCGCAACCTTCGACGGCGACTGGAATGTGCAGATCACCTCATCGAACGCCGCCTGCAGCAGCGGCGCATCGGTCTCGATCGGAATCAGCAACGGCCAGGTTGCCTCCAACAGCACCGCTGTCACAGCGTCCGGCCGTGTGGCGGAAGCCGGCGCCATCCGCGTCACGCTTGCGAGCGGCATGAAGCGCGCGGTTGGCTCCGGCATGCTCACGGGCACGTCGGGATCGGGCACGTGGCGCGCGGCCATGTGCTCCGGCACCTGGACCGCGCAGCGGATGTGAGGCGACAGGTCCTCAGCCGACTTTCCCGGAATACTCCTCGTCGGTGACATGCTCCATCCAGGTGGAATAGACGCCGTCGAGCGCCTCCTGCATCGCGATGTGAGTCATGCTGTTTTGCGGTGAAGCGCCGTGCCAGTGCTTCTCGTTCGGCGGTATCCAGACGACATCACCGGGACGGATCTCCCTGATCGGACCACCCTTGGCCTGTACCCGGCCCACGCCGGAGATGACGTAGAGGGTCTGGCCAAGCGGGTGGGTGTGCCAGGCGGTGCGCGCACCAGGCTCGAAGGAAACTCGCGAGCAGTTCAGACGCGCCGGCGCGGGAGCCATGTTGATCGGATCCTGCAGCACCGTGCCGGTGAAATTCTCAGGCGGCGCCCGACGGGTCGGCCGGCTGCCCGCGAGATGGATATCCATGAAGTTATCTCCCTTCTTCGAACTTATTTCTTCGTCGCCGCGTAGCGCACCTTGGTCTCGGCGTTCATCGGATAGAGGCCGGGCAACGCCGCACCGTTGTTCACCTCGTTGACGATCCAGGCTTCCATCCGCTCCTGCTCCGGCCCTTCAGCCAGTACATGGTCGAGAAGCGCCTGCGGGATCAGCACCGCGCCATCCTGGTCGGCGACGACGATGTCGTTGGGAAATACCGCAACCCCGCCGCAGCCGATCGGCTCGCCCCAGCCGACGAATGTCAGCCCCGCGACCGACGGTGGCGCCGCGAAGCCATCGCACCAGACGGGCAGATTGGTACCGAGCACGCCTTCGACGTCGCGCACCACGCCATCGGTGATCAGTGCCGCAACGCCGCGCTTGACCATGCGCGCGCAGAGAATGTCGCCGAAGATGCCGGCATCGGCGACGCCCATAGCGTCGACCACGGCGATGCAGCCCTTCGGCATCGCTTCAATCGCGGTGCGGGTCGAAATCGGCGACGACCAGGATTCCGGCGTGGCCAAATCCTCGCGCGCGGGAACGAAGCGCAGCGTGAAGGCCGGCCCGACCAGCCGCGGCTGTCCCGGCCGTAGCGGCTTGGTGCCGCGCATCCAGACGTTTCGCAGGCCCTTCTTCAGCAGCACAGTGGTGATGGTGGCGGTGGACACGCCGGACAGGGTTGCGAGGGCTTCGGGGGACAGGGACATCTGGAATGCAGGCTCCGGAGGATGGATGAAAGGTAGCGCATCTTGCGAAGCGCTGATGTCACGTCAAGGGCTCGCGGAAAGAAGCGCGATCATAACATCTTATCGTCGGCATGCAGATTAATTTATTGAACTTACTGGCTGATTTCGTGCGAAGCGAATTCCACTCGCGCCCAAAACACGCTACAGGTTGAGTGAGCATGAGAGCTGCGAGACAGTTTAGAGGCCATGGCCGCGACGCTTCCCCCGCCCCGCCTTTTGCCGAGTGGCGACAGCGCCATCACGGTGGAATTCAGCCGCAACATCGACGATGCCGCCAACCGGCGGGTGCTGGCGCTCGACCGTGCCATGGCCGCCGAGCCGATCACGGGCGTCACCGAGACGGTGCCGACCTATCGCTCGCTGCTGGTGCATTACGATCCCGAGCAGATCGATTTCGACCAGCTTGGCGAAAAGATCCTCGGCTTTGCGCAGCGGCCGGTGCCGGCCTCGACAAAGACCCGGCGCTGGCGCATTCCGGTCGTCTACGGCGGCGAGCACGGCATCGACCTCGAGGACGTTGCCAAGACCCTCAACACCACGCCCGACGAGATCGTGGCGCGGCATATCGCTGGCGACTACCGCGTCGCCATGATCGGCTTTACGCCCGGCTGGTCCTATCTCAGCGGGCTTGCAGATAGCCTGCACATGCCGCGGCGGCAGAACCCGCGTCTGCTGACGCCGGCCGGCACCATCTCGATCGGCGGGGTCCAGACCGGCGTGCAGTGCCTCGCCGGCCCGAGCGGCTGGCACCTGCTGGGACGGACGGCGGTGCGCACCTATCAGCTTCATCGCGATCCGATTTTCCTGCTTGAGCCCGGCGACAACGTCACCTTTGCAGCGGTCGACGCCAAGACGTTCGCGGAGCAGGATCGCGCCGCCGAAGCCGGCGAATTCATTGCCGAGCAGATCGCCTCATGAGCAAGCTCGTCATTGCCTCGATCGGCCCAGCCAGTTCGGTACAGGACGGCGGCCGCCCCGGCGCCCAACGCTATGGCCTGGTGCCGAGCGGCGCCATGGATCGGCTGGCGCTGGCAGCCGCGAATACGCTGGTCGGCAATGAGCCGTTCACGGCGGCCATCGAAGTCGGTCCGTTCGGTGCAAAATTTACCGCGCGCGGCGGCGCCGTGCGCGTTGCCTTGGCGGGAGCCCCCCGCAATGCCGATATCGCCGGTCGCGCGATGGCGCCGGATACCTCCGCGACGCTTGCCGATGGCGAGACACTGACGCTCGGCTTCGCCCGCGACGGTTCGTTCAGCTATCTAGCAATCGAAGGCGGCATTGCCGGCGAGCCGATGTTCGGCAGCCTCGCCGTCAACGCCCGCGCCGGCCTCGGCAGCCCCTATCCGCGTCCGCTGCAGGCCGGCGACGAACTGCAGACGGAAGCCGCAAGCGGCGCGCCGGAACGGCGGATTGAATTGCCCGCGGCAACCGACGCGCCGATCCGGGTGGTCTGGGGCCCGCAGGACGACGAATTCGCCGACGAGACCAAAAAACTGTTTCTCGACAGCGAATGGAAGATTTCGGCGACCAGCGACCGCATGGGCTATCGGCTCGAGGGCCCCATGCTGAAGCATCTCCACGGCCACAACATCGTCTCCGACGGCACCGTCAACGGCAGCCTGCAGGTGCCTGGCAATGGCCAGCCGATCGTGCTGATGCGCGACCGCGGCACCAGCGGCGGCTATCCGAAGATCGCAACCGTGATTTCGGCCGACTTCGGGCGGTTGGCGCAGATCCCCGCCGGGCGCGCCTTTCGCTTTCGGGCCGTCAGCATGGCGGAGGCGCAGGCCGAGGCGCGCAAATTTGCGGAGTTGCTGCGCACCCTGCCCGAGCGGCTGCGCGCAGTCGAAAGCGTTGATCTCAACATCGACGCGCTGCACGATGCCAATGTCGCGGGCCACGCCGTCAACGCGGTCGATGCAGGAACCTGGCACGCGGTATCGATGGCCGAAATAGCGGGGCCGGACTGACCACCAATCCACTCACGAGAAGCGGACGGACACCATGACAACCATCGACCTCAATTGCGATCTCGGCGAAGGTTTTGGCGCGTGGGAAATGGGCAATGATGCCGCGATGATCGAACTGGCGACGTCGGTGAATGTCGCCTGCGGCTTTCATGCCGGCGATGCCGACATCATGCGTCGCACCGTTGAGCTAGCGAAAGCACGGGGTGTCTCAGTCGGCGCGCACCCTGGATATCGCGACCTGCACGGCTTCGGCCGGCGGCCGATCCCGGGCCTGAAGTCTTCGGAGATCGAGAACCTGATCGCCTACCAGATCGGCGCGTTGCAGGCGATTGCGACCGCGGCCGGTTACAAGGTCACCCACGTCAAGGCACATGGCGCGCTCTCCAACGTAGCCTGCGAGGACGACATGACCGCAAAAGCCATCGCCAACGGCATCAAGGCCGTCGATCCCAACTTGATCTTTGTCGTGCTCGCCAATTCCAAGCTGGTGCAGGCCGGCGAAGCCGCCAATTTGCCGATGGTGCACGAGGTGTTTGCCGACCGCGCCTATGAAGACAATGGCTCGCTGGTGTCGCGCAAGAAGCCGGGCGCCGTGCTGCATGATGCGAAGGAGATCGCCGACCGCGTGGTGCGGATGGTGCAGGACGGTGCGGTGGTCTCAGTCACCGGCAAGGTGATCAAGATGCGCACCGACACCGTGTGCATTCACGGCGACACGCCAGGCGCCGTCGATATCGCGCGTGGGGTACGTCAGGCGCTGAAGGATGCGGGGATTGCGGTCGCGCCGTTCAAGACGGCGCAGTAATTCAGTAATTCTCAGAACGGATGAACCGACAGCGTGCCGAACACGATGGCGGCAATGAGCGCGAACGCGCTGTAGAGCGCGGCGGTATGAAAGCCGGTGCCGGAACGGCGGGACACCGAGCGTGCGTAAAGGTGCAGGCGGGCTTCCGCCGATAGTTCGCGCATGGTCGATCTCCAACGCAGCATGGAGTGCATATGGAATATCGATCGCGCTCCGATGCAAGATGTCCGCCGAAATAGCGATATCGACGCTTCGGCGCCCACCATTTCGAGGGGAAAATTCCTCTCTGCCTGATCAGAGCGAGAATATTATTCGGGCCGATTTGAGCCGGTAGGAACCCCGAATAGTAAATCTCGTGGCGGAACCCGACAGCCGACCGGCTTAGGGCCTCCAATGCCCAATCTTGAAAGCCGCCAGATGCCCGGCGATGTCGGCTGGATCGAATGCGGGACCGGCAAAGGCACCGATCGCCTCGGAAGCGCCGGAGGCCCCGCCCCGATGCCCCATGGCGGCGTCGTAGAGCTCCGGCCTGAAGACCTCCATGGCGGTCCGCAGCGCCTCGGGGCGCATCGCTGTCTGCCCCCAGCGCACCATCTGGGCGTAAAGCCAGGCGGCCTGCGCCGGATCGGGCCGGCCTGCCCCTTCGCGCCCGACCAGCAGATAGCGGTCGCTCTCGCGCCGCTGGCCGTCGGGTGAGATCTTCAGCCGGCCGTCGAGGGTGCGCTGGATCACCTCGGCGCCAACGCCAAGCCGGTCCGGCCGCGCCAGCACATGAGCAGCCTCGGCGCGGTTTCCGGGATCCTCGATGTATTCGGCAGCGTGGGCAGCCGCCCGGATCAGGGCGGCCAGCACCTCGGGATTCTTTTCCGCCCACTTTTCCCTGACCGCGAGAACCTTTTCGGCCGCGCGCACCAGGATGTCAGAGACGAAATGCAGGATGTGGCCGACGCCGAGATCGACCGCGACCGAGTTCCAGGGCGCGCCGACGCAAAACGCATCGACATGGCCGTTGGCGAGGCTGTCCACCATGTAGGGCGGCGGCAGCACCACCAGGCGAACGTCCTCGTCGGGATCGACGCCGCCTGCCGCCATCCAGAACCGAAGCTGGTAATTGTGAGTCGAGAACGGGAACGTCATGCCGAATGTCAGCGGTTCCGCGCCGCTCTTGCGCCTGGCGGCCACGACACGGGCGAGCGCCAGAGCGGTAGCCATGGGATCAAGGGCGTCGCCGTCGATCTCGCCCATGATTGCGGCATGCAGCGCCGGCGACACCGTGATCGCATTGCCATTGAGGCCCAGATTGAACGGCGCCACGATCGGCACCTTGACGTGGCCAAGCCCGAGGCTCGAGGCGATCGCCACGGGCGCCAGCAGATGCGCCGCGTCGAACATGCCGATATTGAGCTTGTCGCGGACATTGGACCAGGACACTTCCCGCACCAAGGTAACGTCGAGCCCTTCGGCGGCGGTAAAACCCTTGTCGACGGCGATGATCAGCGCGGCCGCATCGACCAGCGGAATGAAGCCGATATGCAGCGGTGTTTTCATTTCAACAGCTCCGACGCGGTCAGGATCGACTGCGCGATCTCTCCGATCTTCTTTTTCTCGCGCATCGCCGTGGAGCGCATGAGCACATAGGCCTCGTCTTCGGTGAGGCCCTTCACCTTCATCAGGATTCCCTTGGCCCGGTCAATCACCTTGCGTTCCTCAAGTGCGGATTTGGTGCGGTCGAGTTCGTCCTGCAGCTTCGAGAAGGCGTTGAAGCGGGAGATGCAGAGATCGAGGATCGGCTTGATCCGCTCCTTCTTCAGGCCATCGACGATATAGGCGGAAACGCCGGCATCGACGGAGGCCTGGATCGAGGCCGCATCGCTCTGGTCGACGAACATGGCGATCGGCCGCCGCACCGCGCGGCTGACCTGGAACATCTGTTCCAGAACGTCGCGGCTGGGGTTTTCCAGGTCGATCAGGATGACATCGGGATCCAGCGCGTAAATCCGCGCCAAAAGGCTCTGCATTTCGCTGATATGCACAACGCCGGTAAAACCCGCCTCCCGCAACCCCTCTTCCAGGATGGCGGCCCGGATCGGGCTTTCGTCGACAATGACGATTTTCGGCGATGACTCAGCGCTCATCGATCAACTCATAACCCGGCGGGGCATCCATAGCACGGAAGACCGCCGCGCAAAGCCTTGTAATTGTGGGAAATTGGGACTAGTTCGTGCTCATCAATCAGGCAGATCTAGATATGCAACAGGCCGCTGCGCCCAAAGTCAGCTTTGTTTCGCTTGGGTGCCCCAAGGCGCTGGTGGATTCCGAGCGCATCATCACGCGGCTGCGCGCCGAAGGCTATGAGCTGGCGCGCAAGCATGACGGCGCCGACATCGTCATCGTCAACACCTGCGGCTTCCTCGACAGCGCCAAGCAGGAATCGCTCGGTGCCATCGGCGAGGCGATGGCCGAGAACGGCAAGGTGATCGTCACCGGCTGCATGGGCGCCGAGCCCGAGCAGATCGAGGCGGCCTATCCCGGCGTGCTGTCGATCACCGGCCCGCAGCAATATGAGAGCGTACTGGAGGCCGTGCACCGCGCGCTGCCGCCGGTGCATAATCCGCATCTCGATCTGGTGCCGCCGCAGGGCGTCAAGCTGACGCCGCGGCACTACGCTTATTTGAAGATTTCCGAAGGTTGCAACAACCGCTGCAGCTTCTGCATCATCCCGAAACTGCGCGGCGACCTCGTCTCGCGTCCGGCCAATGACGTGCTGCGCGAGGCGGAAAAGCTCGTGGCGGCCGGCGTCAAGGAATTGCTCGTCATCTCGCAGGACACTTCGGCGTATGGCGTCGATGTGAAGTATGCCGAAAGCCCGTGGAAGGACCGCCAGGTTCGCGCCAAATTCTTCGACCTCGCCAGGGAACTCGGCGATCTCGGCGCCTGGGTCCGGCTGCAGTATGTCTACCCCTACCCGCATGTCGACGAAGTCATCGGCCTGATGACCGAGGGCAAGATTCTGCCCTATCTCGACATTCCGTTTCAGCACGCAAGCCCGGACGTCCTCAAAGCGATGAAGCGTCCGGCCGCGCAGGAAAAGACGCTGGCGCGGATCAAGAAGTGGCGCGAGGAATGCCCCGACCTGACGCTACGCTCGACCTTCATCGTCGGCTTTCCCGGCGAAACCGATTCCGACTTCGCCTATCTGCTCGACTGGCTCGAAGAGGCCGAGATCGATCGTCTGGGCTGCTTCAAGTATGAGCCGGTCGCCGGCGCCGCGTCCAACGCGATCGAAAATGCCGTGCCAGACGAGGTCAAGCAGCAGCGCTGGAACGCGCTGATGGCGCGGCAGCAGAAAATCTCAGCCCGCCGCCTCAAACGCAAGGTCGGCACCAGGCAGCAGATCATCATCGACGAGGTCGGACCGACGGTCGCGAAAGGCCGCTCAAAGGCCGACGCGCCGCAGATCGACGGCGCGGTCTATCTTTGCAGCCGCCGCCCGCTGAAGGTCGGCGAGATCGTCATCGCAAAGATCGAACGCGCCGATCAATACGATCTGCACGGTAGCGTCGCGGGGTTCTGACCCCGGCTCAGGAAGTAGCGAGCCACGGCGGCGGCAGCGCTCCGGCGGGGCTTCCGCTTGACACGGCCAGCCCTTCGGCTGTATGGGCCATCGCCATGAAGCTGAACCGGACCAACCGCCGCCCCTGCCTGCGTCGTCGCTCCCGCGACGATGATGGGGCGCGCCATGTCCGACGACAACGCTGATCAGCTAGTTTCAGCCAAGTTCTCGAGAAGGCCGCACCCTCAAAAGTGCGGCCTTCTTGCGTTTCGGCCTCACCTTTCACCCACTACCCAGAGGAGATCGACATGACTGACGCCACCCATCCGTTCGACGCGCTGATGGAGATTACCGCTCGCCCGCCGGTGGTGTTCGTCCGCGGTGCGGGCTCCTTTCTCTGGGACGACTCCCGCAAGCGCTATCTCGACTTCGTGCAGGGCTGGGCTGTCAACGCACTCGGCCATTCGCCGCCTGCCGTTGCGGAAGCGCTTGCCGCACAGGCCAACAGGCTGCTGACGCCAAGTCCCGCCTTCTACAATGGTCCGAGCCTCGAGCTGGCGCAGGCGTTGGTCGAAAAAAGCTGCTTCGATCAGGTCTTCTTCGCCAATTCCGGCGCCGAAGCCAATGAAGGCGCCATCAAGCTCGCGCGCAAATACGGCGCCAAATACAAGAACGGCGCGTTCGAAATCATCACCTTCGAAGGCGGATTTCACGGCCGCACGCTCGCGACCATGTCGGCCTCGGGCAAGAAGGCGTTCGAACCACTGTTCGAACCCAAAGTATCGGGCTTCCGGAAAGCCAAGCTCAACGATCTCGATTCAGTGAAGGCGCTGATCTCGGACAACACGGTCGCGGTGATGTTGGAGCCGATCCAGGGCGAAGCCGGTGTCTGGCCGGCCACCGATCAATTCCTGAAGGAGTTGCGCGCGTTGACGAAGCAGCACGGCCTGCTGCTGATCGTGGACGAGATTCAGACCGGCATGGGCCGGACCGGCAAGCTGTTCCACTACGAGCACGCCGGTATCGAGCCCGACATCATGACGCTCGGCAAGGGTATCGGCGGCGGCGTGCCGCTGGCCGCCCTGCTCGCCACCGGGCACGCCTCCTGCTTCGAACACGGCGACCAGGGCGGCACCTTCAACGGCAATCCCCTGATGTGCGCTGCGGGCCTGGCCGTGCTCGACCATGTGGCCAAGCCGGAATTCCTGAAAGCTGTGGCGGACGCCGGCCTGTTCCTGGAAAGCGAGCTGCACAAACTGTCCGCCCGGCATGGGCTCGGCGAGGTGCGCGGCCGCGGCCTGCTGCTGGCGCTCGACCTCAAACTGCCGATCGGTGCGTCAATCGTGGCCGAAGCGTTCGCAGACGGCGTACTCATCAACTCGCCGCAGCCCGATGCGCTGCGCTTCATGCCGGCGCTCAACGTCACGCGCGAGGAGATATCACTGATGATCGATTGCCTGGATGCGATTTTGGTCAAGGCAGGCGCGGCGCGTCGGGTGGCGTAAGGCTCTCATGTCATTCCGGGGCGATGCGGAGCATCGAACCCGGAATCTCGAGATTCCGGGTTCACGCTTCGCGTGCCCCGGAATGACGGTGACGTCACGGCCGCAAGATCGCAGCCCCCGTCGTCGCCCGGCTCTCGAGCTCGGTATGCGCTTTCGCCGCATCCTTCAGCGCGTAGGCATGGTTGATCGGCACGTGGAGCTTGCCGTTGATGACGGCGGCGAACAGCGTGTCGGCGCCTTCGAGCAGTTCGTTCCGGGTAGAGACGTAATCGTTGAGCTTCGGCCGCGTCGCAAACAGCGAGCCGTGATTGTTGAGCTCGGCGAGTGGGAACGGCGGCACCGGGCCGGAGGCGTTGCCGAAACTGACGAACAGGCCGCGCGGCCGCAGGCACGACAGTGAGCCCGGGAAGGTGGTCTTGCCTACGCCGTCATAGACGACGTCGCACAGCTCGTTGCGGCTGATCTGTTTGACGCGGGCCACGAAGTCTTCCTCGTTGTAGAGGATGACGTGATCGCAGCCATTGGCCAGCGCAAGATCGGCCTTGGCCTTGGAGCCGACGGTGCCAATCACATGGGCGCCGAGCGCCTTCGCCCACTGGCAGGCCAACAGGCCGATGCCGCCGGCGGCGGCGTGGATCAGCACGCGATGGCCGGGTTCGACCTTGAAGGTCTTGTGCAGGAGGTACCAGACCGTCAAACCCTTGAGCATCAGCACCGCGCCCTGCTCGTAGGTGATGTGGTCCGGCAGCTTGACCAGCTTGTCCGCCGGGATCACCCGCTCCGAGGCGTAGCCGCCGAGCGTGAAATAATAGGCGACGCGATCGCCGGGATGAAAATTGGTGACGCCGGGTCCGACGGCCACCACCTCGCCGGCGGCCTCGTTGCCGGCGATGAACGGCAGGCCGGGCGCCTTGTAGAGGCCGGTACGGAAATAGACGTCGATGAAGTTCAGGCCGACGGCGTGCTGGCGGATGCGGACCTCGCCCGCTGCAGGCGCCGCCACGTCCACGTCTTCATACACCAGGGCTTCCGGACCCCCTACCTTGTGCACGCGCACGGCCTTGGTCATGACAGTCTCCCTCGGTATTTCCTGAAACGCCCAACCTGAAAGCGAAACGAAAGCCATCGCCGGCCGGATGTCAACTCACCCCCGGCTCCTGACGGCCTTCCTGCGGTTGCGCCGGGCGAGCACGTTGAATAGTTCGACCGCGGCTGCGAACAACATGGCGAAATAGATGTAGCCGCGCGGAATATGGAATTTGAATCCATCCGCCACCAGCGCCACGCCGATCAGCACCAGGAAGGCCAATGCCAGCATCTTGGTGGTCGGGTGATTGGCCACGAACCGGGCCACCGGACCCGACGAGACATACATCACGACGCATGCGATCACGACGGCAGCGATCATGATTTCCAGGTCCTGCGCCATGCCGATCGCGGTGATGATAGAGTCCAGCGAGAACACCATGTCGATGACGATGATCTGCATGATCACCCAGAAGAATACGCTGGTTTTGGGTTCGGCATCGGGCTCGCCATGGCTCGCCTCGACCTCGCCATGAATTTCATGCGTCGCCTTCGCGATCAGGAAGGCGCCGCCAGCAATCAGGATGATGTCCCTCCAGGACAGTTCGACGTTTCGCACCGTGATGACAGGCTCCGTCAGGCCGATCAACCACACCAGCAGGCTGAGCAGCACGATGCGAAACACCAGCGCCAGCAAGAGGCCGATTTGACGCGCGCGCTTGGCCTGCTCTGGCGGGATTCGCGACACGATCACCGAAATGAAGATGACGTTGTCGATACCGAGCACGATTTCCAGTGCCGTCAACGTCAGCAGCGCCGCCCAGGCTTCCGGGCTCGTCAACAATTCCATCATGCTCTGAACGACTTTATTTGCCGGATCACTGCGTCGCTTCCCACAACATAGGCGGCAATGGCGCAAAGCCCGGCGATGATGGGAGCACCCACGTTGAAATCGCTGATGAGCGTGTAGATCGCAAGCACGGCTCCGATTGCCATCAGCCACAGGGTCAGCCAGCGCAGACGCACCACCCGGAACGGGTGCAGCACATGAAACGGGGCGAATGTGAGCGCGATCAGGATTGCAATTCCCAGAGTGGCGAGTTCCTTCGGCAAGTTCAGCAAGAACAAATAAAACGCCGCGGCGTTCCACAGCGCCGGAAAACCTCGGAAGTGATTGTCGGAGGCCTTCATGCGTCGGTCGGCGAAATAGAGCGCACCGGAAACCATAATGCCGATGCCGAGTATGGGCGCCGCCACCGGCAGCAGCCTGCCGCTCGCGGTGATGGCATAGGCCGGAACGAAGACGTAAGTTACGAAATCGACGACGAGATCGAGAACCTCGCCCGACCAGTTCGGCTGCAACCGCACGACGTCAAGTTTTCGCGCCAGCGGGCCGTCGATGGCATCGATGATCAGGGCGACGCCAAGCCAGCCGAACATGCTGGCCCAATGCTCGCGCACGGCCTCCAGCATCGCGAGCAACGCGACGCCCGCGCCCAGCGCCGTAAGAATGTGTACGGCGAATGCGGCGGTTCGCATTCGACTGGTTGCAGGAGCGGAATCTGGCTCTGAGGTCTGGTCCATTGCTCGGGCAGTGCTATCAGGAATCGCTCCGATTTGCATATCGGCGATTGCGGCGTTCCGCCGCGCGATTGGGCGGAAACATTTCGGCCGGTTGATGGCTTGAAAATGCCCGCTCGAACGTCAATTGTCCCAATATGAACGACGCATCTCAGGTTTATGACGCCGCTGTGATCGGCGGCGGGCCAGCGGGGTTGACCGCCGCCGTCTCCCTGGCCGCAACGGGCGTAAAGATCGCCCTGCTCGCCCGCCGTGTCCCCTATGCCGACAACCGCACGACGGCACTATTGGGAGCATCCACCGATCTGCTGGAGCGGCTGGACGTCTGGCCGCGCTGCCGCGACAAGGCGGCGGCCCTGCGGACCATGCGGCTCGTTGACGACACCGGCCGGCTGATCCGGGCGCCGGAGGTGCGCTTCAGCTCGGACGAGATCGGTCTCGAACAATTCGGCTACAACATCGACAACCGCTCGCTGATGGTTGCCCTGGAAGAGCGTGCCGCAGAACTTTCGAACCTGACCCGGTTTGACGATGAGGCTGTAGTGATCGACCCGCAGGATGCGCTCGTTGCCATCCGCACCGGCAAGGGCGGCCAGCTCGCCGCGCGGCTGGTGATCGGCGCCGACGGACGGCAATCGCCCTCCCGCGAGGCAGCCGGCATCGCGATCAGCCGCCGCGACCTGCATCAGTCGGCGCTGACCTTCAACATTTCCCATTCCCGGCCGCACAACGGCATCTCCACCGAGTTTCACACCGCACAGGGCCCATGCGTGTTCGTGCCCTTGCCCGGCAACCGCTGCAGCGTGGTGTGGGTCTCGGCGACCAGGGAAGCCGAACGGCTGATGTCGCTCAGCGACGACGAATTATCGGAGGCCGCGGAAAAGCAGTCGCACTCCATTCTCGGCCGCGTCGAAGTCGAAGCCGGGCGTAACCTGTTTCCGCTGACAATCGAGCGTCCCGACCAGTTCGCCAGCCATCGTGTCGCGCTGGTCGGTGAATCCGCCCATGTGGTGCCGCCGATCGGCGCGCAGGGCCTCAACATGGGATTGCGCGATGCGGCCGATATCGCCGACATCGCAGGTAGTGCGATCTCGCTCGGAGAGGATCCGGGATCGCCGGCGGTGCTGGCGCGTTATCAGTCCGCCCGCCGCGCCGACGTCGCGAGCCGGCTGATTGCCATCGATGTCGCCAACCGTTCATTGCTCAGCGATTTCTTAGGCATGCAATCGCTGCGCGCGGCCGGCATGCACTTGCTTGGTTCGTTCGGCCCGCTGCGGCGGCTCGCGATGCGCGAGGGGCTGGCGCCGACCTGGAAGCGCGTCAGCTAAGGCCGGCCGCAGGCGGCGCAAGTCCTTACGAACCGGATACCATTCTACTTTGCATGGGGTTGTTTTCGATATTTTCGTTTCGAGCACCCGCGCAACGCCTTACGGAAACACCAGCCGTCCGCTCTGGATGAACCACATCACGCTGGTCAGCGTGACCACGGAGGCGAAGGTCCCGATCAGCACGGCGACGGACGCCGGCTCGATCCAGGTGTTGTTCTGCCGGGCGATCACGAACACGTTCAGCGCCGGCGGCAGCGCCGCCATCAGGACGGCGGTTGCGGCCCAGGGTTGTGCGAATGGGCCGAACAGCAGCATCAGGGCGAACACGATCAGCGGATGGATCAGGAGCTTGATCGCGATCACGCCGGGCACCTCCCAGGGCACGCGGTCGAACGGCCGCAGCGCCACGGTCACGCCCAGCACGAACAGCGCCGTCGGTGCCGCGGCGTTCTGCAGAAACAGCAGCGTCCTGTCGATGGCGACCGGCAACTGAACATGCAACGCCGCGACGAGCGCTCCCGCCGCAGCCGACATGATCAGCGGATTCAGCACGATCTGTCGCGCAGCTACACCAATAGCATGCAGGAAAGACGGATGTTTGCGATCGGTCACTGCCATTAGCAGCGGCACGATCGTGAACAGAAAAATGCTGTCGCAGCAGAAGATCAGCGCGGTCGGCGCCGCCGCCTTGGCTCCAAGCACCGCCAGCGCCAGTCCGGGACCCATATAGCCGATATTGCCGTAAGCGCCGGCAAGCCCCGCCATGGTGGCCTTGCGCAGCGACAATTCGCCGACGATCCGACCAGCCACCATGGCAAGTATGAAGGCGCTTATGGTCGCAAGCGTGGTTGCGATCAGGAATGGCGGGTTGTTCAGTTCGGGAAACGGCGTCTCCGACATGATGCGGAATAGCAGCGCCGGCAGCGAGACGTAGAGCAGGAAGAAGTTCATCCAGCTGAGGCCCGATTCCGGCAGCCCCCGGGTCTTGCCACAGGCGAAGCCGATAAAAATCAATCCAAAATAGGGGAGCGCGAGGTTGAGGATATCGACCATCTCGGAAGCGTCTTTTCGTCAGTGATTTCGGGGGGATGGCGCCTGATATGGCCACTATACGTAAAGGTTAACTCGTTCTATTGCCCCTAGCATCGGCCACAATCATGGTCTATTCGACGGGACATGATCAAAGCGCGCACCGCCAAATTTCAGATCGGGCAGATCGTCCGCCACCGGGTGTTCTCATTCCGCGGCGTGATTTTCGACATCGATCCGGAATTCAACAATACCGAGGAATGGTGGTTGTCGATCCCCGAGGAGGTTCGGCCTCACAAGGACCAGCCGTTCTATCACCTGCTCGCGGAAAATTCGGAGTCCGAATACGTCGCCTATGTCTCGGAGCAAAATCTGCTGCCGGACGATTCCGGCGAACCGATCCGGCATTCGCAGGTGGCCGAAATCTTCGTGAAGGACAAGTCGGGCGGTTACCGGCCGCGCAATCCGTCGCTGAACTAGCGCGGTTTCGCGCAAAAGCGGAAACTGGTTTGCTCCAGGCAAACGCGTCAACGCCGAGCCATCTCTGACTGGAAACGAAAAAGGCGCCCGGTTGGGGCGCCTTTTGTTTTGTCGAACGGCTGCGGCCGTTACTTCGCCGCCGGATTGGCGCCGCCCGGTTGGGCCGCCTCCAGCTTCTTGCGCTGCTCTTCGGCCCGCTTCTGCAGCTCTTCCTGCAGTTTCTTCTGGTTTTCCTCGAACTGCTTCGGATCGGTCGGCGGACCGTCATAGGCCTTGGCGAATTCGCCCGCGAGCGGCAGCGGCAACGTCAGTGGCGCACCGTTGGAATTGATCGCCTGAACAACGAGGTTCTGGCCCTTCTTCAGGCTGGCGATCAGCTCAGGGGTCGCCTCGTAGTCGGACATGCAACCGTTCTGGAAGCAGATGACGTAGGGACCCTGCATCGGCGCATTGCTATCGACGATGATCCGGGTGCCGTGGACGAGCTGCATGCCGAGCGGCAGCGTCACGCGCAGGAGCTTTTTCGGCTCGCCTTCCGGCTCGATGATGACGGCGGCGATTACGGGCTGGCCCGACTCGATGCGGCCGTCCTTGCCGGTGAAGCAAACCTGCTTGGCGCCGGCTTCCTGACCCTTGAGGCAGAACTTGGTCCAGGGAGCGTAGATCAGCTGAACCTGCTGTTCCTGCGGCGGGGTGGCTCCGGCGGCGGGGGCACCGGCCGCAGGGGCTTGCGGGGCGGGCGCGGGAGCCTTGGGAGCCGCCTTCGGAGCCGCTTTCGGCGCGGCGGGCGCCGGCGCTGGTGCCTGCGCCTGCGCACCCGACGCAATCAACGTTGCCGACAGTGCCGAGGCCGCCAACAGGGCCAACATCTGCCCACGCGGCCGGACTGACCCGGCCAAGATACGGAAATTCATTGCGGAAAACCCTTTCTGAACCGGAGCGCCCGAAACCGCTGCAGACGCCGACACCTCTACCCGCGCTGAGGCGGCTATCTCGTTGGCAATTGAGGCGGATACGTGACAGGCGTTCCCGCTGGCATCAACTGCCCGCCTTCAATACAGCGGCAGCCGAAAAGATCAATGCCGACAAGCATCTTTGGTATTCCCCGCAGGCCGGGGCCAAAGCCTATGGTAAAGCTTTTCGGTGTGCATTTTCGAATCAAATCGCTGCCCGCCAATGACCGCCTTTAGGCATATCCGTCTGCGTGTGCTGACCTGTATCACCCTCGCGCTGGGTGTGGCTCCGCTCAGCGGTGCGAAGGCGGCCGAAACCCACGCACTGGCGATGCACGGGACGCCCGCCCTGCCCGCCGATTTCACCCACATGCCCTATGCCAATCCGGATGCGCCGAAGGGCGGGCGGCTGGTCTGGGGCGTCCTTGGAACTTTCGACAGTCTCAATCCCCTGATCGTCCGTGGCATCGCCGTTCAGCAGATCAGGGGCTTTGTGGTCGAGAGCCTGATGGCACGCGGCAATGATGAGGCTTTCACGCTGTATGGCCTGCTCGCCAGGAGCGTCGAGACCGACGATGCGCGCAGCTATGTCACCTTCCGCCTCGATCCCAAAGCGCGCTTCGCCGACGGCAAGCCGGTTACGACAGAGGACGTGCTGTTTTCATGGACCTTGCTGCGCGACAAGGGCCGTCCCAATCACCGCCAGTATTATTCCAAGGTCGCAAAGGCCGAGGCGCTCGACCCGCTCACGGTGCGCTTCGATTTCGGCGGCGCCAATGACCGCGAACTGCCGCTGATCCTCGGCTTGATGCCGATCCTGCCTAGGCATGCCGTCGATCCCGCCACGTTCGAGGAAACCACGATGACCGGGCCGGTCGGTTCCGGTCCCTATCGCGTCACCGCCGTCAAGCCGGGAGCCAGCGTTACGCTGACCCGCAATCCCGACTATTGGGGCCGCGACCTGTCTGTAAATCGGGGCCTATGGAACTTCGACGAGATCAGGCTCGACTTCTACCGCGAGTCCAACGGCCTGTTCGAGGCGTTCAAGCGCGGCCTCTACGATTTTCGCGTCGAATACGAACCGCTGCGCTGGCACGAGGGCTACGACTTTCCGGCAGCCCGCAATGGCGAAGTGATCCGCGACACCATCAAGCCCGGAATGCCACAGCCGTCGGAATTCCTGGTGTTCAACACGCGGCGCCCGCAGTTTTCCGACATCCGCGTGCGGCAGGCGCTGACGCTGCTGTTCGATTTCGAGTGGGTCAACCGCAATTACTTTTTCGGGCTCTATGCCCGCACGCCGGGCTTCTTCGCGGGATCCGAACTCTCCGCCTACACCCGTCCGGCCGACGCGCGCGAGCGCGAACTCTTGCAACCGTTCGCCGAGCGCATCCGCCCCGATATTCTCGACGGCACCTATCGCCTGCCCGTCACCGACGGATCGGGCCGCGATCGCACGACGTTGCGCCAGGCGCTGAACTTGCTGTCGGAGGCCGGTTACGATCTCGATGGAGCCGTGCTGCGGCAGCGTTCGACCAGGACGCCGCTCACCTTCGAAATCCTGGTAACGACGCGCGACCAGGAGCGGATCGCGCTGTCCTATCAGCGCGACCTCAAGCGCGCCGGCATCGAGGTCAGCATTCGCGCCGTCGATCCCGTGCAGTTCGACCAGCGCCGGCTCGGCTACGAGTTCGACATGCTGCAGAACCGCTGGGATCAATCGCTGTCCCCCGGCAACGAGCAATCGTTCTACTGGGGCAGTCAGGCCGCCGACATTCCCGGCACGCGAAATTACATGGGAGCCAAGGAGCTGGCCATCGACGCCCTGATCGGGACGCTGCTCGAGGCGCGTGAGCGTCCGGCCTTCGTCTCGGCGGTGCGGGCGCTCGATCGCGTTCTGATATCGGGCTTCTACGCAATTCCGGTGTTTAACGTGCAGGAGCAATGG
This sequence comes from Bradyrhizobium sp. WYCCWR15520, assembly GCF_056174665.1. NCBI lineage: Bacteria > Pseudomonadati > Pseudomonadota > Alphaproteobacteria > Hyphomicrobiales > Nitrobacteraceae > Bradyrhizobium > Bradyrhizobium sp. WYCCWR15520. Next base: position 178,887 of record NZ_JBWBWM010000011.1, read on the forward strand.
ATCGCGCGCTGGAATCGGATAGAACAACCTGTGGCGACCGCGTTGACGGGCTATCTGCCGGAAACCTGGTGGCAGAAGCCGGAAGCGAAGTGAATTTAGTTGCGTACCCAAGTATCTTGCCAAGTATCTTGCCCAACCGACGCAACCCTCGTGATAGAGCCGAAGTAACGCCGTGACCCAGCCGACCGCTTCGCCGACGCTCGATACGCTATTCAAACGGAACCTGGCACGGCAGCCGGACGCGCTGGCGCTGGTTGATCCCCCCAACAAGCCACGCATCACCGGCCAGCCGCCGAAACGTCTTAGCTTTGCGCAGGCCGACCGTATGATCTCCTCGCTGGCCGCGCACTTCATCGAGTCGGGCTTGCCGTCCAATTCCGTGATCGCGGTTCAACTGCCGAACACCATCGAATTCGCGGTCACCGTGCTCGCCGCCTATCGCGCAGGTCTTGTCGTTGCAGTGCTGCCCCTGCTCTGGCGGCAGTCGGAATTGACGATGGCCCTCAACCGCACCGCCGCGCGGGCGATCGTGACTTCGGGCAAGGTCGACGGCGTGGTCTATTCGGACATCGCCATGAACGCCGCCGCCGAAGCGTTCTCGATCCGCCATGTCTGCGGCTTCGGCAGCGACCTGCCGGAAGGCATGGCCTCGCTCGACAATGCCATCTTCCGGGAATCTCCGACCACGCGCGCCGTGGTCCAGGACGGCCGCAAGGCGGCGCTGATTTCATTCGATGTCACCGCAGACGGCTTCCGGCCGGTCCCGCGCGCCCATCTCGGCCTGATTGCGGGTGGGCTTTCCATGTCGCTCGAAAGCGACGTGCCGCAGGGCGCCACCATGCTGTCGGCGTTCTCGCCGATGTCGTTTGCCGGCCTCGCCTCCTCGCTGGCGATCTGGCTGCTGTCGGGCGGAACATTGGTGCTGCACCACCCCTTCGACGATGAGGTTCTGGAGCAGCAGATCAACGAACAGGCCTGCGACACGCTGATTGCACCTGCTCAACTGGCGCTGCGGCTGGACGAACTGGACCTCGCCGCGCGGATGCCGAGCCTGCGCAATGTTATCGGCCTGTGGCGCACGCCAGAGCAGGTCGGTTCCAGCGCATGCTGGACCGCGCAACAGGCGACGCTGACGGATGTCTATCTATTCGGCGAGGCCGGATTGTTCGGCGCGCGCCGGATCGCTGAGGATGGCTCGCCGGCCCTGATCAAGCCTGGCCCGCACGGCGCGCCGCGCGATCTGCCGGGATCGTCGATCGCGGGCGAAATCCTCGTGACGCCGCGCGGCACGTTAGGATTGCGCGGGCCGATGGTGCCGGTCGCAGCCTATGCGCCCCCTCCGCCGCCGAGCGACTCCCTGATCGCGTCGCCGCCGCGCGACTATGTCGACACGGACTACGCCTCGCGACTCGACCGCGTGACCGGTGCGGTCCATATCACGGCGCCGCCGTCCGGCGTCATGGCCGTCGGCGGCTACCGGTTCCTGGCGCAGGACCTCCAAGAATGGGCGCGCCGGCTCGGCCAGGGTGCGCTTCTGACCGCGTTGCCGGACCGTATCAGCGGCCACCGGCTGGCGGGGCGCGCCCTCGACAACGCGCGCGCTCGGGACGCGCTGACAGAACTTGGCCTTAACCCCTTGATGGTGGAAGCATTTCGGGATCGGAGCAACGCCGCCTGAGACGCCGGCGGCGGGCGTCCGTTGACGCCGCATTAAGCGGGGCAAACTAGGATCGCGGCTTCCTGTTTCGCGCCTTATCCGAGTCCGCAAATGTCCCAGCAAGGTCCGATCCTCGTCGCATCAAGCGCGAGCCGGCCGTCTTTTGCCGCCACGCTGGATGGCGCAGGGCTGTTTCCCGTGGTCGAGACCGGATGGGCGGACGCGGCGCGCGCGGTCGAGCAGGTCCAGCCGGCCGCCGTGCTGGCCGCGGCATCGCAGACCGACGCTGCCGGACTGACGGAGTTGGCCGCGCGGGTCGCGGCGCGACAGCCTTATCTGCCGTTGATCGCGGTGGACCCGCAGATGGCCTATCCCGACAACGTCATTCCCTTCTTTCAGAGCCAAGTCCTTCAGAGCCAAGTCCTTCAGAGCCAAGTCCTTCAGAACCACGTCCCCCACACCCAACAAGCTGGCTGCGACCGGCTGATGGCCCGCCTGCGGGCCGTGCTGCGCGTGCGGGCGTTGCATGCAACCGTGATGCGCCGGCTGGTGCCGGCAGCGCCGATGACGCTGTCACAGATCGACCCGGCGCGCGATGCTACCGTGCTGCTGATCGGCCGCGGCGGCGCCTATCCCGCGCTGTCGGTCGCGCTTGGCGAGCGCAGCGGCGTGGTCGGCGCGCTCTCGATCGAGGCGGCTGCGAAGCATCTCAACACCAGAGACATCGACGGCATCGTGCTCGGCGAAGGATTCAGCCTGCGCGTCGTCGATGCCTTCCTCACCGTGCTGACGGAGGACTCCCGTTTCCGCAATCTCCCCGTCGTCGTGACCGCAGGCGATCTGGCGCCGGCCTATGATCTGGCGAACCTCGAAATCGTTTCCGGCGATGCGGCCCAGGTGGCAACGACGGTGCTGCCGCTGATCCGCCAGCACGCCTTCGAAGCGCATCTGAGCCGCACGCTGAAGGCAATCGACGCCGACGGCCTGATCGACGCGCGGACCGGTCTGCTCACGGCGGAAGCCTTCGAACGCGACTTTGCCAGCGCCATCTACCAGACCCAGCAGCGCGGCGGCGGATTGTCGGTCGCGCGCTTTGCGTTCGACCCCGATCATCCGCGCGCGCAATTCGATGGCGCGCGGATCATCAGCCGCCTGATGCGGCAAATGGATTTTGGCGCCGCGCAGGACGACGGCTCGGTGGTCGTGGTGTTTGCCGAGGCCGACCTGAAGACGGCCCATGCCGTCGCCCGGCGGCTGTCGAGCGTGATGCGCCATACCAGTCACGGCCAGCGTGACGCACGGTCGGAGCCTTCAGTTACGGTCGCCACGCTGCTGCCGAACGATTCCGCGAAGTCATTGCGGTCACGGCTGCAGGAAGGTGCGCAACGCGCGGCATCTTAGAGCAAGCGCCCGATCTATCCCCGTCATTGCGAGCCAGCGGGTCGGCGCGAAGCGCCGCCCGATGACAGGCTCCGCGAAGCAATCCATCCCTCCGCGCATGAGGACAGATGGATTGCTTCGTCGCTTCGCTTCTCGCAATGACAGGAAGAGAGCCCCGCTTACGCCGCCTTCTTGCTTTCCGCGAGATTGGCGAGCTGCCGCAAGATCTCGGTCGTGCCCATCAACCGCTCTTCCGGCGTCTTCCATGCCTGCAGGAACACCACCTTCATGTCCGGCCGCACTTTCGCGGCCTGGCCGTGCTGGCGGATGAAGGCTACCAGGCGATCCGGTTGGGCAAAGCTGTTATCGCGGAACGAGATCACCGCGCCCTTAGGCCCGGCATCGACCTTCTCGACATTGGCTCTGCGGCAATAGGCCTTGATCGCGGCGACCTTGAACAGATAGCGCACCTCATCCGGCAGCACGCCGAAGCGGTCGCGCATCTCCGCGGCGAAATTGTCGATCTCCTCGTCGGTGTCGAGATCGGCCAGCCGCCGGTACAGCGATAGCCGCACCGCAAGGTCGTTGACGTAATCCTCGGGGATCAGCACCGGCATGCCGATGGTGATCTGCGGCGACCAGCGGTCTGCGGCAGGCTCCGCCACGCCGGCCTTGAGGTTGAGGATCGCCTCCTCCAGCATCGATTGATAAAGCTCGAAGCCGACCTCCTTGATGTGGCCGGACTGCTCCTCTCCGAGCAGATTGCCGGCGCCGCGGATATCCAAGTCGTGCGACGCAAGCTGGAAGCCGGCGCCGAGCGTTTCCAGCGACTGCAGCACTTTCAGCCGCCGCTCGGCCTGACCGGTGATCTTCTGCTGCGTCGGCAGCGTGAACAGCGCATATGCTCGCAGTTTCGAGCGCCCTACCCGCCCGCGCAACTGATAGAGCTGCGCCAGGCCGAACATGTCGGCGCGGTGCACGATCAGCGTATTGGCGTTCGGGATGTCCAGGCCGGACTCGATGATGGTGGTCGAGAGCAGGATGTCGTATTTGCCGTCATAGAACGCCGACATGATGTCCTCGATCACGGTCGGCGGCATCTGGCCGTGCGCGACCGCGACCTTCATCTCGGGCACGTTCTTATCGAGGAAGTCTTTCACGCTGGCGAGATCCTCGATCCGCGGCACGACGTAGAACGCCTGTCCACCGCGGTAGCGTTCGCGGAGCAGCGCTTCGCGGATCATCAGGGGATCGTGCGGGGCCACGAAGGTACGCACCGCGAGGCGGTCTACCGGGGGCGAGGCGATGATCGAGAGGTCGCGCACGCCGGTCAACGCAAGCTGCAGCGTGCGCGGGATCGGGGTGGCGCTCAGTGTCAGCACATGCACCTGCGCCCGCAACTGCTTCAGCCGCTCCTTGTGGCTGACGCCAAAGTGCTGCTCCTCGTCGACGATCAGCAATCCGAGGTCCCGGAACTTGATCGACTTGCCGAGCAGCGCGTGGGTGCCGACCACGATGTCGACATTGCCTTCGGCGAGCCCCTTCTTGGTTTGCGTCAGCTCCTTGGCCGGGATCAGACGCGAGGCCTGCGCGACATTGACCGGAAAGCCTCTGAAGCGATCGGCAAAATTCTTGCTGTGCTGCCGCGCCAGCAGTGTGGTCGGCACCACGACAGCGACCTGCTTGCCGTCGAGCGCCACGGCAAACGCCGCTCGCAATGCCACCTCGGTCTTGCCAAAACCGACGTCGCCGCAGATCAGCCGGTCCATGGGACGGCCGCTTTCGAGATCCTTAAGCGTGGACGTGATGGCGCCGAGCTGGTCCTCGGTTTCCTCATAGGGGAAGCGCGCACAGAATTCGTCATAGACATGCGGCTGCACCGGCATTTTCGGCGCTTCGTGCAACTGCCGTTCCGCCGCGATCTTGATCAGTTCGCCGGCAATTTCCCTGATGCGGTTCTTGAGCTTGGCCTTGCGCGCCTGCCAGCCACCACCACCCAGCCGGTCCAACTCCACACCGGTCTGCTCGGACCCGTAGCGCGACAGCAGCTCGATATTTTCGACCGGAAGGAACAGCTTCGTTTCCGCGGCATAATGCAGTTCGAGACAGTCATGTGGCGCGCCGCCGACCTCGATCGTCTGCAAACCCACAAAGCGCCCGATGCCGTGCTCGACATGCACCACGAGATCACCGGTCGAAAGGCTCGTGACTTCGGAGATGAAGTTGTCGAGCTTGCGGCTCGACTTGCGCTGGCGCACCAGGCGGTCGCCGAGGATGTCCTGTTCGGTGATGACGGCGAATTCGTCGGTCTCGAAACCGCTCTCCATGCCGACCACCGCCAGCATGGCCTCGTTGCGCGGCGTCGCCTGCACCGTGCGCCAGGTGTTGACGCTGGTGATATTGGCAAGCTTGTGATCCCTGAGCATGCTGCTCATGCGGTCGCGCGAGCCTTCGCTCCACAGGGTGATCACGACCTTCTTGCGTTGTGCCTGCAGCGCCAGCACATGCGCCACCACGGCCTCGAATACATTGACCGCAGTATCGGCGCGCTCAGGCGTGAAATTCCGGCCCTGCCGCGCGCCGGCGTCGAACACGTCGCTGGTGCCCTCAGGGACCGCAAACGGTGTCAGCCGCGCCACTGCCGCGTCGTTCAACCGCGTCGTCCATTCCGTTTCCGTCAGATAGAGCCGGTCCGGCGGCAACGGCTTGTAGATCGCGCCTGATCCTGGATGCTCCAACGCCTCGCGCCTTGCCTCGTAATAGTCCTGGATCTGCTTGAAGCGCTCGCGCGCGGCATCCTCGCTCTGCGGCTCGATCGCAACCGGCGCGCCATCGAGATAGTCGAACAGCGTATCCATCCGTTCCTGGAACAGCGGCAGCCAATGCTCCATGCCGGGATGGCGGCGGCCTTCGCTGACGGCCTCATAGAGCGGATCGCCGCGCTCCGGTGCGCCGAAGGTCGCGACATAGCCCATGCGGAAGCGGCGGATGGTCTCGGTAACGAGCTGGAATTCCGAGATCGGCACCAGGTCGAGCGCGCGCATGTCGAGCAGGGTGCGCTGGGTTTCCGCATCGAACGTGCGGATCGATTCCAGGCTGTCGCCGAAGAAATCGAACCGCACGGGCTGATCGAGCCCGGCCGGAAACAGATCGAGAATGCCGCCGCGCACCGCGTATTCGCCGGGCTCGCGCACGGTCGAGGAGCGGTTGTAGCCATTGTGCTCCAGCCAGGCGACGATCGAATCCATCGGCACGACATGGCCAGGCGCGACCGACAGCGCCTGCGCCGCCACAACCTCGCGCGCCGGCACGCGCTGCACGATGGCGTTGACGGTGGTGAGCACGATCAGCGGCTTGTCGCTGCCCTGCAGGCGCGACAGCCGCGCCAGCGTGGTCAGGCGTTGCGCCAGGACGCCGCCATGCGGCGACACCCGGTCATAGGGCTGGCAATCCCAGGCCGGAAACTGCATCACCGGCAGATCGGGCGCAAAGAATTCCAGCGCCCGCGCCAGTTGTTGCATGCGTGGGCCGTCGCGGCAGACCACCGCAAGGCTGACCGCCGGCGGTTTCGGCCGGGCCGCCACCGCACGCGCGAGGTCCGAGACGACCAGCCCTTCCGCGCCTTCGGCGACATTGGCAAAGGTCAGCGCGCGGCCGGGGGTCAGCAGCGCGGCAGGTGATTTGACTGATGCCTTCATGCGTCGTGATCCACGGCGCGAAACGCCTTGATGCGCTCGAACAGCGCGGTCGCATATTCCGGATCGGGCGGCTTGTCGCCGATCAGCGCGGCATAGAGATCGGGATCGGGTACCTCGATCAGGCGCTCAAGTTCGGCCAGTTCGTCATCGCGCATTTTTGATATCTCGGCATCCGCAAAGCGTCCGAGGATCAGATCCATCTCGCGGGTACCGCGATGCCAGCAGCGAAATAAAAGCCGCTTGCGGCGGTCGTCGAGGCCACCGCTCGACCGTGTCGTACCCGTCATTTCTCTGTCCCATCCGAACGCCAAAAGCCCGGACGTGCCGGGCGAGGTTGATATAGTCCCCGTACCCGGGATTGTCAGTAGCGTTTCGCCCACAGATCCATGCGAAAGTGGACGTGCACCGCTCGCGAGGCACTTCATTGCGCCCTTGGGTTGCCGCATCGCTGCGGTTTCGCCGCGCGGGGGTTGCAGCTTTTGCATTTCGCCGCTATGTGTCTGCCGCGATCGGTGGCCGATTTTGGCACGATCATCAGGGAGAAGGCTCGATGACGTTGATGTCTCGCCGCCCCGTCGAGGGCATCGCCTAAGAGCGCGTGCGTTAGCCCGCCGCTTGGGAACTCGCGCGCTTAAAGCCAACGATCGTTGCGTTTGCGCGCGTCGACGATTCTCAAATCTCCTGAAAGTCTTTCAATGGGCACTTCTCCCAAAGTGGACGGCTGCGCGCCGATCCACGTCTTCGCCTCGTCCAAGTCCTGGATCGAGGGCAACGCTACGCTGCAACTGCAACAGGTCGCCGGATTGCCCGGCGTCCGCGCGGTCGCCGCGATGCCGGACCTTCATCCCGGCAAATACGGCCCCGTGGGCTGCGCTGTGCTGTCGGATCACATTCATCCGCAACTGGTCGGCTCCGACATCGGCTGCGGCATGGGCCTGTTTGAACTCGATATCGCCGCGCGCAAGCTTCGGCTCGACCAACTGGCCGGGCGCTTGCACGCGCTCGATCAGCCATGGGACGGCGATACGAGCAGCGTTCTGACCGACGCCGGTCTTCGCGCGACCGCCTTCGATGCTTCGCTCGGCAGCATCGGCGGCGGCAACCACTTCTGCGAGATCCAGGCGATCGAGGAAATCCTTGAGCCTGACATCGCCGCGCAGGCCGGGCTCGACCGCGACCATGCCTATGTTCTGGTCCATTCCGGTTCGCGCGGGCTCGGCTTCTCGATCCTGGAGCGAGAGATGCGGAACGGCCAGGCGGCGCTTGACCCCGCGAGCGAAGCCGGCAGCGCGTACATGGATGCGCATGACCACGCCGTGCAGTGGGCCAGGCTCAACCGTCGCATCATCGCGGAACGGGCGGCGGCCGTTGCGCGTGCGCACCTGCGCGCTGTGAACGATCTGGCGCACAACATGGTCGAGCGTCAAGCCGATGCCGGTGGCAACGTGATGGCGCTGCATCGGAAAGGCGCAGCAGCGTCCGATCGCGGGCTGGTGCCGGTGCCGGGATCGCGCGGCACGCTGTCGTATCTGGTGGAGCCGCTCGCGGCGATGCAGACCGATGCGCTCGCCTCCCTCGCGCATGGCGCAGGCCGCAAATACGATCGCGCATCCATGCACGGCCGTATCAGGGTCAAGAAGTCCGACGTGGCGCGGCTGGAGCGCAATCCCTATGGCGGCATCGTCGTCTGCGGCGATCGTGGCCTGCTCGCGGAGGAGGCGCCCGAGGCCTACAAGAACATCGAACGCGTCATCGAAGACCTCGTCGAGTTCGGCCTGGCGCGGGTGGTGGCGACGTTCCGGCCGCTCGTGACGTTCAAGAAGGCGCAATCCAATGTGGCGAGCAGCGCCGCCCGACGGGAGAAATCCTGGAAGGAGGACCGCCGATGATCCGGCTTCTCTTCACCAGCGGCCGCGGTCCGGCGGAATGCCGGATCGCGGTCCGGAAAGCCGTTGCAACGCTCGCGGCCGAAGCTGCTGCGCTCGGCCTTGAAACCGACTGCGTAGAAGGCCCGAGCCCGGACGGACATGGTCCGGGCTCGGCCATCGTTCTGGTCCACGGCGAAGCCGCGGCCGCGTTCGCGCGGCCGTGGATCGGCGCTATCCAGTGGGTGGCGCAGAGCCCGGTCCGGCCGCATCACAAGCGCAAGAACTGGTTCATCGGCGTGTTCGAGCTTCCGGCGCTGCCTGAGGCACCGAAGGCGCTCGCAGAGCAGGATGTCCGCTTCGAAGCCTTCCGGGCCGGCGGTCCCGGCGGTCAGCATCAGAACAACCGAGAGCGCGGTGCGCGCCACCCACATCGCCAGCGGGCTCTCTGTCGTGGCACGGGAGGAGCGCTCGCAGCATCGCAACAAGGCGCTGGCACTGGAGCGAATGACAGCGTTGCTCCGGCTGCAGGGTGAGCTCGAAGCCATCACCGCCCGGAACGATGCGCATGCAGCGCATGACCGCCTCGAGCGTGGGCGGCCGGTGAAGCGGTTCAAGGGCGAGGCGTTCCGGGCATCGTAGCACAGGCTAGGACGGTGCCGGAGTGCACGTCATGGAGAAATACAATCGCGCGGTGTATCAATAGTCCCGGGGTCACCGCCTCGGAAATGGTTTGTACAATGACGAACGTAGTACAAGTTTACGACTATCGGTTTCCTTACACCGATTTTGCCATCATGCGCTTTCAAGTGCGCCTCTCGGAGATCGCGCAGTCACTTGGTTTTGAGGTCGAGAGTTGGGAGGATCAGCTGGGTCCAGCTCGCGGAATGCTTCTCAGGCTACCCACGGGACAAGTGGTCTTGTTTCTTGAGCTCCAACACGCGATCGATCACTATCAAGAAATGGGGCCATACGTCCACGTAGACGCCGGTGCGGTTGCGGAGTTCGGCGTTGAGCCTTTGATAAGCGAAGTTTTGACGACTCTCGGTTTATCGGACCAATCAGTTGATTGGCGCGCTTCAAGTGAGCAGCAGCAAATTGCTATTGATCTGGTGAAACGAGTAGCGGCTTATAAAGGACTGAAAGACTAAATTGATGCGGACTGGTGCTCGTCGCACGCAAATCATACGGATACTTCTCTGGATAGCTCTCGCCCTGTTCGTCCTCTCACTCTTCTCGCCCTCCGTTTCGGGAGGTAGATTTTTTCGCGAGGATTTCGTGTGCAAGGCGCACCAGTGGACGCGGGGATGGGAGCTTCTCTTGATTGGACCGCTCGGCGTCCTCGATGGGCAGTTCGGATGGATTGCAAATCCGTTGATGCTTTTTGCGGCGCTAGGAAGACTACGCCGAGCCGCAAATCTGAGTTTTGCATTAGCGGCCGTCGCGCTCATCGTCGTCACTGCTTTTTCCTTCACCTCTGTATGGATGGACGGTGGAGGAAACGCGACGGTGTGCGGCTTTGGACCGGGGTACTATCTTTGGCTGGCTTGTTCTGTTCTCGTGTTGATTGCGACGCTGTTGAAACCGGCCAAGTAGGCCGGCGTCGACCGCATCGCCTTGAAAGGCCGTCTCGAAAAAAAGCCGTGGACGTTCCGCCCAAACCCGCGCATGACGGCGCGAAACGGTCTTAGGTTTCGATATGCGCCCCACCCTGCTCAATTCGCTGTTTGCGCCGGTCACGAGCCTTCCAGGCGTCGGGCCGAAGCAGGACAAGTTGCTGCGGTATCTGCTCGACCGCGATGAGACCCCGCGGCTGGTCGATCTGCTGCTGCATCTGCCGGCGAGCGTGATCGACCGCCGGGCGCGGCCGAAGATCCGCGAGGCTGTGCAGGGAACCGTGGTGACGCTGGAGGTCAACGTGGATCGTCACCGCCCACCACCGCCGCGCAATTCCCGCGCGCCCTACCTCGTCCATGCCTCTGACGATACCGGCGACGTGGTGCTGACGTTCTTCCGCGCCAAGCCTGGTTATGTCGAAAAGCTGCTGCCGGTCGGCGAGAAGCGCTACGTATCGGGCACGCTGCAGATGTATGACGGCATTCCGCAGATCGTGCATCCCGACCGCGTGGTGGATGAAGCGACGTTTTCAAAATTGTCCGGCATCGACCCGGTTTATCCGCTGACCGAGGGCCTCGCGCTGGGATCGCTACGCCGCGCGATCGCGCAGGCGCTGCAGAAGCTGCCGGAATTGCCGGAATGGATCAGTCCGGAGGTGATCCGCCGCTGCAGCTTTCCGCCGATCCGGGAAGCGCTGAACCGCGTGCATGTTCCGGTCGAACTCACGGACATTTTGCCTGATGGCCCGTTCTGGTCACGGCTCGCTTTCGACGAACTCTTGGCCGGTCAATTGGCGCTGGCGCTGGTGCGTGCGCAACTCCGGCGTCCGGCCGGCGACCGCAACGCCGGCGACGGCCATCTGCGCCACAAGATCATCGACGCGTTGCCCTATGCGCTGACGTCGTCACAGCGCGAGGCGGTCGCGGCCATCACCGCGGATTTGCTGCAGCCGGTGCGGATGTTGCGGCTGCTGCAGGGCGATGTCGGGTCCGGCAAGACGGTCGTGGCGCTGTTGGCAGCCGCTGCTGTGACTGAAGCCGGCAAGCAGGCTGCGCTGATGGCGCCGACCGAAATCCTCGCCCGCCAGCACATCAAGACCATAGCGCCGCTGGCCGAACGCGCCGGCCTGCGGGTTGCCATCCTGACCGGCCGCGAGAAGGGCAAGGAGCGGCGCGAGATTCTGGCGCGACTCGAAGCCGGCGAAATCGACTTTTTGGTTGGCACGCATGCGCTGATCCAGGACGACGTGATCTTCAAGGCGCTGGCGCTGGCAGTGGTCGACGAACAGCATCGCTTTGGCGTGCGCGAACGGCTCGCGCTGACCAACAAGGGCGAGGCTGTCGACGTGCTGGTCTTGAGCGCAACGCCGATCCCGCGCACGCTGGTGCTCACCTATTTCGGCGACATGGATGTCTCCGAACTGCGCGAGAAGCCGGCCGGCCGGCAGCCGATCGACACCCGTGCGGTCCCGGCCAGCCGGCTCGACGAGGTCGTCGACGCCGTCGGCCGTGCGCTGAAATCAGGCACGCTGGTCTACTGGATCTGTCCGCTGGTCGAGGAATCCGAGGCTGAAGGTACCGAGCATCTCACCAACGCGACGGAGCGGTTTGAGAAACTGCAGCAACGCTTCGGCGACAAGGTCGGTCTCGTCCACGGCCAGATGAAGGGCGCGGAGAAAGACCGCGTGATGGCTCAATTCTCCGCGCACGAGATCGGGCTCCTGGTGGCGACCACGGTGGTCGAGGTCGGCGTCGACGTCCCGGCCGCAACCATCATGGTGATCGAGAACGCCGAGCGCTTCGGCTTGGCGCAATTGCACCAGTTGCGCGGCCGGATTGGGCGCGGCTCGGAGGCGTCTACCTGCCTCTTGCTCTACAAGGAACCGCTCGGCGAAATGTCGAAGGCGCGGCTGAAGGTGATCCGGGAGACCACCGACGGTTTTCGGATTGCCGAGGAAGACCTGAAGCTGCGCGGCGAAGGCGACGTGCTCGGCATCCGCCAGAGCGGCCTGCCCGGCTACCGCATCGCCCGCTCAGATGTGCACGCCCAACTCATTACGCAAGCCCGCGACGAGGCGCTGCGGATCATGAAGGACAATCCGAAGCTCAGGGGTGAGCGCGGCGAGGCGCTGCGCTGCCTGCTTTACCTGTATGAACGCGACGAAGCCGTGCCGCTGATCGGCGCGGGATGACGCGCCGCGACGTCGGCAATGCGGCGCCGGTAGTGCTCGGTGCCCTCGACGATTTTGTCGATCAGCGCCTCCAGCGCCCAGAATTTTTCGTGGATATCGAAGGTGACGGCGCGGCTGTCGGTGCAGGCGAACGTGCCGAGGCGCTGGTGATAGAGCTTTGCGAGCTTCGGATAGCCCATCGGTTCGGCCATCGCTGATAGCGCGAGATAGACCGAGAGTTCATCCGCCAGCTCCGGATAGCTGATGTGCTCGGTCATCAGCCACTGGTAGAGATCGGGATGAAAATTCGTGAACACGCCGGTGAAGCCGCGCGAGCCGGCCTTCATCGCGTCAAAGGCAATCGCCGCATTGGCGTTGACGATGGCAAGCGGCGTATCCCTGGTCAGCGCCACCCGACGCTTGACCGTTTCGAGGTCGCAGGAGACATCCTTGAGGATGACGAAGCGGCCACTATTGGCGCAGAATTTCAGTTCGTCGTCGCTGAGCAGACGGCGATAGGGCGCCGGGCACTCGTAGAGTCCAAGCGGAAGCTGCTTCGGCAGCCGGTCGAGCAGCCAGGTCAGGTCGTCGATGAACTTGCTGCCACCTTCCCGCTTGGCGTCGAGGCGGTTGGTGACGAGCACCATGCCGTCGACGCCGGTTGCGGCAATCGCGGTCAGCTCGGCAAGCTGGTCATCCAGGCTTTCGCTGATGTGGCCGGAAGCGATCACCGGCACGCGGCCTGCGGCGGCCTTCTTGACGAAAGCGGCGAGCTCGACGCGTTCGTCGAGCGTGAGAAACTGCATCTCGCTGGACTGGCAGACCGCAAACAGCGCGTCCGAGCCATTGTCGATGTACCATTCCACCAGCCGGCCAAGGCCGGGATAGTCGATCGCGCCGTTCGCGGTGAACGGCGTGATCATCACGGGAATGATGCCTTCGATCTTCTTGGTCATGAGGTCATGCCTGCCAGCATTCGAGGATTGACGGGTGCAAGGGATGATTCGGGCGAGCCATGATGGTTGCCGTCATTCCGGGATGCGCGAAGCGCGGACCCGGAATCTCGAGATTCCGGGTTCGCATCTTCGATGCGCCCCGGAATGACGACAGCTCAAATCACTCCACCTTCACCTTTGCCGGAGCCGGCTGCAGCGCGGCGGCGGAATTCGCCACGCGCGCGGCGTTCGCCATGCCGGCCAGCGCGGCATTGCGTTTCTGCGGATCGGAGCCGGGCTGCACCACGCCCGCTGACATGATCAGGGTCGCGGCGTCTTCGGTGCTCATGTCGACTTCGATGATCTTGCTCTTCGGCACGTAGAAGAAGAAACCCGTGGTCGGGTTCGGGGCGCAGGGCAGGAACACCGAGATGTGCTCCTCCTGGCCGGGAAGCTGGCTGGCGATGTTCACGCTCGGCGACTGCGAGATCAGGACGATCGACCACATGCCGGGCGAGGGAAATTCGACCAGGCCGACCTTGCGAAAGCTCGATCCCTTGCCCGAGAACAGCGTCTCGAACACCTGCTTCAGCCCGCGATAGATCGCGCGCACGACAGGCATGCGGCCGAGCAGCCGTTCGCCGAGATCGACCAGCGTCCGCCCGATCAGGTTGGCGGTGAGGAAGCCCAGCAGCGTCAGGGCGACCACGGCGACGATCAGGCCCGAGCCGGGCAATCCGAACGGCAGGTAGGTTTCCGGCCGGTAGGCCGTCGGCACGAACGGACGGACGATGCTGTCCACCCAGTTCACGAACCACCAGGTCAGATAGAGGGTAATGGCGACCGGCCCTGCGACAATCAGTCCGGTCAGAAAGTAGTTCCGGAAACGGGCCACTAGCCCGGCGTGATGGCCTTCCGGCACGGGTTCGTCCGGGGGCGCGGTCGGGGGCAGTTCTTCGCGGTTCATCGTGGTTCCAGGTCGGAGCAGCCGAACTCGACATTCGGGCGCGATCGGACGCAAAACCGGGGCTTTGCTGATCGCGCCTCTCCCAGCTAAGCCATCCTAGCAGATTTTTGAAGTCCCGGCATGACAGCCGAGGGACTTGACTAGAGCCTTTTCCGTTTCGATTGAATCGAAACGGGGCTCTAGATTCCTTGTTTTGACGCGTTTTCTTAACGCGAACCGGGTCCACTTCGCTGGAAAACGCTCTATTCGACCGTTACCGATTTGGCGAGATTCCGCGGCTGATCCACATCCGTGCCCATCACCACGGCGGTATGATAGGCCAGCAGCTGCACCGGGACGGCGTAGACCATCGGGGTGAACGTCGCCGCCATGTCCGGGAGCACGATGGTAACAAGCGATTCGATGGTGGCTTCCGCCGCCCCCTTGGCATCGGTCATCAGGATGATGTTGCCGCCGCGGGCCGCCACTTCCTGCATGTTGGAGACGGTCTTTTCGAACACCCGGTCATGCGGCGCGATCACCACGACCGGCATGGTTTCGTCGATCAGCGCGATCGGCCCGTGCTTGAGTTCGCCGGCGGCATAGCCCTCGGCGTGAATGTAGGAGATTTCCTTGAGCTTCAGCGCGCCTTCCAGCGCCAGCGGATAGCTGGTGCCGCGGCCGAGATAGAGCACGTCCTTTGATTTCGAGATGTCGCGGGCGAGCTTCTCGATCTGCGGTTCAATGGTCAGCGCCGCCGCCATCAGGCGCGGAATCTCGACCAGGCCATGGACGAGCTTGGTCTCGTCCTCGTCGGACAATTCGCCGCGTGCCTTGCCGGCAGCGACCGCCAGCGAGGCCAGCACCATCAGCTGGCAGGTGAACGCCTTGGTCGAAGCGACGCCGATTTCGGGACCGGCCAGCGTCTGCAGCACGGTTTCGCTTTCGCGCGCGATCGTCGAGGTCGGCACGTTCACCACCGACAGCGTGTGAACGCCCTGCGCCTTGGCGTAGCGCAGCGCGGCCAGCGTGTCGGCGGTCTCGCCGGACTGTGAAATGAAGATCGCGAGATCGCCCTTGCGCAACGGCGCCTCGCGGTAGCGGAATTCGGATGCGATATCGATTTCGACCGGCACCCGCGCCAGCCGCTCGAACCAGTATTTGGCGACGTAGCCGGCAAGGTTCGCGGTACCGCAGGCCGTGATCGAAATGCGCTGGATATCCTTGAAGTCGAACGGCAGCTTGACCGGCAACATGACGCGCTCGCTCGCCATGTCGATGTATCTGGCGAGGGTGTGTCCGACCACTTCCGGCTGCTCGTGGATTTCCTTGGCCATGAAGTGGCGGTAGTTCGCCTTGTCGACCAGCGAGGTCGAGGCGCTGTGCTTGACCGCGTCGCGGTGCACGATCGCATTGTTCTTGTCGTAGATGGTCGCGCCCTTGCGCGTCAGCACCACCCAGTCGCCGTCTTCGAGATAGCTGATCATGTCGGTGAACGGACCGAGCGCGATCGCATCCGAACCCAGATACATTTCACCGTCGCCATGACCTATCGCCAGCGGCGGGCCGTTGCGGGCGCCGATCATCAGGTCGTCGTCGCCGGCGAAGATGAAGCCGAGCGCGAATGCGCCGCGCAGTTCCGACAGCGCCGCCCTCACCGCCTCGACCGGCTTGATGCCCTGCTGCAGCAGGCTGTCGACCAGGTGCAAAACGATCTCGGTATCGGTTTCGGTCTTGAACTCCGCCCCCTTCTTCTCGAGCGCCTCGCGCAGCTCGCGAAAGTTCTCGATGATGCCGTTGTGAACGACAGCGACGCGGTCGGTCGCGTGCGGATGCGCGTTGTTCTCGGTCGGCTTGCCGTGGGTTGCCCAGCGCGTGTGTCCGATCCCGGTGTGCCCCGCGAGCGGTTCGGCCTCCAGCCGCTTTTCGAGGTTCTTCAGCTTGCCTTCGGCGCGGCGGCGTTCGAGGTGATCGCCTTCCAGCGTGGCGACACCGGCGGAATCATAGCCGCGATATTCAAGCCGCTTGAGTGAATCTACCAGAAGCTCCGCGACCGGAGCTTTTCCAAGAATGCCGACAATGCCGCACATGCGGTTCAATTTCCCCAAATCGACGAATAGCGTCGCAACCCGCGACTGTCTTAACGAAATTCGCTGTCTTACAGATACTCAATAATTATTGCGGATTGAGACAGCCTTAAGTGAAAAGCTTAATGGGTAGCCAAACCGGGTATTAACCTGTCGCATCCGCCAGGCGTGCGGAATACGGGTCCGCGATCTCGCGGCATGACCTGCCCGAGCTTTGGCCTTGGTTCCCCCGAAGAGAGGGAGCAGGGAATGCCGGGTGCTCGCTGCACCCGCGGTCTCGCGTGCAATGGGTAGAAGGAAACGCACACGAGCATACAGGTTCAGCGGAGGCAATCCGGCATTCCCTGCGCAATGGCTTTACGGCTTACTTCGCGCTCTCCCCGGCGACGAATTCCTTTTTGTCACCGTCACCAGCGGATTGAGATTTGTCTAAGCCCGGTCGGGCCGACGCGTCTCCGCTGGCTTGACATCAGCCACGGATGCCAGAACCACACGACTTCGCCGTACGCAGCGCCCTCACCCTTCACTCCGATCGACGAGATGCCGACGGAGGTTCTGGCGAAGGCCTTGAAACGCCGGTCGTCTGCGCAAGCGTAAGATCGCTCACGGGAGACCCCGCCCTGCGACCACGATCGCGCCCGACGCCGCTGCGTCCACCGCATCCAACCCCGCGTCCGTGACGATCGCGATACGCCCCTCTTGCCGGGGTGGATGGGCGAAGTGATAGCGGTGATTTGGCCGGGGACGAAAGCAGTTTATTTTTTCGGATACGACTGGACTGGTAGCATCAGGTTGATTTGGTTCAGGAAATTAGCTTGAGCGCGCAGCGCTAACCAAGCAGAATTAAATGCACGGCATCGCAATGCATGTTGGGAAAGTGCAACGCTCCTGCGCCCGCGCAGTCGAGGCCTGCTATAGCTAGCCGCTTGTCGTCTGAAGAAGCGCGGTTAGCCATAATGCATACGGGAGAACGTTTGAAGGCCACGTGGCGGACGAACTTGAAGTCGTAGTAGCACGCGATGCGGCTAACAATCGACTAAGCTGACGTAGCGCTTAGCTAGGATGGGTTCGCCGAGTTGAGTTCGAAGTACTGCGCGTATAATGGTCCCTTTTTCGCGGCCTCGCCCAGTGCAAATCGGGCAGAGAGTGCCACGCTTTGCAAGGAGTTTAGAACTTCGTAGGCCATCTGCCGTACGGTGGCTCCAAGCGCTCCTTCGACCGGCAGTGATTCTTCACTGTCTGCGCTCGGTTTATAGAGAAAGCCGGTACCCTTCAGATATACAGCGAGATAAGTCTCATCCTTAATATGATCATCTAAGTGCGCGCCCCCGTCTTGGTCGCGAATAATTCGGATAACTTGAAGCCTCGTCAGCACGGTGGTTGCGCCGATTCCAGACAACACGCCTTCGTTCCACCAATCGGCGACTGTTAGACTGCGACCGACATTGAGTGCCTCGTGGCCAAACGGAACCGAATCGACGATGTAACCACCAGTGCCATCGTCTTTAACATATGGAGTTGCTTCGATCGCCATCAGTGCGGTGCCGTGAGGCCCCCGAGAGTCCGCGGTGGAAGCGATTGTTAAGCTATCAATTGCCCCTAGTTGGCTGAGAATCGATTTGTGATTCCGCATGCCGGGTCCCAACAGCACGAAGATGGCATTGGCAATCCGAACCGCTTCGCTCCTGTGACCAGCGTCATACATTGCGGCAGAAAGGCGAAGAGCATCATGTTGGACGAGCAAGGAGTATTGCAGGCCCAGTCTAGTTCGCTTCAGCACAGCTTCCCCTTTAGCCATGTGCGCGTGAGCTTGAGAGTGGCAAATTACCCAGAGTAGGTCTTGACCCGCCACGCTTCATGCCGCGCGTGTATCCACGAGAAACTCGGGCGTTCAAGTCACTTTCAAGAAACTCATTCGCGACTAATAGCGCTTTCACAGGCTCTCTGGCGTCGCCGCGGCAAGCAGCTATTGCCTGATCGGCAGCCGACTCCAGCCCCTCCACGTCAGGTTGTGGATTAGCGTGATCGGCCTTGGACATTGAAGTCGATCCGTGTTAGTCGAAAAATCGTATGTTCTCATTATGTTCTCGCGATGTCAAGTCGTGACAAAATCGGACGAGGGCTCGCTTGCCAAACGAAATTGAGATGGACGCCGCCCAGCTTCGGCTACTGCAAATCTTCTATCCCTATGCGCTTAGGAAGACGCTTGAGGCCAGGCAGTCGAGTCAGCGCTTCGTCTACTATACCAGTGCAGACACAGCGATGCGCATTTTGCGCAACGGTGAGATTTGGATGCGCAAATCCCATCTGATGAATGATTTTCGCGAAATCGAGCACGGGTTCGACTGCCTCAATGAAGCGTATAAGAACAACAAGCAACGACTTGTAACTTTATTCGATGGCATGTTTCCTGGCTTTTGCGAGCGCCTAGAGCAGTTGTTCAATAATTGGCTGCCTCACTTTAGAACAGACAGCTACATCACCTGTCTGTCAGAACACGACAACTCCGAAGATCGGTACGGACGATTGTCCATGTGGCGTGCCTATGGCGGTGGTGCAGGGATTGCTCTGGTTGTGAATGGTGGCCCGATCTTGCGTCAATCGCACGCGCTTAAGGCTTACACGAACCCCGTAGCATACTTCGATAATTTTCAAGTAGCAGAGGCGTTCTTGCAGATAATTTCCAACGCAGAGAGCAATGCTGAATTTGTCCGGTCTCTAGGCGAACAGCAGGTGCAAGCGAATATGTTTGCAGCCTTCCGTCATGCAATTCTCTCCACAAAGCATCCCGGATTTCGCGAAGAGCGAGAGTGGCGCGTTATCTATTCACCTCAGTTCGAGCGGTCTGACCGAATCGCTTCATCGATTGAATCCATTAACGGCATCCCCCAATCGATTTGCCGAATTCCACTGAGAGATGTTCCTGATGAAGGTCTCTTTGGGCTTAGCCCGGCTGAGTTTATTGATCGGGTGATCATAGAACCCACGAAATTCCCACTTGGGATTTACGACGCTTTGACTGTGCTTCTTACCGAAATAGGTATTCAGAATCCCGCGGAGAAAATCGTTGTTTCCGATCTCCCCCTGCGCCAGTGAAGCGACAACGGGATGAATGGATGTGTAGGTAATTACGTTGACGATGCACATAATCTGCCGCAGGCGAGGTGCAATTGCGTGCACTGTCACAACTCGAACTGATCGACAACCATTTCCACAAGACCGAAGGAGCGCGGAAGTTGACCTGAGCTACTTGTAACGCCTCAACTCATCGATTTCACTTGCGTCGATTTCGATTTCCGCGCTGCAGTGTATCGACTCAATGTTAGCGTTCTCCGGAACCTTGCTGTCAAATTGCACCGCGACCTCGGCATAATATATCCCGCGGTGCATGGTCGAGGTCGAGAATTCGTCGAACGTTTCGTGATAATCATCGTACTCCCAACGATTGATCTCGACATCAATCTCCAAATCGACTTCGACATAAGCAGCGAATTCGATCTCACATGAAAACCTATTGGCTTCTTGCGAAAGAACGTTCAACCGCAACAATGTGAGTTCGTCTACGGAGTGCGGCCTCCCTCGTGCATGAATACGTCTATCATGCCGAGAACCTCCAAAAACCACTACTTCGGCCGATTTCAAACAATCTACGAGTTTGGACTCAAGGTCCTTGCTGTCGCTCAAGAACGAAAGAAGGTTATCATGCAGGGCCTTCGTAACTGTTGCCTTGGAAACTATATCAGCAAGACCATCTGAGATGAGAAGTTCCGGCGTGTGTTTGCAACAAGTTCTCATGTCAGAGTCTTCAGAAACGACGTAGATCTTAGACCCCGTCGCCTTTGCACGCTCCTGCAACGACGACACGACGAAAGCATCAGGAAATTCGGACTTCTTCTTTGCGCTAAATGGTGGCCGCTCATGGAAGTAATCGTCGAATATTTTATCGACGTTTTTACTGAGTGGAACCTCAACGGCCTTTACGTCCTTCATGAAGTCATCGAAGAGAGCCTGGAGCCTTAGTTCGGCATCCTCATCATCCATCAACTCAAGCACTTGCGCACTTTCCAACTGACCGAGCACGACATCGTGCCTCTTTACGGCCGCCCGCGCATTGCTGAGGTTGTCCCTGATTTTGCTGCGAACTTCGGACACTGTTATGCTTGTCGTCAGAACTTGCACCTGTCCTAAACGAACAAGTTCCTTTAAGCGCGCGAAGGATTTCGATCGCCAATCAAACCTCTCTCGAAAGAAAGCTTGGGTATCGATAAAGACTTGATTGGTTTCGAGCTGATCGTTGTTGCTGTCGGTCATTCGACACACACTAGGGTCTAGGGAGACGCGGCGCGACTATGATCGATTGCTCGTCCAGAACAAAATGGTGGCGACAACGGGCATTCTTTTGATCGCTACGCGCTCCGTTGCAGGCATTCGTTAACTAAACCTGTGGGATGCGTCGTGGGTAGGTTGCGCGAATCAATTGTTCCTGTTATGTTCTTCCGACGCTTTCGGAACAAGGATGAAACCCATGCTCCAGATTCCGAGATGTCGGCATTGTCAGCGCCTCTGGAAGCCTCGCTCGGGCGTAGTAGCAAGTCAGGCATACTGCTACCGATGCCGCGAAGATCGGCGAAAAATCGCAAAAGAAGCATTTTCGCTCAGGCCACTAACGGCTGAGGATTTGCGCAGCCCATACGTTCAGATGCGTCGGAAAGCTCGCTGAACGTTATTTGATCTTGGCAAATACCGCCGCTAGTTCGCGATCGGCAGTGTCATAGTTGACACCTGTTGAGGAGCCAAAACTGCGCTTATTTCCCTTGCCCGTTGGCTCACTCCAAGCCGACCAATTATAGGCATTGATACCAACGCCCTCCCACTCGACAAAGTACCTTCGCTTCTTATGCATGCAAGTCCAACTGACTTTGTCGGGCGTCACGTCGCATTCCCAGCGTGGGGTGGTGTCGAGCTTTGCGTAAGCTGCCAACGCGGCATTAGCGGTTTGATATCGAGCATTCGTGTCATCGTGCATCATGGTTCTTAGCACGGTGCGCCACGCCTTTGGGATGTGCGGCAAGAATGGAAGATGTTTTGCGAAGCCGCCCTTACCTGCGACGTGACGAGGCTTTGGAAGTCTTGAATACCACTCGGCACCGTGAAGCATTCGATAGATGGTCATGCCGAGCGCCCAAACGTCACTCTTGACGCTTGTGCCGCCGCCATTGAGCACTTCTGGTGCCAAATGATCGCTGTAACCCTGCCCTGACGCATACCCCACGACGATGTCATCGGTAACGAGGCCGAAGTCGCCAAGTTGAGCTGCACCGTGCCTGTTTAGAAGAATGTTCCCCGGCTTGATATCACGGTGGATCATGCCGCGCGCATGGAGTGCCGCTAAACCCATGGTTACATGAGTGGCGTATTTGCGAACATCTGCCAGCGGCATTGGGCCGGCTTCAAATTTCTTTTGCAGACATCCGCCAGAGCAATAATCCATAACCAAATGCACGGCGTCACTGCCATTGCTTTCGAGCAGACTGTGGACTTTGACCACATGCGCATGTTCTGCTCGACTTAAGCGCTGCCCCTCGGCGAGCAGGCTTTTTTTTCGGGCTTGCCAAGTGGCGTCATCTTCCGAAGGCTTTTTTGTAAACACCTTGACGGCGACCTGGCCATGTACATCGTCAGTGCCTGAATGAACCTTACCGAAATAGCCGTTGCCGATCTCAGCACCAATCTGCAAGTTTGAGACGAGGGTCACTTGTTCTTCCGCGCGGCTAGCAGGATCATTGCTGCTTCACGGCTACCACCCCGCAAAGCAACACCTTTGATCTCTTTTTTCCAAAACTCGTCGTCCTTGACGTAATCATCGACCTTTCGCTCACCAAAAGTTTTGCTGATTGACGCCTTCGATCTGGTTTCGGTCGGCACGATGGCACCTAGTGCTGCCATGACCACCCCCCGAAGTTCGGCAGACTGCAACAGAGCCATGGTTGCTGCGCCCTTCCTGACCGCACTCTCCTTGACGAATGCGTTCTTGATGCCGTTCTCACGAGCGTAATCCGTTATCTGCTTGGAGATAGTGGAATAAGCGTCAGCCCGGTTTCCGGTTTGGATTGTCCATGTATCGTCGTTCTGAAGAACGAGGGGCTTGTCGTCACCATCTACCTCAGCGTCCACGAAAGTTACCTTGTCGCCCGACACGACGACACCCAGCCAGCGCTCAGTCATTAAAGGTCCTAACTGAATTGTGGGATTGATTCGGAGTAATATACCAATGGTTGCAGGACGCAGAAATGGGTTATTCGAATTGCTGCACAGCAACAATGCTAACAGGAGATACTCCAATGGTCTGGGCTAAGCGCCAGCTTAATGGCATCGAATATGTTCAATACTTCGAACGTCTTGAAAAACTCATCATGGCAGACGCTACGCGATATGCCGAGTACATTGTGGTATCTGTGAAAGCTGGCAAACCGCAGACTAATGATTATTACGTCGGCCTTCCAGACAAGGCTGTGCTCGCTTTATTCGACGGGTTCGAACCCGTGGCCGAGGATGTGCTGCCGGGCCAACTTTTATTCGACAATTGCGGATTGAGGCGGTCTTAAGCCGAAAGCTTAACAAGCCCAGCGCTTAACCCTCTTTCTCAGCCTTCGCCCGCATCTTCATCTCGCGGTACCGCGCCGCCCTCGCGGTTGCTCTGCGGGTTGCGTTCCACGGCCATCGCATCGCTGGGCAGGTCCTTGGTGATGACGGAGCCTGAGCCGACGAACGCGCCCTCGCCCATCGTGGTCTAAGAAGCCGTCATAGTTGTTGCAGGTGATGGTGCCAGCGCCGAGATTGGCGTTGGCGCCGACATGGGCGTCGCCGACTAGGACAGATGATTGACCTTGGCGCCCGCTTCGATCGTCGCGGCCTTGGTCTCCACGAAATTGCCGATCCGAACGCCGTCGAGTGCGCCTATGACGCCGCGACTTCTGTGAAATGTTTCAGACCGCGCCGGCGTCGGTTGTTGCCAAATATGTGGCTACCTGTGCGCGATAAAGCTTTGATCCTTTCGCATTCTCATCTCTAAAGCGCCACAGAGTGGGCTCCCGCTTCCCAGCCTGCATGCATTCGCAGAGGCGTCCGGAATTCCACAACTCGGAAATCAGGGAGACGGACATGCAACTCATTCGATCAGACCTCGATTTCATTCTCGCGCAAATTCGCTTCGCCGAAACCGGCGCTCCTTTGGAGGACCCTTCCCTTCCGTTTGGGCTGCGGACGGTTGACGGCACTGATAACAGCGTGGTGCCAGGACAATCGGACTTCGGCGCCGCGGATCGGGTGTTCCCGCGAATGACCGATCCCGTGTTCCGCGACGCGGATCTCGGGACGTCCTACTCCCAGACCAAAGATACAGTGATCGACGCCCAGCCGCGGATCATCAGCAATCTGATTGCCGACCAGAATCCAAACAGCAACCCGGCGGCCGCCGCAGTCGACAGCGATGGCGACGGGGTCATTCCGAACGTGAATCCCGATGGCGCGGCGCCGTTCAATCAGTGGTTCACGTTGTTCGGCCAGTTCTTCGACCATGGCCTGGATCTGGTGAACAAGGGCGACAGCGGTACAGTGTTTATCCCACTGCAGCCGGACGACCCTCTCTACGTTGAAGGCAGCCCGACCAACTTCATGGTGTTGACGCGTGCGACCAACCTGGCCGGGGCAGACGGGGTCGTGGGGACTTCGGACGATGTCCACGAGCACACCAACCAGACGACGCCGTTCATCGATCAGAACCAGACGTACACGTCGCATCCGTCGCACCAGGTTTTTCTGCGCGAGTACGCGCTTGACGCCAACGGCAATCCGGTGGCTACGGGGCGTCTGCTCGAAGGCGCCGATGGCGGCCTGGCAACATGGGCTGACGTCAAGGCGCAAGCGCGGGAGCTGCTCGGCATCGACCTGACCGATGCTGATGTGACCAACATTCCCTTGCTGGCAACCGACTCCTACGGGCGCTTCCTGCCCGGAGCCAATGGATACGCCCAACTGGTGATGCCCGGCCCTGACGGCATTGCGGGCACGCCCGACGACGTCCTGACAGAAGGCGACCCCGCCAATCCCGTCAGCACCACCGACGCGATCCGTACCGGACACGCCTTTCTGAACGACATTGCCCATGATGCCGTTCCGACCGACAAGGTCGCGGACGGCGACACGGAGGTCAGCCTCGCGAACCTTGACGGGTCGGATACGAGCGGCAACTACGACAATGAGCTGCTAGATGCCCACTACATCACCGGCGACGGACGCGGGAATGAGAATATCGGCCTGACCGCCGTTCATCACGTTTTCCACGCGGAACACAACCGGCTGATCGGGCACCTGAAGGTGATCCTGGCCGAAGCGGACAATGATCCAGTATTCGTGAGCCAGTGGCTGAAGCCGGGAGCGGATATATCCGACGGCATCCAGGACAGTGAGTGGAATGGCGAGTACCTATTCCAGGCCAGCCGATTTGCGACCGAGATGCAATACCAGCATCTTGTCTTCGAGGACTTTGCACGTAGCATCCAGCCGAACATCGATGAATTCGAGGCGCACGACGTCACCATCGATCCCGCGATCGTGGCCGAGTTCGCGCACACGGTCTATCGGTTCGGGCACTCGCTGCTGCGCGAGACTGTTGACCGTCTGGATGCCGACGGCAACGTGGTCGACGCCAATGCCGCGGTGGCGGGCGATCAGCAGCTCAGCCTGATTGACGCCTTCCTCAACCCGCTCGCCTATGCGGCGCGTGGCGCCGACGGCGAGGCTGCAGCGGAGATCGTGCGCGGAGCAACAAGCGAGGTCGCCAACAGCGTCGACGAATTCGTTACCGATGCGCTGCGCAACAATCTTCTCGGTTTGCCTCTGGATCTTGCGACAATCAACCTCGCGCGCGGCCGTGACACCGGCGTGGCACCGCTCAACAGTGTCCGCGAGCAGTTCTACGCAAAAACCGGAGATCCCGATCTCAAGCCATATGCGAGCTGGGCGGAATTCGGGAGCGGCATCAAGCACCCGGAGTCTCTCGTCAACTTCATTGCAGCGTACGGCGCTCATCCGTTGCTCGCTGCTGCCGCAACGGTCGCGGAGAAGCGCGCCGCTGCCGTCACGATCGTCTATGGGACGGCGGATGACCCGGCCACGGCGGCAAACGAGACCGTTGGTCCGGACACTGATTTTCTCAACGGCACTGGCGCCTTCGCCGGTGTCGAGACGGGTCTCAATGACGTTGATCTGTGGATCGGGGGCCTGGCGGAGAAGCCGCTGGCGTCGGGCGGATTGCTGGGCTCGACCTTCAACTTCGTGTTCGAGACCCAGATGGAGAATCTGCAGAATGGCGACCGCTTCTACTACCTGTCGCGGCTGGAAGGCACCAATTTCCTGAATCAGCTCGAAGGCACCTCATTCTCCGAGCTGGTGATGCGCAACACCGGTACCACTCACCTTCCCTTCGACGTCTTCTCGGCGCCCACCTACACGATCGAAGCCGGCGACCCGTCAACCCATCCGGTCGACGCGGCCGGAAATCCATTGGTGACGACCAACCATGGAGGCAAGCTGGCGTTTCTTGGCGACGATCACGTCGTGATCGGCGGCACCGGCCGGACGGACAGAATTCTGTCCGGCGCCGGGGACGATACGCTCTGGGGCGATGGCGGCAACGATGTCCTCGACGGCGCCCTCGGCAACGATGCCGTGATCGGTGGTGACGGCAACGATCGCCTGGCGGGCGGCGACGGCGACGACTTCGTCAACGGCGCCGCCGGAAACGACAAGGTATCGGGCGGCGCAGGCTCCGATCTGCTCGTCGGTCTGGAGGGCCGCGACCGCATCGAGGCCGGCGATGGCGACGACGAAGTCTTCGGGGGCCTCGGCAACGACCAGATCTCTGGAGGCGGCGGCAATGACGAACTGCTGGGGAACGAGGGCGATGACTGGATCAAGGGAGGGCAAGGCGACGACCACCTGATCGGTGACAACGGCAATCCGTTCGGCGAGCCGCTGGCGGACACCGATACGGCCCTGTTCTCGGGCAAGGCAAGGAACTACACGATCACTCATAATGCCGACGGGTCAATCACGGTCACCGACAAGGTCGGTGCCGACGGCACGGACACGCTGCAGAATATCGAACGCCTGCAATTTGCGGATCGGATGATCTTGGCAGACGGCACGACCACGCCGCACGGTGGCCACGGCTTTGGATGGTGGGGCGAGTTTCGCGACTCGGTCACCAGCGGTCAGACGCCTGCGACCGGCACGAGCGCGGGGGCGCCAGCAAGTCAGGGTTCTGCTGCGGCCCATGCGAACGGCGCGACCGCATCGTCCACCGCATCGTCCTTGGCAAGCCACAGCTTTGCGCTGCTGAACCAGTATATGGCCGGCAGCTCCGGCCGCGCCGATCCCGGTCAGGACGTGGCGGCCGTGCCGAATGGCGCCACCCGGCAGGATTCCTTCCTGACGAGACCGCAGCCTTGATCCGCTTCCGCACCCGGGCGCACGGCGCCTGGGTGCGGGCAAGAATCCCGATACGCAGCACCGCAACGACCAGCACTTTCCGACGCTTCTGCAGGTTCCGCCTGTCTCATATCTGCCGCACCCGCAAAGACGTGACCGGACCTGCCGCACTGTCGGCGCATTCGGTCATTCATGCTCACGGCGCGGCTGAGGGGGGCGCGGCTGATTGCCCTGCTTTCTCTAACGTAAGAGGAAAACGTACTGTGAAGAAGATTGTGATTGCAACGGGTGCGACGCTTGCCCTGGTGACTGCGGCTGGTGCTGCCGACATCCCACGCAGGCAGCCCGTCTATCAGACCGCCCAGGTCGGCAAGATGCCGATTGGCAAGACCCCCATCGGGAAGACCCCGGTCGGCAAGACGCCTGTCGCGCCGCCGCGACCCTATGCGTCGCGGTATTGATTCAGATCCACGTTGATCCTGACCTCTAGCGTCGACAGTCGAAGAGCGAACCGTGGCAAACAGGCCGAAGAGATCGGGACTATGCCTGCTTGCGGGACTCGCTGTCCTGCTCCAGTGCGAAATCCATCCAGCTTCTGCCCGCGAGATTGACATTCTCGCGGGCCTGGAACGTCTCATTTCGCCGAAACAGGAAGTCGACAAGCGCGCCGCCAACGCGGACGCGCTTGTTTCCCCTGACGCGTCCATTGAATCGAAACCGGCGCCACAGTCGATCCGAAAGACAAGATCGGGCTCAGCAAAGGGCCCGTACTACGTCGATTTCAGAGCGCGAACGGCGGCGAGCTGGGGACATGCTTTCGTCTGGTTCGGGAAGACAAGCGAGCGAGCCGTCGAAGTCGCGGGCCTTACCCCTGCCGGAGACAACGTACCTTATGTGCTCGGTCATCTGATCTGGGTGCCGTCCGAGACCAAGGCAAGCTATGGCGATCTGGATCCGCAGTACCTGACCGCCAGCTACCGCGTCTACTTGAATGAACCCGACGCAAAACGGGTTTTCGCATACATCAAGAAATTGCAGGCGAGTTCACCGGTCTGGAACGCCGAGACAACGAATTGCACCGCGTTTATCGGCAGCATCGCAGAATTCATGGGATTGAAAGTTCCTCACCGCTGGCAGCGTCCCGAGAACTACGTCAACAATCTCAAGGCGATGAATGACGGGCGCCAGATGATCCGCCTGTCGTCAGAGCAATAGCTTGCGTTCGCTACACTTCCCTGCAGGATGAACTTCGCGTCGCCGGTCGATGGCTCACTTTGATTTAAAGACCAATTGGTCTATATATTAGTAATGAGCCGCCAAACCCCAGTGCAGTTGCCCCGTGGCCGCCCCCGAAGTTTCGACGTGGAAGCCGCTGTCGAACGCGCGATGGGTGTGTTCTGGTCGCGGGGCTATCACGCCACGGCGCTCCCGGACCTTCTTCGCGCGACGAAGCTCTCGCGCGGCAGCCTTTACGCCGCTTTCGGCGACAAGCACTCGCTCTTCCTGCGGGCGCTTGATCGCTACATTGCCGATGCGCTGACACGGATGGATATCGAACTCGACCGCCGCAGGGAGCCGGTCGACGGCCTGCGGGCCTACCTTGCCGGCTACGTCGACCGCACGACCGGTGCCAAAGGTCGGCGCGGATGCCTGCTGGTGGCGACAGCCATGGAACTGGCTGGCCAGGATGCCGAAGTCGGTCGTCGCGTCGCGAGCTTTTTCAAAGCTATGGAGGCCCGACTGGTGGATGCGCTTTCCCGTGCGAAGACGGCGGGCAAGCTGGCCGATGGCGTTGAGCCTTCAAGTGCCGCCCGAATTCTCGTCTGTTTCGTCGAGGGGCTGCGCGTGGTCGGCAAAACGGCGCCGACACGGATCACATCGCAAGCCACCGCCGACGCGCTTCTCGACCGCTTCATCAGGTAACAGACTATGGGACGCCTTCCGCGATTGGCGCGCGCCAATATTTAGACTGATCGGTCTTGAAAGGAAAGTTGCCATGTCTGCCATTCAGATCGTCTGCGCGGTGGTTGTCCCCCTGCTCTGGGGTTATCAGTTCGTGGCCATCAAGGTGGGCGTGACGGAGTTTCCACCGCTCTTCTTCCTCGCACTGCGCTTCCTGGCCATCGCGCTGCTGCTTGTTCCGTTCGTCAAAAGGCCTGCGCGTCAACAGTTCGGCCCTATCGCAGCTATTTCGATTTTCCTTGGTGGACTGAACTTCGGGCTCTTCTATGTTGGCCTTGGGCTCGGCTCGGGAAGCATGTCGGCCGTCGCCTATCAACTCGCCACGCCCTTCACCGTCCTGCTGGCCTGGCCGCTGCTCGCGGAGAGGCCGTCTCTCACCACGTCCGCCGGCGTGGTGATTGCATTCATAGGCGTGGTCGTGCTGGCAGCGGAGCCTGGCCTGTCGGCAAACGCGCTTCCGCTGCTGCTTGTGGTCGGGGCAGCCTTCGCATTCGCGGTGTCCAACGTCCTGACGAAACGCTACGGCCCGTTTGATCCCCTGATGTTGATGGGGTGGTCGTCGCTGCTCACGGTGCCTCAGGTCATGTTGATGTCGTTGCTCCTTGAGCATGGCCAACTGGCGAGCCTTGTCACGGCGGATGAACGTGGTTGGCTGGCCCTCGCCTACACAATTTTCATCGGAGGGATTGTCGGGTTTGGCCTTTGGTTCTGGCTAATCGGGCGTTGCTCCATGGGCCGCGTCGCCCCCTTCGGTCTGCTGCTTCCGGTATTCGCCTTGATTTCGAGCGTGTTGTTCCTTGGCGACCGCATCACGCCAAAGCTGATTGCCGGGGGGCTAATCGCGATATCAGGCGTCGCCATTACACAGGCCAGACCAAGCGCTCGACCAATTTGAACCCGGAAGCGCGCCGGGGCGACTTAGGGGTTTGGGCTTGAGCTGATTTCCGCTTTGACCGCCGCCTTCGCCCACGCGCTCTGGATGGGGATGAGATGCTCTGGCGCTGCTTTTTCCTGGCTCTGGCGTTCCTGCCCGCGCTCGCCCCGCCGGCTCGCGCGGCGGACAAGGCGTGGGAGGACTGCGGTCAGACCGCCGATCAGGATCGCAAGATCGCCGGATGCACGACGGTGTTGGCGCGCGGCGCGGCAGAGAGCGAGACCAACCGCGCCAACGCCTACGTCAATCGCGGCTATGCCTACTCCAGGCGCGACTACGACCGCGCCATCAGGGATTACGACGAGGCGATCCGCCTCGATCCGAAAGCCGTGCGTGCCTACAACGCGCGCGGCCGTGCGTACCACATGAAGGGCGACTACGATTGCGCCATCGCGGATCTGGACGAGGCGATCCGGCTCCATCCACGCTACGCGCTTGCGTATGAGGGCCGCGGCAAGATCTACCACAGCAAGGGCGATTACGACCGCGCCATCAGGGATTTCGACGAGGCGATCAGCCTCGATCCGAAGTTTGCGGACGCCTATAGCAATCGCGGCAATGCCTACTCCGGCAAGGGCGACAACGACCGCGCCATCAGGGATCATGACGAAGCGGTCCGCCTCGATCCGAATTTTGCAGACGCCTATTTCAATCGCGGGCTTGCCTACACCAGCAAGCGCGATCACGACCGCGCCATCAAGGATTACAGCGAGGCAATCCGCCTCGATCCGAAAAATGCGAGCACCTATTTGCATCGTGGCGGTGCCTACTTCTTCAAAGGCGACCACGACCGCGCCATCAAGGAGTACGACGAGGCGATCCGGCTCGATCCGAAATATGCGCTTGCCTATGAGATTCGCGGGCGCGCCTATGAAACCAAGGGAGACCCCGCTCGGTCGAAGAAGGATTACGACGAGGCGGCGCTGATACGGCGGGGTGCGAAACAAGCCGCGACAACGCCTTTTGACATCAGCGGGACGGCCTCTTCCGAAAAGGGCGACTACGATCGCGTCATCAAGGATTTCGACGAGGCAATCCGCCGCGATCCGAAAGATGCGATAGCCTATTACAGTCGTGGCAGCGCCCACGCCCAAAAGGGCGATCACGACCGCGCCATCCAGGATTTCGACAAGGCAATTCGCCTCGAGCCAAAAATTCCGTTTGCCTATTTCGAACGCGGCAATGCCCATAAAGGCAAGGGCGATAACGACCGCGCGATCAAGGATTACAGCGAGGCGATCCGGCTCGACCCGAAATACGCGGCTGCCCACCACAACCGTGGAATTACTTACTTCCACAAAGGCGATAAAGACCGCGCCATGAAGGATCTCGATGAGGCGATCCGCCTCGATCCGAAAGATGCGATGACCTATTACAGCCGCGGCAGCGCTTACACCGACATGCGCGATAACGACCGCGCCATCAGGGATTTCGACGCGGCAATCCGCCTCGATTCAAAATATGTGGCCGCCTATTACAATCGCGGCAATGCCCACAGGGACAAGGGAAATAACGACCGCGCCATCGAGGATTACAGCGAGGCGATCCGCCTCGACCCGAAATATGTGGTTGCCTATGTCAATCGCGGGGCTGTTTACTCCTACAAGGGCGACAATGATCGCGCCATCCAGGAGTTCGACGCGGCGATACGTCTCGATCCGAAAGATGCGGCGGCTTATTACAATCGCGGCAGCCTCTATTCCAGCAAGGGTGACAGCGACCGCGCTATCAAGGATTTTGACGAGGCCATCCGCCTCGATCCGAAATACGTGGTTGCCTACTACAATCGCGGCTACGCCTACTCCAACAAGGGCGATAACGACCGCGCCATCAATGATTACAGCGAGGCAATCCGCCTCGATCCGAAGAATTCGCGGTCGTATGGCCGTCGCGGCGATGCCTACCGCGACAAGAGCGATTTCGAACGCGCGGTCAAGGATTACGCCAAGGCGATCGAGCTGGTCGGCAAACCGGAGAAGTCGCACTGGAATTACTGGCTCCTTCGCGGCGTGAGCTACGAGCGGCTCGGCAAATGGCCTCAGGCCGAGGCGGACTTTCTTAAGGCGATGGAGCTCGATCCCGATCAGCCCTCGGTTCTCAATCAGCTCGGCTTCAACTGGGTCGACCGTAATCTCAAGCTGAAGGAAGGCCTGGCGTTGCTCGAGAAGGCCGTCAAGCTCAAACCGGACGACGGCAATTTGCTCGACAGTCTTGGCTGGGCGCACTACCGGCTCGGCGACTATCCGGAGGCGATCAAGCTCATGGAGCGCGCGGCCGCTCTCGAACCAAACAGCAGCGAAACAAGAGACCATCTCGGCGATGCGTACTGGCGGACGGGACGCCAGGACGAGGCGCGTAAATCCTGGGAGCAGGCGTTGTCGCTCAAGCCCGACCCAACTGAGGCGGAGAAGATCAAGGGCAAGATTGCCCGCGGGCTGGAAAAATAAGGCGCCTGGCGGCGCAGTGGCGACACGATGCCGCGTGCGCTAACTCCGCTGGTTTAGCGTCGCGCAATGTTCTCTCCGCGCAACGTCCCTCGCTTTCTCCACACCCGTAGATCGGCCATGACTTTTATGGTCGCCGCGAGGACCAGCGCGCAAAGCGCCGCCTTCGAGATCGTCTCCATCGTTCCCTCGATCAGCATGGCATGGACCACACTCCCTGCGACGATGACAATCGCGAGAGGCATATGGACGATACGCCACATTTGCGCTCGCAGTCCCAATCGCCGGCGGAGTGCAGCTATAAGCGCGACGGCGAAGATTGCCCACATGGCGATCACACCCCAGGGGGAAAACGGCGTCGGCGATGAGAAGAGAAGCGCGTCAATCATATCAGGCGGACTGGTGATCCAAAGGCCCCCGACGTGGACCACCACCGCGACGACCAGCACGCCTCCGATCCAGTGATGTATAAGCCGTCCACGATAGGCCGACGGTCCCGGCAAGTATCTGCCAATCAGCAGAGGCTGAACGAGCACAAGACCCAGTGCGATGATTCCTGCGAAACAGGCCAGTATGTAGACCGGATCGCGCCATGCCAGCAGCGGGCTCGTCCCTGCAGCGGCGATCGGCACGCAAATGGCTGTCGCAAGGGCGACCCAGATCAGGGTCGCCTGGGCCAATCTCCATCCTTTCGTTCGCAACTCGATCAGGCCGGCTGAAGGACGAAGTGCGCCTCCAGGCTGGTATCTTTTGCGCTCCGCATCACGGGACGCAGAAAGACGGTTTTGAATTCACCACTGTCATAGGCCAGGTGACCATGCGGTTGGCCAAAGATGGGAATAATCTGCGGCATCTCGAGACGGAACGCCCCGTTCTTGTCGGTGAGCGTGGCTCCATGACTTTGCGGCTCGTGCTCCCGCCCTTCGGTCGTGTGCGCCCAAATCTGGATGCGCTGCCCGGCAAGCGGAGCCCCGTCGCCTGCGCGGCGCACTGTGCCACTCATCCAGAAGCCACCCTTGCCGATCCGATCCACGATCGCCGCGCCCCCGCGGTAGTTGTTGGCCCCGCCTGGCATCGAAGCGGTCGGCGCAAGGCCTTGCGCGCGGGCGGGCAACAGGAGCCCGGAAACCCCGGTTGCCAGGACACAGCCGCCAGCAGCGAGGAGGTTCCGGCGGTTGAGTAGGACGGTGGTCATGTAGCTTCCTCCTGGCGACCGTGCAGTTGCCCCGCCGAGGGTACAACAACAAGCGCGAGACGCCCAGTTGAGGGCGGCAGAGAGCGCGGCAGGTCGCAATAACAGTGTTGTGAACGGGTGTGCCGGCCGCTCAACCAGCAAGTAGCCCGCATGAGCGCAGCAATTGCGGGGATAAACCACAAGCCCGGATGTCGCTACGCTCATCGGGGCTACGCTTGCAGCTTCGTCACTAGTATCTCATCGAGATACTAAGCATTGCAATACGTATCTCAATGAGATACGTACTGCTCATGATTAGGAGCTTCAAGGGGAAGTTCGCCGAGTCGATCCTTCAGGGCCGCGCGGTACCGAAGGGGTTCCCGGCAAACCTCGCCAAAGTAGCGCGCCGAAAACTGATCATGGTGGACGCCGCCGATTTTCTCGAGGCCCTGAACTCGCCTCCCTGTAACCGCCTTGAACGACTCAAGGGCGATCTGGTGGGCAAGCACTCGATCCGCATCAATGATCAATGGCGGATCGTATTTAGATGGAGCGATGCGGGTCCCGAAGACGTGGAAATCGTCGACTATCATTAGGAGCTTGCAGATGGCAAAGAAACTTCCCCCGATTCACCCCGGCGAAATCTTGCGAGAAGAGTTTCTCGTTCCGCTTAAGCTGACATCCTACGCCGTCGCAGCGGCGCTGCACGTGCCGCGCACCCGGATCGAACGCATCGCGCGCGAAGAGAAGCCCATTACGGCCGACACCGCGCTGAGGCTCGGCAAGTTCTTCAAGACCGGCGCTGCGTTCTGGATGAACATTCAGGCGCGCTACGACCTCGAAACGGCCGAAGACGTGCTCGCACCGCAAATCAAAAAGATTGCGTCCTACGAGGCAGCGTGAGGGTAACGGCTAGCGGTGACAGTGCACTTAATCTGCCGCGGGCGACGTGCAATGGGGTGCACTGTCACCGTAATTCCAGTCAACACGCATAAAACGTCAAGACGTATCGCAAGGCGATCTGTATGCGAGCCGTCTGTGGCAGCGCCTTGGTATTCAGCCGCCCTTGGCTTTGCGGCCGCGCGCGCTCGGCTTTACCGGCACGCTCTGTCCATACTTAATCCACCAGGCCGTCAGGGCCTCCATCGTGGGTCCAAGCGCGCGTGCCTTTTGCGTCATCTCATACTCTACCCGCAGCGGCACTTCTGCGAACACGGTACGCGAGACCAGACCGTCCGCTTCGAGCTCGCGGAGTTGTGCGGTCAGCATGTGCTGGGTGATGCCGGGGATCGCCTTTCGCAACTCCCCGAAGCGGTAGACCCGCTGGTTGAGCAGCCACATGATCTCCAGCTTCCACTTGTCTGAGAGCAATGCGAACGCGCGCCGCATCTCCTCATGCATGTTGATTTCTTTATTGGCCATAGTCTGGTTTTCCATACCTGCTGCAAGTTATTCATCCTACTTGCGAGAGACGATCTTGTTCTACATTTTCGATGCACAAGGCGCGCAGAAAAGTGCGCATCCAGACAACGAACAAGATGAAGGAGATTGCTGCTCAACAGCAATCAACGAGACCTCATGGCTGCAATTTACTCTTACTGGATCAGCACGGCGCTTCTGTCCTTGCTGTATCTGACTTCCGCTTACATGTACGTCACCAAAGGAGATTGGGTTCGGCAGGCGCTCGCGGAGCTTGGCTACCCGGCCTACCTCGTGCCGTTGATGATCGTCGTGAAAGTTTTGGGCCCGGCCGCAATTCTGTTGCGCTTCAATGTGCCGCTCAGCGATCTCGCCTATGCGGGTATGTTTTATCACCTGCTGTTGGCCTTCCTGGCGCACGTTGCGGTCCAGAAGCCCAGCGCCGCCCTGCCTGCCGCGGTGGGCCTCGTGCTATTGGCTGCCTCGTTCGTCACGCAAAACGCCGCTCGCGAGGTCCCGTCGCCCTATATGCAGGCGGCAACGTTCTGACGCGCCCGGCCACCATCAACTATGGACAGAACATCAATATGAGCCGCATCAAAGGAATGGCTGCCATCGTCACAGGTTCGCGGCGCGGCATTGCTTGCGCCACGGCAAAGCTGTTGCCGTTAGGTGCAACATGAAAGTAACGCTCTTTGGTACCACAGGAACTACAGGTAGGTACTTGATCGATGAGGCTTTGAAACGCGGCATTGACGTCACGCTCGTTGCGCGGCCGAGCAGCCTCTTTGAAAACGCCAAGGTGAATATCGTTCGCGGTGAGCTTACCGATAGTGCTCTTCTGCGAGAAGCCATCAGCGGATCTGACGCCGTCTTGTCGGCGCTTGGGCCGACGACGTTACGGCATCCAGAAGATTTGCCGATTACGAGGGCTACGGAAGCGATTATTTCAGCGATGAAGCAGACGCAGGTGCAACGCCTCATTGCCGTTTCTACCGGCACGGCTGCCGACCCCGGGGATCGATTTGACTGGAAAATCGGGCTCCCCGCGTTGCTAATCAAGCATATGATGCGCAGCTGCTACAATGACATCCTTGGGCTCGCAAGGGTGATACGAGCTTCGGAGTTGGAATGGACAATGGTGCGTGTGGCTTTCTTGAAGAACCATCCCGCCTCCGCTCACCTCAACGTAGGGCTGTATGGCGTTTCCAGACATTCGCTGACCGTCAATCGCGAAAACGTTGCAAAGTTCATGTTCGATCAAATCACTGACCGCCGGTATATCCATCAAGCGCCAGGGATCAGTACGAAAGAAGTTTGACTTCTCGCCGATGCGTCGAAGCCACGGCTCCCCCTTGACCAGGACAGATCGGCTACGTGGCCAAGGGAATCTATAGTTAGCTACTGACAGAGAGGACTCAAAATCCCTCGCGCTTAACCCTCTTTCGGCTTCTTGGCCCGCATCTTCATTTCGCGATACCTTGCCGCCCCGCCCTCGCGGTTGCTCTGCGGGCTGCGTTCCACCGCCATCGCATCGTCAGGCACGTCCTTGGTGATGACCGAGCCCGAGCCGATATAGGCGCCCTTGCCGATCTTCACCGGCGCGACCAGCGAGGAGTTGGTGCCGATGAACGCGCCCTTGCCGATCGTGGTCTTGTGCTTGAAGAAGCCGTCATAGTTGCAGGTAATGGTGCCGGCGCCGAGGTTGGAATTGGCGCCGACATGGGCGTCGCCGACATAGGAGAGATGGTTGACCTTGGCGCCCGCTTCGATTGTCGCCGCCTTGGTCTCCACGAAATTGCCGATCTTAACGCCGTCGCCGAGCGAGGTGCCGGGGCGCAGGCGCGCATAGGGACCGATCGAGGCCTTCTTTCCGATCGAGGTCTCTACGATGTGCGAGAACGAATGGATCACCGCGCCGTCGGCAATCGTCACACCGGGGCCGATCACCACGAACGGTTCAATGGTGACGTCGCTGCCGAACTTGGTGTCAGCGGCGAGATAAACCGTCTCCGGTGCGATCAGTGTCACGCCGGCATCGAGCGCCGCCTGGCGCAGCCGCGCCTGCATCACCGCTTCGGCTTCCGCAAGCTGGGCCTTGTTGTTGATGCCGCGCACTTCGTCTTCGCTGGTTTCGATCACGACGGCCTCCAATCCCATTTCCCTGACAATAGCGACGGCATCGACCAGATAGTATTCGCCCTTGCTGTTGGCATTGCCGATCCGGTCGAGAATTTCCAGAGCGCGGTGGCCGTCGAACGCCATCACGCCGGCATTGCACAGCGTGACCTTGCGTTCCTCCGCGGTCGCGTCGGCATGTTCGCGGATCGCCATCAGGCGGTCGCCTTCGAGCAGCAGCCGGCCATAGCCGGTCGGGTCGGCAGCCTGGAAACCGAGCACCGCGAGCGCAGCGCCGTTTTCCAGCGGCGCGCGCAGCCGCGCAAAGGTTTTGGCCGAAATCAGCGGCGTGTCGCCGAACGCCACCAGCAGATCGTCGGCGCCGCGCGCGATCGCCTCGCGGGCGGCCAGCACGGCATGCGCGGTGCCGAGGCGCTCGGCCTGAACGAAGGTCGCCGCGTCCGCCCGCACCCGCTTGACCTCGTCGGCCACCGCCTTGTGGTCTGGCCCGATCACGACCGCGAGCGAGGCGCCTGTTCCATGCGGGGCGGCGTCCAGCACATGCGCCAGCAGCGATTGGCCAGCGACGGGATGCAGCACCTTCGGCAACGAGGATCGCATGCGCGTGCCCTCGCCGGCAGCGAGCACGACAGTCAGGCTGGATCGAGCGGTCATTCGGGTCCTCAGAGTCTGCTTCAAAAAGCAGCCGACGAAATCGGGCACTTTCGTTTGGCTCGTCATGCCCGGCCTTGTGCCGGGCATCCACGTCTTTTGTTCCCATCGAGCAAGAAAGACGTGGATGGCCGGGACAAGCACGGCCATGACGGAACGTATCGGGCGAACAAGCTTGCCGGCCGTCTTTAATTGTTTTCCCCCGGAGATCAAACCGATTCGCCGCCCAAAAACCTCCTGATTCAGGTGAGCGGCGCTTTTCCCTGTTAATGTTTGACCGGTGATTCGGGCCTTGAGGAGGGCCAAGGGCGTTTGGCCAAAAAACCAGACCATCTCCCGGACTTCGAGGCGGACGACAGCGGTGGCATGCTCAGCAACCTGCTGGCCGACGAGGATGAATTCGACCGTCGCGCCCTGTGGCGGATCGCCTCCTGGGGCTTTGGCGCGACGGCTGCGGTGGTTCTGGCCGTGATGGCGAACCAGTCGTCGTTCGGATGGAAGCGCGAGCAGGTCGCAGCCGCCGACCTGACGCGGCAAGCGCAGCAGATACAAACGGTCGCCAGGGAAACCCAGAACGAGGCGCGGCGGCTCACAGCCGCGATCGAGACGCTCAATGGCGATCGTGACAGGCTGTATGCCCGCGTGACCAACCTGGAACACGGGCTCGACTCCGTGACCGGCGCCATTGCCCGGCAGGGCCCTGCTTCCACTCCGCCGCCTGCTGCCAATGCGGAGCCGGCGGCCAGCCCGAATCCGCAAGCCTTGAATCCGCAAGCCTTGAATCCGCAAGCCTTGCCATCCGTCGCGCCGGTCGCCACTGCCCCGGCCGCAGCGCCCGCCGCAGACAAGCATGCAGCCAGCGCTGCCGCCGAGCCGGCCCCGGCTCCTCCGGTAAAGGATGCAGGGAAGACCGACGCCGGCAAGACCGATAGCGGCAAGCTGGAAACGGCAAAGGCCGATATGCTCAAGCCGGAGCCGACAAAGCCCTCGCCCGCCACACCGCTGGTGGCCTCGCAGTCGATGATGGCGCCGCCAGATCCTGCGGCCGCCAAGCTGATCGAGCCCGGCAAACCGCCGAACCAGGTTATCGCGAGCCCGATCCCTGACGTGGTGGCGTCGGCGCCGTCAGATGCGGAAGCGGACGAAGAGACTGCGCCAAAAGTTTCCCTGCAGCGGACCGAGTTCGGGGTCGATCTCGGCACCGCCAATTCCGTGAACGGCCTGCGTGCGCTGTGGCGCGGGCTGTTGAAGTCGAGATCGAACGCGCCGCTGATGGCGCTGCGTCCAATCATCGTCATCAAGGAAAGCACGACCGGCCTCGGCATGCAGCTTCGCCTGGTCGCCGGTCCGCTGAACGATGCCGGCGCCGCCGCAAAAATCTGCGCCGTCCTGGCCGAAAACAACCGTCCCTGCGAAACCGCTGTTTTCGACGGCCAGCGGCTGTCGTTCAAACCCGACGACACGCCGCCCACCGCCGCCAAGCCGATGCTGCGCCGGCGCGCCGTCGCCAAGCGGTCGACGGTCGTCGAGGAGGGGAAGCCGGAACCGCCGCCGCCGGCGACGCAGGCGACATTGTCGACCATCCTCGGCAGGAAAAACACGCAATAAGCTTTTGGCTACAGAGCGTTACGTGAAATCCTTGACCCGCATTCTCTTCACAGTCGGACGCTTGTCCCAAACGCCAATCCCGACCATATTGCCGCGATGAAAAAATCCCCGTTCCGGCTTACGCCCTATCAAGTCCAGTTCCTGTTGGTGGTCGGTTTCGTCACCGTCGGCTACGCGCTTTATTTGCGCTACCTCGCGGTGGAGTTCTCGACGGTTGCGCTCGCCTGCGACGCCGGCCTGCAAAGCACGCTGTGCAAGTCGCGGACGCTTGCCACCTATCTATTCAAGAATTCGGTGTTCGGCATCACCGCGGTGGTGATCGCTGTGCTTCACGTCATCCGGCCGTCGATCTTGCTGTTGACCTTGGGGCTGATCGCGGCGGGCTTCGGAATCGTGCTCTACAATATCGCGCTGTCGGGGATTGCGATCGGCCTGCTCATTTTGGGATTTGCACGGCCCGCGCCCGCCACAGCGTGAGCGCCAGCAGCAAATAGATCGCGCAGGTCCACATCGCCTGCCAGTTCTGGCTGCCCTCGTTGAAGCCCATGAACAGCGCGGCCGCCACCAGCAGACCGGCGAACGCGGATTCGGCGATCGGGCGCATGCCCTCCTTCGGCCGGTTCAGCAGCATCAGCGCCGCGAACGGCACCACCGCCATGGTCAGCGAGGCGAACGGAAAATCGCGGTAGCGCGGATCGAACGCAAAGCCGAGCGCGGTCCCCGCCGCGATCAGCGTGGTGACACCGAGCACGAAACCCAACAGCGCCGTCAGCACTGACTTGGTCCTGATGTCGCGCGGCCCGAGCAGTTCGAGGAAGGTCGGCAGCGGCCGGCCCGACATCGCGGCGTTCGCGCACAGCATCGGCGAGGCGATGGCGGCCGCCAGCAGCGCGCCCCATTGCAGCCAGCCGCCGGCCCCGTAGCTCTCGTAATACATCTTGTCGGCGGCGATCCCGAGCAGCATGCCGGCGGTCGTTGCAGACGTTCCGACCACGACCCAGGCGGCCAGCCCAGGCTTCCACGGCCGCCGCCGCAGCGTCAGCCAGCCCGCCAGGAATACGAGGGCGCTGAGCGCCATCCCACAGCCCATCTGCAGTTTCCAGAATGGATAATTGCTGATCGGCTCGCCGGGCGGATATTTCAGCGCCCGCTGCGCGTCGTTGATCATGCCCCAATAACCGCCGACGGTGCCTTCGAGCTGGCGCTTCCAGGGCTGGTCATAGGCCTCGATCAGGTTGACCCGAAACTTTTCGCGCTTGGCGAGATCGAGGATTTCGGACACCACGCGCGCCTGGTTGGTGCGCGAGGGCAGCGCGCCTTCGCGCATCCGCCCCGCGCTCGGCCAGCCGGTCTCGCCGATCAGGATTTCCTTGGCCGGAAACGCAACGGCCATCCGCTTGCGGATATCGTCGACATGACTGGCGGCAAACTTCGCGCGTACCGGGATGTCTTCCCAGTACGGCAAGATATGGATCGTGACGAAGTCGACCGCGTCATAGATTTCGCGGTTGCGCAGCCAGAATTCCCAGACGTCGGCATAGGTCACGGGCACGGTGACCCGCGACTTGACCGAGCGGATATTGGCGGCGAGATCGGATGTCGTCATCTCGCCACGCAGCAGCACCTCGTTGCCGACCACCAGCGCGGTGATGGTGCCCGGATATTCCTTGGTCAGTTCGATCGCGACCGCAATCTGGGCGAGGTTCTTGGTCCGGTTGCTCGAGAGCCAGATGCCCTGGATCACCTTCAATCCCACCTTGGCGGCCAGCGCCGGGACCTGATCGAGCCCGTTCTCGATCGAATAGGTCCGCACGCAATCGGTGATCTTGGCGAGTTGCGCCAGATCCTGCGCGATCTGTTCCGGAGGGATTTGCGTCGATGGAATCAGCGGCGTCTGCGCGCCGCGGAACGGCGCGTAGGAAACGCATTGCAGCTTTGCGTTGGGGTCGATCGGCGCGCGCGCAAGCGTAATCGGCGTGGCGAGCCACCACCACAGGGCCGCGATCATAGCGAGCGATGAAAGGAGAAGCGCCAGCGGCGTACGAAGAGAAATCGGTTCCATCCTCCGGGCGGGGACCGTCGATTACCTGTTCATCGGCGTCCTGCCAAGATGCTGGACAGCCTATTCCGTCTCGTCCCCTGCGGCAGTTTTACCACCGATACGATAAAGTTGTGACTTTGCTGGACAAAATCGCAAATACCCGTCATTTGAATCGCCTGATGTCTCCGCCGCATTGGGGACGAATTTGGGCGGCAACAAGCCAGACCAACACACCAGCCGCCCGCGCGGCGGGAAACTAATCGGGGAATGTATGCGTCGACGGGTGCTTGATCCAAAAGTTGCGGTTTTGCGGCGCTTTGCTGCCGCCGGTCTGGTCCTCCTGATCGGATCGGCTGGCGCGTTGGCCCAGAGCGGCTCCCCGGCTCCGCAGGATCAAGGCAAACCGCAGGCCGCCAATCCCGATCCCGGCAAAGATAACCAGCGCAAGGCGGACGAATTCGTCGAGGCGTCGCAGGCCATCAACGGGCCGGCCGGCAACCCCGAATGTGTCTGGCTTGGCCGGCGCGTGGTTAGCCTGATGTGGCGCGACGACCTCGATACCGCGTTCCGCCATCTTGACCTGTACGACCGCTTCGGCTGCCCCGGCGGGCATGTCCAGGCCGCCTTCCGCTGCCTGACCCGGTTCGGCGGGCAGATCGACCCCAAGGTCGCGGAAACGCTCTCCAGCCGCATTCACGCCTGCTGGATCAACCCGGGCGCCCAGCCTCAGACCGCCGCTGCCCAAGGCCCGGCACCGGCAGCCCCTGCGACCGCCGGCAACGCGCCGCCTGCGCCCGCCGCTTCGCCCTCGCCGGCTCCCAGCCCCGCACCTGCCCCGCCGGCGAAATAACCGTCGGGCATTCAGGATCCGTTCAGCGGAACGATCCTATTTATCCGGTGTTTCGATTGGTCACGCCCTTAAAAAGTCATGGGCGTCATACCAGTTGTGAATTCGCGCGGCAGGATTATCCTAATGATGCCGCTATGTCGGTCGAGCCTAGGGGACAGGTTCGCTTTCCTTAAATCTCAGCCCCGTATGGTTTAGCCGCCGATGCGTGCTGTCGTCGCCGTTCTGCTGTTTGTCACCGCAGCTCACGCCGGGGTGTGGGGCCTGTTCCAGCAAAAGCTGCCGGCCCCCGACTTCCGCGGCATCCTGCCAAGCGTTTCCTATGCGCCATTCGAGGGCAGCGCGCATCCCGACGTCGACAATCTGCCGCAGGTCGAGAAGATTCGCGCCGACCTGAAGAAACTGTCGACGATGACGCGTGCGATCCGTCTCTATTCGTCGACCGGTGGCGTCGAGCTGGTTCCGCCGATCGCCGCCGAGTTCGGCCTGAAGGTCACGCTCGGCGCCTGGGTCGACAAGAACACCGACCGCAACGAGCGCGAGATCGACGCCGCCATTAACCTGGCCAAGCGCAACAGCAATGTCATTGGCATCGTCGTCGGCAACGAAACCGTGTTTCGCGGCGAGCAGAAGGTCGAGGATCTGATCGCCCTGATCAAGCGGGTGAAGAAGTCGGTCAACGTTCCCGTCACGACAGGCGAAATCTGGAACATCTGGCGCGACAATCCGGAGCTCGGCTCCTCCGTCGATTTCGTCGCGGCCCACGTCCTGCCCTATTGGGAAAACTTCACCGACAAGCAGGCGGTCGATCAGGCGGTTT
Organism: Bradyrhizobium sp. WYCCWR15520; assembly: GCF_056174665.1. Lineage (NCBI taxonomy): Bacteria > Pseudomonadati > Pseudomonadota > Alphaproteobacteria > Hyphomicrobiales > Nitrobacteraceae > Bradyrhizobium > Bradyrhizobium sp. WYCCWR15520. Next base: position 221,772 of record NZ_JBWBWM010000011.1, read on the forward strand.
ACCTCTATGGGCTGCTGCGCGAAAAATTCCCGGGCAAGCGCATCGTCATCGCCGAATTCGGCTGGCCCAGTGCCGGCTACAATTTGCGGAACGCCGAGCCGGGCCCGTTTGAGCAGGCCTCCGTGCTGCGCAACTTCGTCACCCGTGCCGAAGCCATGGGCATGGAATACAACATCGTCGAGGCGATCGATCAGCCCTGGAAGTTCTTCGAAGGCGGCGTCGGCCCCTATTGGGGCATTCTCGACGCCAACCGCGAACCGAAATTCGCCTGGACCGGGCCGATCGTAAACGAGAACTACTGGAAGCTCGCCACGATCGCGCTGCTCGTTGGCATCCTGATGTCGCTGCCGATCCTGCGGCTGGAACGGCCGACCATCATGCAGGCGCTGATGCTTTCGGTGGCCGCCAATGGCGTCGGCGCCTGGGTTTCGACGGTCTTTGCCTACTGGGCCGGACATTACTTCGTGCTCGGCTCGGCCTTTGCGCTGACGCTCGGCCTGATCCTGCTGGTGCCGCTGATCCTGATCGCGATGGCGCGGATCGACGAGATCGCAGCTGTTGCCTTCGGCCACGGCCCGCGCCGGCTGATCACCAAGAGCGCGCCGCTGGCGCCCGCCACCATCGGCGAGAACGTCGCCTTCCCGAAGGTGTCGATCCATATCCCTGCGTATTTCGAGCCGGTCGAGATGCTGAAGCAGACGCTGGATGCGGTATCGCGGCTCGACTACCCGAATTTCGAATGCGTCTGCATCATCAACAACACGCCCGACCCCGAATTCTGGCAGCCGATCCAGGACCACTGCCGCGCACTCGGCGAGCGCTTCAAGTTCATCAACGCCGAGAAGGTGCAGGGTTTTAAGGCCGGCGCGCTTCGTATCGCCATGGAGCGCACCGCGGCCGACGCCGAGATCATCGGCATCATCGACGCCGACTATGTCGTGCATCCGGACTGGCTGAAGGATCTCGTGCCTGTGTTCGCCGACCCGCGCGTCGGCCTGGTGCAGGCGCCGCAGGAGCATCGCGACGGCGATCTCTCGCTGATGCACTACATCATGAACGGCGAGTATGCCGGCTTCTTCGACATCGGCATGGTCCAGCGCAACGAGTTCAACTCGATCATCGTGCACGGCACGATGTGCCTGATCCGCCGTTCCGCGATGGACATGGCCGGCGGCTGGTCCAGCGACACCATCTGCGAGGACACCGATCTCGGCCTGACCATCCAGCAGCAGGGCTGGCTGACGCACTACACCAACGTCCGCTATGGCGAGGGCCTGCTGCCCGACACCTACGAGGCGTTCAAGAAGCAGCGTCACCGCTGGGCCTATGGCGGCTTCCAGATCGTCAAGAAGCATTGGCGGCGTTTCCTGCCCGGCGCCAGCCGGCTGACGCCGGACCAGCGCCGCGAATTCTCGCTGGGCTGGCTGAACTGGCTAGGGGCCGAAAGCCTGGGCGTCGTGGTGGCGATCCTCAATCTGATCTGGGTGCCGATCGTGGCCTTTGCCGACATCGCCATCCCCGACAAGATTCTGACGCTGCCGATCATCGCCTCCTTCATCGTCTCGCTGGTGCATTTCATCGCGCTCTATCGCCTGCGGGTGAAGATCAAGGCCGGCCAGATGCTGGGCGCGATGATCGCGGCGATGAGCGTGCAGTGGACGGTGTCGCGAGCCGTAGCCCAGGGCCTGATCACCGAGCACCTCGCCTTCGCCCGCACCTCCAAGGGCGGGCTGTCGCGGATGTCGATCGAATTCCAGGCGTTCTGGGAAGCCGTGATCGGCGTGCTGCTTCTGATTGGCGCCGCCGTCTTGGTCGTCACCAACGGCTACAAGGAAGTGCGGGAGATCTACATATTCGCGGGCGTGCTGGTGCTGCAAAGCCTGCCGTTCCTGGCGGCGGTTTCGATCGCGGTGCTGGAAAACTCCCGTATCAATTCCTTCGCCTTCTGGCGCAACAGCGCGGTGCGGACGGCGGAACTGATCGGCCTGCGCCCGGTCAGCCTGCCGCGGGTCTCCAACCAGTCCCAGCCGGTCGCCTCCGAAGTCCGCCGCGAGGCCAATTAGCGTAGCGTTTTCGAGCGAAGTGGGTTCCGGTTCGCGTCAGGAAAACGCGTCGAATAAGGAACCGATCTCGGTTCTGATTTCAGCAGAACCGAGACTTGCCCGTGGATTGATTGGCGCTGGATAGTTGAAGAATCCGAACTAACCTTTAGCTACCTCAAGAGAATTGGATCAGGCGAACCTGGAATTTGTCGCGCGGGCGCTATTGACCCGCAGGGGCCCGCCCCCTACACAGCGCGGCAAGTGAGCGCGTAGCTCAGGCGGTAGAGCACGTGACTTTTAATCATGGGGTCGAGGGTTCGAGTCCCTCCGCGCTCACCAAATCATCAAATATTTTATAGTTCTTACAAGGTATAGGGGCGGCTTTTTGAGTCGCCCCTTTTCGTGTCCGCAGCAGGTTTGACTGAAGCGGCCCTGACCATTGCGAACATGGGGAACGGCTCTGGCCGCGGGCCGGGCCGCAAATGCCCCACCTTCACCATGATTTGTGCATACATCCACCCAACACCTGCTGGGGCAGGATAGCGCCAATGGCAGCTCGTTTCCATGAGACAACGGACGAGGAGTTCGAGGTGCAGTGTCGCAACCTCGTGCGCGTCGTGTCGGCCTGCACTCTGGGGCTTTGGTCCTTTTCTGCGGGCCTGCTGATCGGGACCTTCTATCTGTTTTGAAAGTGTTGCGGACGGGCGACTTCCGCTTTAGGTCGGCCGTTACGTCAGCCATCGCCCTTGCCCAACCCCGTAAGGTGCTGCCGGCGTAGCGCCAGCGCACAAGCGGAATCGGCTGCGCGATGGGCGGCGGGTCGAGAGGCCCTGCGCACGACGTTGCCGGACGACATGCGCAGGGCCACGCCACCCCAGGGCAACTCCCCTAAATGGCCCATTCAGGCTGGGTCTGATTCTTGGCAGAATTGGGCGCAACGCAGCGCCCTCAGAAAATCATCTTTGGAAAGATGCGGGAATCCGGCGTGGCCGGTGGCGCCCGTGGCCGGTGTCGCCGTCTTCTGCCGGGACTATCGCGCAGCCACTCGACCACCCTACCCGCCAATCGCTGGCCGGATGAGGTGCGTCTGTCCGATGTGGAGCAATTCGTCTGCAAGGCGTGTGGGCACAGGGGCGCCGACGTCAGCCGCTGTTTGAGGGGAAAAAGATCGGCGGCGCTATGAGTTAAAATACGGCCCCAGCGGGGCTTGGGGCAGACTGGGGCCGTTAAGTGAGATGCGTCTCCTGTGCCGAGAACAAAACCGACTCCGGCACATCCCTTGATAGCAAGTGGCAGATTACCTCGTACTTACTCTTTAGGGTATCCGATCGCATCTTTAGGGGTACCCGATCACGCACACTCGTTGTCCTGAGAGACTGCCGACCACATCAAGGTCTTCGCCACGACGGACGCCGCGGAAAAATGGTTCGAGGAAAACGCCCCCCCGAAGGCGTGGCCTTGAGTATGTAGTTCTGGAGTGGCGGGCAGCTTGGATCCGAGCAGAACAAAGGAACGATATTCACCGCGCCGATGTTAACCCGTGCACTCAAGACAATGAGGAGCCGCCATAATGAACCGCTTTGCTTGCTTGGGGGCCTGTCTGGTGGTGTACGCTCTTGCCGGTCCAGCCTTGCTTGCCGGTCCAGCCTTGGCTGCAGGCGGATGTGGCGTCGGGTGCAGCAGCACTTCTGAAGGGGCTTGTGTCCGCGATGGATGGCAGCAAGCTTTGCCCGTTCGGAACGTGTGCCCGGCCACATCCGTGGCATCTCCCCCTTGCGGGCCGTATCACCGATGGAGCCGGCAATCCCAGATGTGCGTTGAGCGTTGAATCGACGGGGTGCCTGTTGTCAACTGAGCCGGCCTGCGTGGCGAGCAGCATGATGCTGAGCGCGCCAACCGTTAAGGCCAACGTTCCGTTCTCAGCGCTTGGCAGCGCGGGGCGGACGTGAGGCCGCTCTTCCGAGTGCGCCCATGTGGTCGCTAGCCAACGCGATAACGCCTTAGGAACGATCCGGGCCTGATGCCGTAGGAATCGGGTGGCGTCCATAGACGCCACCGCGGCTCCAGCCCTTTGCGCCGTCTTCTCGACTCCCGGGGCTGGGGCCCGCCCTTCGTATGCGGCCAGTCGGGCCTTTGACAGCGTGGTGATCAGCACTGTGGAACGCCGTGCCAGCCCTCGACCTGGGCCATGATGACCCTCGGTTTCGCCGGCGTGGGCTTCATGACCTCTCGTCGTCGCAAACAGGCACCCGCGCTGACGGTGGCCTGATCGCCAACCCAATCAGAATCTACCGAGAGACCGCCTTCGGGCGGTCTTTTTGTCAGCGGTTTCAGAATTAACCTCCGCGGCGAACATCAAGCCTACGGGAGTTCTGTTGCGGCCTGCCTCAACAGGTCTAGCGTGGCCGTAGGTCGCGCAGACGGAAATAGTGCCCCGCCTGCGTACCGCGCGAATAGGGGGGCCGCTTTGCCCTCGGGGCGGCCCCGCCCCCCCCGCGTGGCATGGGCATTGCTACATGCCCCGCCCGATACCTGATCGGCGACGCGGCAACGAGTGGCGCCCAGCTGTCGGCGGCGCTGCCGAGTCGATACAGTCACGATTGCAGCGAACGGCTCCCTTTGTCGGTATTGCACGGATCGCATACCAGCGCCTTGCCCTGGGCCAGCGTGCCGCCCCTTGATGATCGCAGTGGAACTGAACGTCTCCTAAATGTTCCGTTCAGCAGCCATTGCGCCTCGGAATGTTACCGTCCTCTTTTAGAGAAACCACGCGCGGCTTTGCCGCGTTTAGTTCCTACAAACCTAATGGGAGCTGAAAATGCCATTGATCAGCGGAGCAGCTGCGGTCCTCGCCCTCCAGCTCGGAATGCCCGCAGTCCAGAACGAAATGCCTGAAGTGGTTCAGGTTGGTGGGTATTGCAGCCACGGCTACGACATCGACATCCATGGCCGTTGCTATCCCAACGGTGTCATCCCGCCGCAATACCAAGCCGCGCGCCAAGGCTACGCCTACTATCAGCCGCGTCGATACTACAGGGAAGCGTACCGGCCACGTTGGCGACACCACTACTATCGCTATTGAGTTTCAAGCCGTACACCTAGGGCAGATAGGCTCGGTGCGGTTGTATCGTGGCGGGATGTTGGCCCATGCACCCTTCTCGGCCGCAAGGCTCCTGATCCAGTCCGCATCATAACCACGATCGGCCAGCAGCATCGTTTTCGACTTCAGTCGAGACAGGAGTTTGCCAGCAAGTCGGTTGTCGTGCACCTCGCCGTCCGTCAGCGCGAGCCGCACCGGCAAGCCATTGGTATCGACCAATGCATGAACCTTGCTGGTCAATCCACCTCGCGACTGCCGCCGGTTGCGTGTGATACACGCCCCATGCTGATGCACGCGAACAATAGACGTGTCGATCATTTGCACGGCGGCATCATGGGCGCCGGCCAGTGCGCTCATAAGCTTGGCCCACACGCCCGCCCGTCGCCAGCGAACCAAGCGATTGTAGTACGGGCCGAAGTTGTCCGACAGATCGCGCCGCCATGGCGCGCCAGATCGCAAGACCCAGAAGATGCCATTGAGGACGCGACGGTCATTCACTCGTGGCACGCCGCGCGGCTTATTCGGCAGCATCGGCTTGATGGCAGACCACTCATTGTCGGTGAGTTCGTAGCGCATGATTCGGCCCTCGATTTAGGGGCTTGAATCATCGTCGGCAGGTGGGCTCAACATGCCCGGCCAAGGAGCGCTTTGGTCGCGATGCGCCCGAAAGCGGACGCGTTATACTCACTTTGAGTTTTGTCGTTCGTGACCCGAAGGCGAAGTCAGCGTGGCACGGGGCCAGTCACGCGCTATCTCCGCTATCGATTGAAGCAGAGGTCATTTCCGCAATGCAATTGCGCAGGCAAACGCCAGCACGCCGCCAACGGCTAAAGTGCAAAAGGCCAATCCCCACGAGACTGAAGCGGATGTCATGTCGAGTGCCATGCCGAACGCTATGGGTGACACGGAACCCGCGCC
>NZ_JBWBWM010000012.1:0-226710 GCF_056174665.1 Bradyrhizobium sp. WYCCWR15520
GCTCAGTTCCAGCAACGGGCGGTTGGTGCGCAACCGCCCGTTCGCACATTCTGACAGATTTCCTGGACACAAGGGCGCAGGGAAGACCGGGTGCTTGCTGCACCCGAGGTCTCGTGTGCAATTGCGCATAGCAAAAAGCGCACACGAGCATACAGGTACAGCGGAAACACTCCGGCCTTCCCTGCGCAATGGCTTTACGGCTTATAACGTGCTCTCCCCGGCGAACGGCTCTTTTGCCACCGTCGCTGCGCGGAAAACTCCACGCAACTTCATGCCAGCACCGCGACATCAGGACCACACGACTTCGCCGTACGCGTACCGCGCGCAACGTCCAGCGCGCCATCTGCGTCCATCGCATCTCACCGCGCGTTCGTGACGATCGCGAAGCGCCCCTCATCTTGCGGTGAGACGAGCCGAGTTATGCGACTGATTTGGGCGAGAACGGAAGCGGAATATTTTGGTTTCGGGGACTTGACATGATTTCTGAAAATCAGAACTGATTTGCCCGTCGCGCCAGTTTGTCCCAGCAGCCAGATGAAATTGCGCTTGCGCGCGGGGCAAATCAGTTCGCTGAAGCCGCTGCCGGTGCGGCCCGGTCCTTCGGTGCAAAGCCCTTCAGCATCGACGAGATCATATCTCGTGCGATCGGTGACATTTAGTCTCCGGCTGCAGGAACCATTGCCCTACCAACCAATTGGCTTCATGACACAGCTACTTTTGGAAAGAGAACAACATGAAAAATCTCGCGATCTATCTGGCGGCCGGAGCAAGTGCGCTTCTCGTGACCGCTGCTTCCGCTGCTCCGCTTGCCGCCGATCTATCAATCGTACCGGAAAGCAATATTCAAAACGTCCGCATGGTGTGCAACGAGGCGGGCCAATGCCGGCGCGAGCGAGGTCAGCGTCGCGTCATCATCCGTGAGCACAGCGATTCATACGGATATGCTCCGCGCCGCGAGCGCTATATCGAGCGTCGTGGCTACGGGGAAGGTGGCGGAGTCGGCATCCGCGCCCCCGGCGTCAGCGTCGGAATCGGCACCGATCGCTACTGAGAAAGCCGACAACAGTCTGAATATGAGCAAAGCCGCGGATTTATCCGCGGCTTTTTTCGGGTGCAAACTCGAATAGCTCGGAGCGAATGGTCAGCCCATCGAGCCGGTGCTCCGACATGCGACGCGCAGCTCGGGCCGGTTTTCACACGTGAGGGGCGTTTGCTCCCCGCAGCCGTTCCGCCAACCAAAAAGCCCCGATCGTAACGAACGCGAGAACGAAGAATGCTCCGCAGGCAAGGAAGGTCGGCACTGAACTGATATCCATGGCATCCTCCAGGAGGTTGAGCGCTTGCAGTTTTTTGTTCGCGACTAACGGAGCGCCCGCCCGGTCTGCCACGTCGTCTTCGACTAATCAGATCAATCGTTCACTTCAAAAATCTGCAGCGACCAGATCGTAAGATCCCCGGCTTCCACGGACGTAAACCTTCGCAGCCGCCGCGCATATCACATCGCGGTTGCAATCGAACGCTTTCAGGAAACCGGCCTCGTCGAGGTGAGCATCTGGTTGAATGCGCCTCAACGCGCCCTCTTCTATGAAGAATGTCGTTTCCAGCGCGCTATCGTGTCCCCAAAAACGCACGGCTCGCCGCGTTTGATCATATGAACGACTATGATTTGGAAACTCAATCATGGATGGGCACCGCCAGATTCTCCGCAAACGAATCACGGACCCAGCCGGCTCTCGCGCGACCAGGGTCGAAATCACTCGATAGCCACGGGTTGACCTCACCGATGAACCGCACACCAAACCGGCGCGCAATGGGTCAAGGTTGTTGACAAGAGTCGCCGTGGTTAAGCTTCGCACTGCCAGGCGATGCTGAAGTAATATGACGGCGCTTGCATTGAAGTGGCTACTCAATGCCGCATTACAAGCCTCGTCAGGGCCTACGCGCTAAACAAACTGCAATTCTTCTCGCTAATCCGTAGATAGTCACTATATGTAAGATATCACCGCGCGCCTCGGGCTGTTATCGGTGACTGAGAGCGTTGCGCTCCCGCCCTCAACCCAAAGGGCGATCATATGCCAAAACTCCCCGCATTCAATTTTCGTGAGTGGCTGGTACCCCCGGTATTGATGCCGATCTTTCTTGTGATGCTGGTCGCCGCTGCGATGGTCATTCAATGGTGATCGAGCGTAGTGCGGCTTCACTGCAGGGCGGCCTATCTCCGATCAAACAAACCCAATCGTCGCTAGAACACGATCTGGACGCCAGGGCGGTAATCGCCCTGGACGAGGCTCGCGAGATGCCAGCGGGGCATGAGCGCACCGAGGCGATCCACAAAGCGATCGTCCTTCGAAATGCAGCGGATCTTCACAAACTTCTCTCCGGCAAGCGCGGCGCGCCCGGCATATGACTGTGCGGCTTATCCCCGCAGGGTTGTCCCGGATCGAACGCCTGTCCCGATCGACAGCCGTTGCCCGCGAGCGCCTTCATGATGGTACTTGACCATTCATGCATTCCCGCTGTCGTTCTCATTGTCGAGGACGAGATGGTGCTCCGCATGCGCGTGGTCGACATGGTGGAAGACGCCGGATACACGCCACTCGAGGCGCTGAACGCCGCCGAAGCCGTCGCCATCCTGGAATCCCGATCCGACGTCGTGCTGATGTGCACCGATATCCAGATGCCAGGCCAAATGGATGGCGTCGGACTTGCGCATGCCGTGCATGATCGTTGGCCGACCATCAGGATCATCGTGGTATCGGGGCAATTGGACCTGCCGCACCTCGATCTTCCTCCCCGTAGCAGGTTTCTCGGCAAGCCGCTCAATGCCGGGGAAGTAATAGCCGAAATGCGCGACATGATCGGCTACGCCTGAGACGCCAGCAATTTGACGCCGAATACGGCCCAGATCACGTGATTGCACACAAACCGAGTCACTGAAGATCAGCGCGGTACCCAGCTCATGATGATACGATCAACGATATCTGAAGGTGATCTCCGGACGGAACCGCGTCCCGCAGCCCAACATCAAGACGAACTGGCAGCAGAAAATGTCAGCCTGCGGCTTCTGCTCGCGCAGGCTGAGATCAATGCGCAGAATTTGCTTGCCACGGCCGGCATCGACGCCAGAGAGCGCGAGGCGGCCGACAAGCTGCAGAAGCTAATCCTCGAGGAGTTGCACCACCGCATCAAGAATACGCTCGCAACCGTCGGCGCCATCGTTTCGCAGAGCCTGCGCGACCTGCCCGAAGCCAGGCACGCGCAGCACGCCATTGAGGGCCGGCTGCTGGCGCTCGGGCGTGCGCACGACCTGCTTTTGCAGGCAAGATGGACCAGCGCGAACCTTGGCACGATCGTCCGCAGCGCTACCGAAGCCTTCGATAATCCCCACGAGCCGAAGTTCACGAGTTCGGGGCCCGATATCCGGATGACGTCTGGTGCCCTCATCGCCGTCGCGATGACACTGAACGAGCTTTGCACCAACACCACGAAATTTGGCGCCTTGTCGGTCCCGCAAGGGCGAGTCGACATTAACTGGACGCTGGATGAACAGGCGCAGCGCCTCCACCTCACATGGACCGAGAAGAACGGTGCGGCAGTGCACCCGCCCAAACAGCGTAGCTTTGGGACACGGCTGATCGAGACGCTCGGCAGGCAGCTCCGCGGCGAGGTGCGACTGACCTATGCGCCGACCGGTTTCGTCTACGCACTCGACGTGCCGATGGCTTCTCTGACTTCAGCGGCCGCATAAGCTCGGATTCGGGTATTGCGGAAGCCAAATCGTATTTGGGAAGAACGGCCCCAGCACGGGTGCGCACTGAGGCCGTCATTCATCGGATGCCAGGGGCATAGCATCCGGTCGCCCCCAATCAATCGATCTCGGCGACAACAGTTCCAAACCGTATTCGTGTCAGGAACGGTTGCCAGCGATGAAGCCCGTCACGCGGCGCCACACCCACGCGCGCTAATGGGATCGTGTCCGTGACATATGATGTGGTGATTTGTCACCGGTGCTCGTTATTCGACCCTCCGATCCCCATATAAAGCCTATCCTCGTCAACCATCGAGCTTGGTCAGAATGCGCGGAGACTCCAACGAAAGGACCCGGCATGTTCAGATCTCAGCAGCATCGTGAAAAGGCAGCCGCATACGGCGAATTGATCAAGCGTTCGAGCGATCAGCGCGAAAACGACGAACTTCACAAACTAAGGGATCGCCACTCAGCGCTCGCGGATAACGAGCAGGGACTCGCCGATGACTACGACAGCGCCGTAAACGCAACCGGACAGAATCGCGCTCGCGGCCTGGCCCTTGCGGCCGAAGAGGAGCACATCTTGCGATGTCTCGGCGCAGCCATCATCATGCAATGGAACGCGCTGCCAAAGTCCATGCAACGGGAGATCTTTGACACCGCCGCATCGGTCGGCGAGGTATTGGAGACGGCGGCGCTTCGCGGGCAGATCGCCCGTTTTCTGCACAAGCATAAGGATTGTGCCGATCGCAAGAAGGCTTCGACGGAGGATGCGCATGGCGACGCGAAATCGCGCGCCGCGGCGCTGTCGCGATGGGACGATGAGGGAGGCGCAGTCCCCGACGGACTGCCGAGGTGACCCCATTTCGGCAACGGAAGGATAGCCATGTCACTTACAAAAAAGCAGAGAACATGTGTTGGCCCGATGAGCACTCAGACGAGTCAGCACCTCACGATTTGTGCGGCGCTTCCTCTAATGCCCAAATCAGGAGAGCATTGCGACACTTCAACAATCCGAAAACAAACAAATAGAAATGACGCCGTGCGCGCTGCGAAAGCAGAGATAAGTCGGCGCCGATCACTCAAGAAACAGCGCGAAGAGCAAACGGCTCATCTCTATTTTCGAGAATCGAGTTCACGATAAAGGGTTCGCAAATATGATAGGCCTTCCACGGTCAGACGGTGCTCGTCTCGTTCTCCTTCGATATACCTTTTCATAAGATGCTTGGACAGCTGCTCCCGCACACCTTGCAGCTCGGCGCGATCGGCGAGGGCCCCATAAATATTCAGCGCGCGGTCAACTGGCAGTATGTTCATCGGATTCCTCTAGGATATTTGGGCATTCAAGTAACGGGATGCTCAATCGTTCCCAAAATAGACGCTTAACGCCGCAACTTCTGTTGTCCTGATGTGACCTTAACGCGGCATGGATCGCCTTCGCCCAAGGCATCCTTCAATAGTGGTCAATATTGACCAGCCCCGCATTGGTGTTTGGGGTAAGGCAGGCTCCGCCCGAATGGGCAATCGGCGACAGAGAGATCGATAATGCTCCCGCCCAATACGAGGGAAGCATGATGTCATCCATCCAACCAAATCCATTGTACAGCCGCGCGGAAATCGGAATTCTTCCGTGTTCCAAGTGTGGCAAGCCTATGCGGTTGGCTTGCATCGAGCCTGCTCGACCCGGTCATGAAGTCCGCACCTTCGAGTGCCCGGAATGCAAGACGACGGGGAGTTTTGCGGTCGCGATCTAGCCGCGACTAGTCCAGTTTTGCCACCTGTTGGGTCCGGATCTGGCCTCGCTTTGCTGACCGCTCCATTGGTTATCCGCACCGAATGCTCTTCGGCCGCTTGATCTCACATGCCATTTCCATGAAGCGCGAGATTGCTCAGGGCGGGGCTCCCTGTTCCATGCTGCTGCGAAAAGCCCCGGCGTGCGGCACTTTTACTTCAAACGCCGCCGGCGTGAATGGTAAGGTAGACATCCCACTGCGGGACGAAACGGGACATGCCAAACAATACCAACCAAGCAATATTTGATCCCAAGGAATTTCTCGCCAAGGTCGGCGAAGGGAAGACCATCCTTGAATTTCGCAAGGACGAGATCGTCTTTGCGCAGGGCGACGCGGCAGACACGGTCTTCTACATTCAAAAAGGCCGGGTCAAGGTTGTCGTCATATCCGAGCAGGGCAAGGAAGCCGTGGTCGGCATTTTGGAGCCGGGCCAGTTCTTTGGCGAAGGCTGCATGAACGGCCATTCGCTGCGTATCGCCACGGCGACGGCGATGGAGGAGTGCCTGGTCACCGCGATAACGAAGACGGCCATGCTTGCGGCACTACACGATCAACCAAAGTTTTCCGAGTTGTTCATGACTTATCTGCTGACCCGCAATAGCCGGATCGAAGAGGATCTGATCGACCAGCTCTTCAACTCCAGTGAGAAACGGCTGGCGCGCCTGCTGCTCCTGCTGGCGAATTTCGGCAAGGAGGGCAGCCCTCAGCCAATCAGTCCGAGTATTAGCCAGGAAACATTGGCCGAAATGATTGGAACGACGCGATCCCGCGTCAGCTTCTTCATGAACAAATTCCGCAAGCTTGGCTTCATCAGCTACAACGGGAAAATCGAGGTCAACAGTTCATTGCTGAACGCGGTCTTGTACGACAAGCCCGAGATCAAGCGCGAGCCCTGAGCTGATATCTGGTCGCGTCATTGATCGCCACTTTTGTTGCGGAACCAGACCTCGCCCGGCGCGAGCGGCGTGGTATCTATCGACGCCACCAGCTCCTTTGCCACCCCCATCCGCCGCCTCGAACGAGGCGCACGATGAACAGGAGCAGTACGGCACCGATTGTGGCGTTGACGATTGCGCTGATCAATCCGGTCCCGACATGGATCCCGAGTTGTGGCAGCAACCAGCTTCCAATAAAGGCACCCAGGATTCCGACGATAAGGTCGCCGATGAGTCCGAAGCCGGTCCCTTGCACGATCTGGCCGGCGAGCCAGCCGGCAACGAGGCCAACAAACAATATGACCAACAGGCTTTCGCTCGACATGTGCATTTGGTGACCTCGCGGTTTGCCCGAGAGGAAGCATCACTAACTGGCTTGCTGCTGTCTGTATCAAATTGACCAGTCGGCTGCGCCACGGCGCCTAAATTTTTGGGAATGAGCAAAATTGAACAGTGGAGTCAGTCCGACTCGCGCCATGCTGGTTCGATCACCGCATGTCAACGGCGTCCACCGGAAATCGCAAGGGAATGCATCATGCCAGAACTACATACGCGCCCCGAGCCTTGCCTGCTTCCGATCCGCCGGCCCGGATGTCCGAAATGCGAAAGCCGCATGATGCTGGCGGCGATTATGCCTGGCCTGGAAGGCTTTGAGCTGCGCACCTTTGAATGCAGGAAATGCGACCACAGCTTCACCGACGCGGTCGCCAAGGACCCGATGAGATCTCAGCCCGCTGCATTGCCGGCGGGTTGAAGCCGCCGACCTAGACGCCGTCCACTGGGGGCGCTTTGCAGTGCCCACTCATCTCGCGGCGTGCGCTCCGGTTCATTAACTTTTCGAAAGTGAGCAGAATTGACCAGCGGCGGGAGAGCAGAAGGTCGATGGTGTTCAGAAGGTCGATGGTGTTCATCGCGACGTGCCAGAGAACCTTGCCGAAACGGCTGTGGCCGAGGAGTTATAATTCGAAGCCATTTGGCTTCGTACCTGCACGATCATCCTAAACGGCACACCCGGCAAAGCCGATCCAGTTACGGGCCAACCGCTTGCGGATCTCGGCAGATGTCCAAGTCCTCGAATTAAACTCAGACTGTATGCACTAGTGCTCTTATATTCGATGGACAGGATACCCATCTTCATATCATCGCCGCCCCTTACGTGGTATCTATCGGCGACTGAGAGACCAGTTGCGCTCCCGCCTTACGCGAAAGAGGGCGCAGAGCGATGCAGAACCGACGACACCGGTCCACACAGTACCGACACCGTTTCGCAAAGACGCAGCCTCTTGAAGAGCGGCTAATTGAACACGCAACGCGGCTGCGTGATGAAGCCAAATCGCTTCCGCCTGGTGTCGTGCGCGAGGCTATTCTAAGGCGGGCTGGGCAGGCGGAAGCTGGCGCGCACATGAGCCAGTGGCTACGCTCGCCTGATTCAAAGAGTAACGCGTAATCTGCAAAGCATTAAGAACCATGCCGGCCCACAAGACGGCTTCGAGTGAGGATGCGCATGGCGACGCCAAATCGCGCGCCGCGGCTCTGTCGCGATGGCACGACGAGGGAGGCGCAGACCCCGACGGACTGCCGCGGTGAACCAACGCCTGCAACAGGAGGATTCCCGATGTCACGTAAAAATATGTCACTGACAAAATTCGCCATCGATGACGGCCCGCACAACATGGACGGGCTGCGGCTTCTCGCGCGGGACGGAGCTGAGCGGATCGAAGCTTTCATAGGCCGGAAGGTGATGGACGTCTGGGTCGAATCCATCGAGCACCGGGGAAGCCGGCAGAGTCTGTTCCGCGATCAGTACAACGCGTTGGGCAAGCGCAATCTTACGGCTATCGAGCGGATCGTGACCGCGAAATACCAGCGCGGCGCCGCTCACAACCGTCAGCATCCCTATGTCGAGGTGCTGTTCTCGGATATCACTGAAAGCGGCGAGGAACTGGATCTCGGCGGCCTTATACGCCTGCCCTTGCCGCCGGAATTTGTCAGGCTGGGTTGAGCCCAGTCGAACGTACGACACTCCGACGATGTCTGGAAGTATCCGCCGGATTTTCCGCGATGCCGCGCCTCAGCACGGCCGACGCCCTCTCACCGTCCGGACCGACCAAACATCACAACCAGCAAAAGGACCGCAGATGAAAAAGCCCATTCTCTCGATTGAAGAACCGGAGCCGAAAAAAGCAGCGCGAGCCGACCGGCCTCCTACCGAAGGTTTCGTGACGGTTGTCGACGGCCATTTCAAGTCAGAATTCAATACAGCGGAGGCTGCCGAAGCAGCGGGCAGAAAACTGAAGACGGCTTATCCGATGCTCCAGATTGAAATCTACGATGCCGCCACCCAAGTCCGCACGTTGTTGAGTTAGCCTCTGGCCGCGTGCGGCGATCCGTTCACGCCTGCAGTCGAGCCACCCTATTCCACGCCCGCCTCATGCGGAGTGAACTGGTAGACCGAGGAGCAGAACTCGCAGGTCACCACCACCTTGTCGTTCTTGACCATCTCGGCGCGGTCCTTGGGCGCGAAGCTTTTCAGCATCGCGGAGACCGCATCGCGCGAGCACGAGCATTGCGCGCGCAGGGGCAGCGGCGTGAACACGCGCACGCCGCGCTCGTGAAACAGGCGATATAGCAGCCGCTCGCCCGACAGATCGGGATCGATCAGTTCGACATCCTCGACGGTGCCGATCAGCGACTGGCCCTCGACCCAGGCATCGTCCTCGGCAACGGTGTGCGTCACCGTACCGTCAGGCGCATCACCCGGATGCAGATCGGCCCGCCGCGCCCGCTCGGGCGACTTCGGCAGGAATTGCAGCAGCATGCCGCCGGCGCGCCAGCGATGCTTGCCGCCGCCGCGCCATTCCTCGCCGACCGCGAGCCGCACGCGGGTCGGGATCTGTTCGGAGCGCAGGAAATATTCATGCGCCGCGTCTTCCAGGCTGCCGCCGTCGAGCGCGACGAGACCCTGATAGCGGCTCATGTCCGCGCCCTGGTCGATGGTCATGGCGAGATGGCCCTTGCCGAGCAGCGCGCCCGAACTCTGGCCGTCCTTCAGCCGCCGCGTGTCATAGCGCGCATAGGCGCGCAGCCGATCCGGCGACTGGAAATCCACGATCAGGAACGACACCGGGCCGTCGGTCTGCGTCTGCAGGATGAAGCGGCCTTCGAATTTCAACGCCGTGCCGAGCAGCGTCGCCAGCACGATCGCCTCGCCGAGCAGTTTGCCGACCGGCGCCGGATAATCGTGCTTGGTCAGGATGTCGTCGAGCGCCGGGCCGAGCCGGGTCAGCCGTCCGCGCAGATCGAGCGAGGCGACCTCGAACGGCAGCACCGCGTCATCGACGGGAACGGACGAGGGCGCGCGAACGGGCGCCTCGGGTGTGATTTTGATGTCGGGGGAATCTGAAACCATGGCGCTCTATCTGGGGTCGGCAAGAGAAAAGTGAAGGGGGTGAAGAGCGGCGAAACTTTCTCCACGCGTCGTCCCTGCGAAAGCAGGGACCCATAACCACAGGCGTTTATCGTCACGAACGATGTCTGCCATACCGCGCAAAGAACGCGAGATCACGCGGTATGGGTCCCTGCTCCCGTGCGCAATCGCGCACTAGGCAGGGACGACATCAAGGCCTACGCCACTTCGTTGAAACACCAGGCCAGAATGCCCTTTTGCGCGTGCAGGCGATTTTCGGCCTCGTCGAACACCACCGATTGCGGGCCGTCGATCACCTCATCGGTGACCTCCTCGCCGCGATGGGCGGGCAGGCAGTGCATGAAGATCGCGTCCTTGCTGGCCAGCGACATCAGCTTCTCATTGACCTGATAGGGCTTCAGCACGTTGTGGCGGTGCTCGCCCTCCTTGTCGCCCATCGAGACCCAGGTGTCGGTGACGACGCAATCGGCGCCGCGCACGGCGGCTTCCGGATCGGTACCAAGCACGATCGGCGCGCCGGTCGCCTTGATCCAGTCGCGCATCACCTTTTTCGGCGCAAGCTCCGGCGGGGTCGCGACATTGAGCTGGAACTTGAAACGCTCGGCCGCGTGCGCCCAGGACGCCAGCACGTTGTTGTCGTCGCCGGTCCAGGCCACGGTCTTGCCCTCGATCGGCCCGCGATGCTCTTCGAAGGTCATCAGGTCGGCCATCACCTGGCAGGGGTGCGAGCGCCGCGTCAGGCCGTTGATCACGGGCACGGTGGCGTGCGCGGCAAGCTCGAGCAGCGCATCGTGGTTGAGGATGCGGATCATGATCGCATCGACATAGCGCGACAGCACGCGCGCGGTGTCGGCGATGGTCTCGCCGCGGCCGAGCTGCATCTCCGCGCCCGTCAGCATGATCGACTCGCCGCCGAGCTGGCGCATGCCGACGTCGAACGAGACGCGCGTGCGGGTCGAGGGACGTTCGAAGATCATCGCCAGCGTCTTGCCTTCGAGCGGCTTCTTGCCCTTTTCATGAGCCTTGAGCTTCGCCTTCATGTCGGCGCCCAGCGCCAGCATGTTGCGCAGCTCCTTTGGCGGCAACTCGTTGATGTCGAGGAAATGGCGGACGGACTTGCTCATCATCCCGCCGCCTTCTTCAACTGCGTAGCCGACAGCGCGCCGCAGGCGCGCTCCAGCATCTGGATGGACTGATCGATCTCGGCCTCGGTCACGATCAAGGGCGCGAGGAAACGCACCACATTGTCGCCGGCGCCGACGGTGAGCAATTTCTGGTCACGCAACGCATTGACAAGATCGCCCGAGGGCACCACGGCCTTGACGCCGACCAAGAGTCCCTCGCCGCGCACTTCCGAGAGCACGGCGGGATAGCGGTCGACCACCGAGGCGAGTTTCTGTTTCAACAGCAGCGACATCTTCTGCACGTGTTCGAAGAAGCCGGGCTTCAGCATCACGTCGAGCACGGCGTTGGCGGCTGCGATCGCCAGCGGATTGCCGCCGAAGGTCGAGCCGTGCGAGCCGGGCGTCATGCCGCTCGCGGCCTCCGCCGTCGCCAGCACCGCACCGATCGGAAAACCGCCGCCGAGCGCTTTCGCCAGCGACATCACATCCGGCGTGACGCCGACGCGCTTGTAGGCAAAGAGATCGCCGGTGCGGCCCATGCCGGTCTGCACCTCGTCGAACGCGAGCAACAGGCCCTTCTCGTCGCAGAGCTGGCGCAACGCCTTGAAGAAGGATTGCGGCGCGGAGCGCACACCGCCTTCGCCCTGCACCGGCTCGATCAGGATGCCCGCGGTATTGGGACCGATCGCCTTCTTCACGGCTTCCAAATCGCCATGCGGCACCTGGTCAAAACCGTCCATCGGCGGGCCAAAGCCTTCGAGATATTTGGCGGAGCCGGTGGCCGCGAGCGTGCCCAGCGTGCGGCCGTGGAAGGCGCCCTCGAAGGTGACGAGGCGATAGCGCTCGGGATGGCCCTTGGAGAATTGATAGCGGCGCACGAGCTTGATCACGCCCTCCATTGCTTCCGCGCCCGAATTGCAGAAAAACACCAGGTCGGCAAAGCTCTGCTCGCACAGCCGCGCGGCCAGCTTCTCGCCATCGGGCGACTTGAACAGGTTCGACATGTGCCAGAGTTTCGTCGCCTGTTCCTGCAGCGCCTTGATCAGATGCGGATGGCAGTGACCCAGCGCATTCACCGCGACGCCCGAGGTGAAATCGAGATAGCGCTCGCCATTGGTTGCGGTCAGCCAGCAGCCCTCGCCGCTTTCGAAGCCGAGATCGACCCTGGCGAAGACGGGAAGCAGATGCGACGTGGCGCTATTGGTCATGGCAATCACAAAAGGTTTGCACTGAAGGTTGACCGGCCGGGGACACGCAGGCAGTGGCGCGAACGCGGCAGCAGCCGGTCTGGCGAAAACGAAACGTGCCGCCTCTTAAGGGCGGCACGTGAGAGGTATTCTATGTCGGCCGGGAGCGCTGTCAACACGCCACGGAACGGCCTTTCCTGCAGTGCAAGATGCCAAAATCCGTAGGATTGCGGTGTGGTGGAAAACACGCAGTGAAACGCCTAGATGTCAGAAGATGTGGACGTTGGGGCGCGGACTCTTGCGCCCGAGTCACGCCATATTGTAGCGTTTGGGCTGTCGGGTACGACATCTCGTGCGGCAGTTCTGATCCCTAAGAGTCCATTTGTGCAGGCGTAAACGTTCGGGCGCGGTTAACGCGCCCGGCGAGGGCTAAGGGATTCTGACCGCAGGGATTTTTGAGACGAATGACATCGCCCGCGCTGCCCTCGATTGGCCGGCGCGATGCGAAGGGAAGATTACGATGACGGTTTTGACCTGGTCCGACGATCGCGTCGAGCAGCTGAAGAAGCTCTGGGAAGCCGGATTGTCCGCGAGCCAGATTGCCGCGGAACTCGGAAATGTGACGCGAAACGCCGTAATCGGCAAAGTGCACCGGCTGGGCCTGTCCGGCCGAGCCAAGAGTCCCTCCTCGGCCGCTCCGCGGCAGCGCAAGGCACGCCCCGCCGCCCAGCAGATGATGCGGGTGTCGCGCCCGGTCTCGCGCGGCAACACCGCGCTGGCGCACGCTTTCGAGGTGGAGATCGAGGCCGATCCGGTCGCCTTCGACAATGTAGTGCCGATGAGCCAGCGGCTGTCGCTGCTCGAACTGAACGAGGCGACCTGCCACTGGCCGGTCGGCGATCCTTCGAGCCCGGAATTCTTCTTCTGCGGCGGCAAGGCGCTCAGCGGCCTGCCCTACTGCGCGCATCACTCGCGCGTGGCGTATCAACCGGCCGCCGATCGGCGGCGGCAGCAGCCGAAGCAGACGAGGTAAGGCGCGCTCATTTGCGCGAGACGTAAGCGCTCCGCGCAAGGTGCGCTCCCTCGCCCCGCTTTTGCGGGGCCACGACGAGCGAAGCTCGCGCTGAGAGGGTTGGGGTGAGGGGCTCTCTCCGCGATTGCGGTCTATCGATAGACCTGTACCCCCGCATCCGGATCGCCGATGCGGCAACCACTGTCATTGCCAGCGACAAACGCCGAAGCGTTTGCGCAAGGGAGCGAAAGCGACGAAGCAATCCATACTTGCCGCGTGGCACTATGGATTGCTTCGCTTCGCTCGCAATGACGATGAGAGAGCTGCCGCTTTCGCGGGGACGACGGTGGAGTTTGCGCGGATGATAGCGAAGCCTTACGGCTCCACCTTGGCAAACCGGTCATCCAGCGCATAACCGGCGCCGCGCACGGTACGGATCGGGTCCTGCTCGCGGCCGGGGTTGAGCAGCTTGCGCAGGCGGCCGATGTGGACGTCGACGGTGCGTTCGTCGATATAGATGTCGCGGCCCCAGACGCTGTCGAGCAATTGCTCGCGGCTGAAGACGCGGCCGGGATGTTCGAGGAAAAATTCCAGCAGGCGATATTCGGTCGGGCCGAGGTCGATCTGGCGGCCGGAGCGCGCGACGCGGCGTTTCTCGCGGTCGAGTTCGATGTCGCCATAGGTCAGGACGGTAGCGAGCCGCTCCGGGCTTGCCCGACGCAACAGGCCTTTCACCCGCGCCAGGAGTTCCGGCACCGAGAACGGCTTGACGATGTAGTCGTCGGCACCGGTCGCAAGCCCCCGCACCCGCTCGCTCTCCTCGCCGCGCGCGGTCAGCATGATGATCGGCAACTGCTTGGTTTCGGGCCGGGCGCGCAGGCGGCGGCAGAGCTCGATGCCGGACAAGCCCGGAAGCATCCAGTCGAGCACGACGAGGTCGGGCACGCGCTCCTTCAGCCGCGTATCGGCGTCGTCGCCGCGGCCTACGGTCTCCACTTCGTAGCCTTCAGCGTCGAGGTTGTAGCGCAACAGCGTGGTCAGCGCTTCCTCGTCCTCGACCACCATAATGCGTGCGCTCATCCTTTTCTTGCCTCTTCTGTCTGACGCGTTTTCTTCACGCGAACCGGCCTCCACTTCGCTCGAAAACGCTACGTCAACTATTCGGCACGGTCGTAGCAAACGTCGTCATGTCGCCCTTCGGGCGCTTGTCGAGCATCTGCTGTCCCTCGATCATGTAGAACACGGTTTCGGCGATGTTGGTCGCGTGGTCGCCGATCCGCTCAATATTCTTGGCGCAGAACATCAAATGAATGCAGAACGAGATGTTGCGCGGGTCTTCCATCATGTAGGTGAGAAGTTCGCGGAACAGCGAGGTGCAGATGGCGTCGACTTCCTCGTCGCCTTTCCAGACCGCCATTGCCGCCGGCAGGTCGTGCGCGGCATAGGCGTCCAGCACCGACTTGACCTGCGTTTGCACCAGATCGGTCATGTGTTCGAGGCCGCGCATCAGCTTCAGCGGCTGGAAATCGTTCTCCAGGGCCGCGACCCGCTTGCCCATGTTCTTGGCGAGATCGCCGATCCGCTCCAGATCGGTGGCGACGCGCATGGCGCCGACGATTTCGCGCAAGTCGATCGCCATCGGCTGGCGGCGGGCGATGGTCAATACCGCTCGCTCCTCGATCAAATGCTGCAGGCGGTCGATCTCGACATCGGTTGCGACGACGCGCTTGCCGAGTGCGACGTCGCGGCGGACCAGCGCGTCGACGGATTCGGTGATCATGCGTTCGGCCAGGCCGCCCATCTCCGCGACTAGGCGGGTGAGTTCCTGAAGGTCGCTGTCGAACGCCTTGGCGGTGTGCTCGGAAGCCATGTCTTGTCTCCTCAGCCGAACCGGCCGGTGATGTAATCCTGGGTGCGTCGGTCGCTCGGCGAAGTGAAGATCTTGTTGGTGTCGTCGAATTCGATCAGCTCGCCGAGATACATGAAGGCGGTCTTGTCGGAGACGCGCGCCGCCTGCTGCATATTATGGGTGACGATGGCGATGGTGTAGTCCTCCGCCAGTTCCTGAATCAGTTCCTCGATCTTGGCGGTCGAGATCGGGTCGAGCGCCGAACAGGGTTCGTCAAACAGGATTACCTCGGGCCTGACAGCGACCGTGCGGGCGATGCAGAGCCGCTGCTGCTGGCCGCCGGACAGCGAGAGGCCGGAGGCGTTCAGCTTGTCCTTGACCTCGTTCCACAGCGCGCCGCCGCGCAGCGCCTTCTCCACCCGGCCGTCCATTTCCGACTTCGAGATCTTCTCATAGAGACGGATGCCGAAGGCGATGTTTTCGTAGATCGTCATCGGGAACGGCGTCGGCTTCTGGAACACCATGCCGACGCGGGCCCGCAGCAAATTGAGGTCGAGCTTGGGGTCAAGGATGTTGGTCTGGTCGAGCATAAGCTGACCGGTCGCCTTCTGGCCGGGATAAAGGTCGTACATCCGGTTGAAGATCCGCAGCAGCGTGGACTTGCCGCAGCCGGACGGGCCGATGAAGGCGGTGACGCGGTGGGTGCCGAGCGTCAGGTTGATGTTCTTCAGCGCGTGGTGTTCGCCATAGTAGAAGTTCAGGCCGCGCGCGGTCACCTTCGGCGCGGCCTCGGGCAGCGCTACCTGCGGAACGGGCCCGCTCGCGGAACTCACGGATACGGAGAGATCGGTCATTTGGATGTCCTCTCGGCGCCAAGAATGCGCGCGCCAATATTCAGGGCAAGTACGGTGAGCGTGATCAGCAGGGCCCCGGCCCAGGCGAGCTGCTTCCAGTAGGCATAGGGGCTCTGGACGAAGTTGTTGATGGTGACCGGCAGGTTCGCCATCGTCTTGGTCATATCCAGGCTGAAGAACTGGTTGGACAGCGCGGTGAACAGCAGCGGCGCGGTTTCGCCGGCGACGCGGGCGGTGGCCAGCAGGACGCCGGTGATCAGGCCGGCGCGCGCGGCGCGGTAGGCGATCCGCCGGATCACCAGCGAGCGCGGCATGCCGAGCGCGGACGCCGCCTCGCGCAAAGGATTGGGCACCAGCCCGAGCATGTCCTCGGTGGTGCGGACCACCACCGGGATCACGATCACGGCGAGCGCCAGACAGCCGGCGAAGGCTGAGAAGCCGCCCATCGGCGCGACGATGGCGCCGTAGATGAACAGGCCGATGATGATCGAGGGCGCGCTTAACAGGATGTCGTTGATGAAGCGGATCACCGAGGTGAGCTTGTCGTGCTTGCCGTATTCGGCGAGATACGTACCTGCGAACAGGCCGAGCGGCGCGCCGATGCCGACCCCGATCACGGTCATCATGATCGAGCCGATGATGGCGTTGCGCAGGCCGCCATCGGTCGAACCCGGCGGCGGCGTATCCTGGGTGAAGACGGCGAGATTGAGCCCGGTGACGCCGTTGTAGAACAGCGTGAACAGGATCAGCGCCAGCCAGGTCACGCCGAACAAGGCGGCGCCCAGACACAGGAACTTGACGATGATGTTGTTGCGGCGGCGGGATACGTAAATCGGATTCATGATCTCAGTTCCCCGCCTTCTTTTCCAGCCGCATCAGCATCAGCCTTGCGGCAGCAAGAACGAAGAACGTCAGCACGAACAGCAGCAAGCCAAGCAGGATCAGGCCGGATTGATGTAGCCCGTCGCTCTCGGCGAATTCGGAAGCGATGGCGGCGGATATCGTGGTGCCCGGCGCGAAGATCGAGGACTGGATCTTGAACGAATTGCCGATGATGAAGGTCACCGCCATGGTTTCGCCGAGCGCGCGGCCGAGCGCCAGCATGATGCCACCGATCACTCCGACTCGGGTGTAGGGGATCACCACGTTGCGAACGACTTCCCAGTTGGTACACCCCACCCCGTAGGCGGCCTCTTTGAGCACCGGCGGGACCGTCTTGAAGACGTCGACCGAGATCGCGGTGATGAAGGGCAATACCATGATCGCCAGAATCAATGACGCGTTGAACAAGCTGAGATAGGACGGCGGACCAGCGAAGATCGTCCCCAGTACGGGAACGCCGTCGAACACGCTGATCATGAACGGCTGGAAGGTGTTGGCCAGGAACGGGCCCAGCACGAAGAAACCCCACATGCCGTAGATGATGGAGGGAATGCCGGCCAGCAGTTCGATGGCAAGTCCGATCGGACGGCGCAGCCAGATCGGACAGATCTCGGTGAGGAAAATCGCGATGCCGAGGCCGACGGGAATGGCGATCATCATCGCGATCACGGAGGTGATCAGCGTGCCATAGATCGGGCCGAGCGCGCCCAGCACCGGCGGATCGGCCGACGGCGCCCAGCGCTGCGTCCACAGGAAGGCCGCGCCATATTCGCGGATCGCGGGCCAGGCGCCAACAATGAGCGAAATGATGATGCCGCCGAGGATGAGCAGAACCGAGATCGCGCAGGCACGCGTGATCCAGTAGAAGGTGACGTCGCCGAGCTTGAACGCGCTGAGAGCCTTTGCGCGATCATAGGGCCCAGCAGCATCCATTACGTCGCTATCAACCGTCATTTCTGCCACGCCAATCCCCTGTACTTATAGCCCAATGACCCGGACTTCGGTGCACGGCTTTTTCGGCTCGCGCTTTGTTCTTGCCTCTCCTGTCCCGAGAGGGGTGCTCAACCCGGGGCATCCCGGGTTGAGCGATCGTGTAGCGAAGTGCTGGACCGATCAGCTCTTGATCTCGGACGACCAGGTCTTTTCGATCTGCTTGACCACCGAGTCCGGCATCGGGATGTAGTCGAGCTCTTCGGCCATCTTGTCGCCCTTCTCAAACGCCCATTTGAAGAACTTGATGGCCTCCTGGGACGCCGCCTTGTCGGTCGCATCCTTGTGCATCAGGATGAAGGTCGCGCCGGTGATCGGCCACGACGCATCGCCGGGCTGGTCGGTCAGGATGACGAAGTAGTTCTTGGCGCCGGCCCAATCGGCATTGGCGGCCGCGGCCTGGAATGCGCCAATCGTCGGCTGCACGGTCTTGCCGGCCTTGTTGATGACAGCACCGTAGGTCAGCTTGTTCTGCTTGGCATAGGCGTACTCGACATAGCCAATCGAGTTCTTGGTCTGACTGACATTGCCGGCGACGCCTTCGTTACCCTTGGCGCCAACGCCCGTCGGCCACTCAACCGCGGTACCGGCACCGGCCTTCGCCTTCCACTCGGCATTGGTCTTCGAGAGATAGTCGGTCCAGATGAACGTGGTGCCGGAGCCGTCCGAACGGCGCACCACCGTGATCGCGTCGGAGGGCAGCTTGACCTTAGGATTGAGCTTAGCGATCGCGGGATCGTCCCACTTCTTGATCTTGCCGAGATAGATGTCGCCGAGCAGCTCGCCGGAGAACACCAACTCACCCGGCTTGATGCCCTCGAGGTTCACGACCGGCACCAGCGCGCCCATCGCCTGCGGCCACTGAATCATGCCGTCCTTTTCAAGCTGCTCCGGCTTCAGCGGCATATCGCTGGCGCCGAAGGTCACGGTCTTGGCCTGGATCTGCTTAATGCCGGCGCCAGAGCCGATCGACTGATAGTTCAGACCGTTGCCGGTCTCCTTCTTGTAGGCATCAGCCCACTTCGAATAGAGCGGGAAGGGGAAGGTCGCGCCCGCGCCGGTGATATCGGCAGCGAAGGCCGACGTCGAAGCGGCGACCAGGCCGGCAGCGACGATAGCTTTCATGAAATTCATGGTTGGTCTCCATCTGGTGAGCGAAGCGCCAATGCGCCCGATCGCGCTCACGCACCGTCCATCTAGGGGCGGTCGATAGAGCTTTTACGAAGGTTCGATGACAGTTGGATGACAATCCTAAGCGATTGAAATCGCTTAGATTCAATGCGCTACAGGGGTTTTCGCCTGGGGAAAACAGGCGGTAAAGGTGGCCCCGTTCTTGGGCACGCTTTCGATCAAAAGCCGGCCGCGATGGCGGTTAAGAATATGTTTCACCAGGGATAAACCGAGCCCGGTTCCACCCTGGGCGCGGCTGTCGCCGACATCGACCCGGTAGAACCGTTCAGTGAGCCGCGGCAGATGTTCCGGGGCGATGCCGGGGCCGAAATCGCGGACCATGACGCGGAGTTCCGGCGCACCCTCAGCAGATGTCGCCTGCCTCAGCGAGACGACCACCCGCTCGCCGGACGCGCCATATTTGAGCGCGTTTTCGATCAGGTTTTCGAACAGCCGCAGCAGTTCCTCGCGGTCGCCCGCAATCGTCGCCGATGCGGGCAGATCGATTTCGATCGCAACCTGGCGCTCGCGCGCCAGCGGCTCCAGCCCGTCGGCCACCTGGCGGATGATCGGCACGATATCGACGGAGGCGTCGGGCCGGACATGGGCCGACAATTCGACCCGCGACAGCGACAGGAGATCGTCGATCAGCCGCGCCATCCGCGTCGCCTGCGTATGCATGATCGACAGAAAGCGCTCGCGCGCCTTGGCGTCGTCCTTGGCGGGACCCTGCAGCGTATCGATGAAACCCGACAACGCCGCGAGCGGCGTCCGCAGTTCATGGCTGGCATTGGCGACGAAGTCGGCGCGCATCTCCTCGACCCGCCGCAGCGGCGTCTGGTCGTGGAAGGTCAGCAGCATGCATTTCTCGGTGCCGCCGAACAGGGTGGGGACCGGCACCGGCGTGATGATCAGTTCCATCCAACGGTCGACCGGCACCTGGTCCAGATAGGTCGCCCGGCGCGGCTCGGTGGTCGCGATCGCCTCGCGCAGCGCGGTGATGATTTCCGGCGAGCGCAGCGCGAACTGCGCCAGTTCGTTCTTGCGCAGCGCGGGCGCAAGCTGGGCAGCAGCCGCATTGAGATGAATGACGCGCCCGGCGCGGTCGAGCAGCACGGCCGGATCCGGCATGCCGGCAACGACCGCGCTGACGGCAGCGGACTCGACCGGGCTGACGGCCCGGACATCGTCTCGCGAGGCCGCCACATGATGCAGCCGCCACGGCACCAGCGCTGCGGCGGCGATACAGATGAAAACGGCCACGGCGCGGGCCAGCGAGAGATCGGCCAATACCACGAGCGCGCAAAGCGCGAGGCCGGCGGCCAGCAGGATGATGGCCGAGTGCCGCAACCGGTCCGGCCACGGTGCGAAGAAGGAGGAAGAGTGGGAATCGTCGATCGCCATGGCGCAGGCTTTTCCTCTAATCGCGAAGCCCCCGCCGCGTCATCAGGTGCCCGTGTCTCCACGCTCGCGCACATAGACGGGGGCTTCATGCCTCGGCTCGGGATCGGCGGCAGACGCCAGTTGGCGCAGGCGCTTCGATCGCGCGCCGATGATAATCTCCCGAAGCGTCAGCAAGATTACAGATATGACAAAGGGCCCGATATAATAGAGGACGCGGAACAGCAGCATGCCGGCCAGCAGTTCCTCCCGGTCCATCTGCCAGAGGCCGACCAGCATGGCGGCATCGAACACGCCGAGCCCGCCCGGGGAATGACTGGCAAAGCCCAGCAGGGTCGCGGAGACGAAGATCACGGCGACGACGACGAAGCCGATCTGGGGCTCGTCCGGCACCAGCATGTACATCGCCAGCGCGCAGAAGCCGAGATCGACGATGCCAATGGCGATCTGCAGCAGCGTCAGTGGGCCGCCCGGCAGCGTGACCGTCCACGGCCCGCGGCCGACGCTGCGGGGCTGGGCCCAGACCCAGGCGACATATCCGACCAGTCCGATGATGATGGCGAACGCCGCGATGCGGTTGAGCCAGGCGGGCAGTTGATCGATCGAGGCGGCGGCTTCCGGGTGGTAGGCGATGCCCAGTCCCAGGACCGCGGCATTGCCGAGCCAGAAGGTGAGCCCGGCGAGAAAGCAGATCTTGGCGACGTCGATCGCGTTCAGCCCCCAGGCCGAATAGATCCGGTAGCGCACCGCGCCGCCGGTGAAGACACTGGCGCCGACATTGTGTCCGATCGAATAGGAGGTGAAGGCGGCCAGCGCGTTGACGCGATAGGGCACATGGTGCTGGCCGATCGCGCGGACCGCGAACCAATCATAGAAGGTGAGCGTAAAATAGCCCGCCGCCACGAACAGGGCCGCCAGCGCGATCTGGCTCGGTTCGGTGCCCTTGATGGCGTCGATCACCTCGTTGGTGTCGATGCCACGGAGCATGTGATAGAGCACGTAGCACGCAACGGCGATGACCGTGATGCTGATGACGACCCCGAGCTTATGCAGGACCTGTTTCTGGCGCAGAAACGAAGTTGCCCTGCGTATTGCTTCCAGCATCTACACCTCGAATTGCGCTTCTGCGACGACGGCAATGGCGCGAACCCCGCCGACGCTACGCTGCTCCCTCGCCCCTCTGGTAGCGCGTTTTGAGCCGGAGTGGAATTCGCCTGACGACAATAAAACGCGCCTCTTCAACATATTAGGCGAGGTCCATGACAGCACTGGCACGGTTTTACTGAAATCCCGCCGCCCTATAGGGGTTCCGGACCATAGAAGGGACTGGTCAACAACCCGTGACAATGACAGCGGTAAAGTTGACCGGCGCATGAGGCAATCAGGCCGGCGGCGCGGTGCGCGAGACCACCCAGTCGCGCAACCACGATCCGACCGCACAACCGCAGAGATAAAGGCCGAACATGATCAGGCCGAGATCGAGCCAGTAGCCGAAACGGCCCGGCACGACACGCGCGACCGCGGCTGCGACCAGTGCCGCGACCAGCGCCGAGAGCCACCACTGCCATTTCCGCGGGACACCGTCGCCGTGCTGGACCACGGATATCCAGCCCATGGCGAAGCCGAGCAGCACCGATCCCAACAGCCAGCCCCAGTAAAATGTGGTCAAATAGCCCATGCTCACTTCACCACGAAATCGATGCGACGATTTTGCGCCTTGCCCTGGTCGGTATCGTTACCGGCAATCGGCTGCGTCGAACCATAGCCGACCGCGCTGAACCGGCTGGCCGGCAATCCCGCCCTGACCAGATAGTCGGCAACCGCCTGCGCCCGCTTCTCGGACAGCGCCTGGTTGGCCCCCTCGTCGCCGTCGGCATCGGTATGGCCTGATATCTCGATATTGGCGGTCGGGCAGCGCAGCGCGGTTTCGATCAGGCGGTCGAGCAGGCCGGCGGAATCAGCGACAATCTCGGCCTTGCCGGGTTCGAAGCGGATCCGGGCCTTGCCGAGCAGATCAGTGAATAGCTGCTGGCACACCGTCGCATCGACCGGCGCGGCGGGCGGCTTTACCGAGATTTCCGGCTTGAACTGCCAGCCCTGCGGAAAGTCCTTGCCGAGGCCGGCGCGGATCTGGCTGGCGGCCGTCTCATACAGCGCATCGCCCGACAGCTTCACCTCGCGGTCGGAGACGACGAGCGTGCCGGTCGACAGCCGCGACAGCGCGCCGAGCGCCGGCACCACCGCGCTGGCAAAGCCCGACGGCGCGCCGATGCTCGCCTTCAGATTGTCGACGACTTTTTCGCTGAAGAACTTGCGTCCCGCCGCCGCCACCAGCGCGGCGTGGACATTGCTGTCGGGCACATTGCCGGTCAGCGTCAGCGTCACCGCGACCGGATCCTTGTAGGCCTGGAAGACATAAGGCGGCGCCTTGACCTCATTGGCTGCGACCGAAAAACCTTCGGGCAGATTTTTCAGCGCGGCGGCGATGGCTTCCCGGCCGCCGAGCTCGCGCGCCATGCCGGACAGGCTGACCTGGTTATCCGACAGCGTGATCTTGCCTTCCTTCAGCTTGCCGATCTGATCGAGCAGCAACAGCGCCGCATTGTCGAAACGCGGCGGCGCGCCGCGCGACAGATCCATCCGGTCGACCACTTCGACGCCGCCGAGATTGGCGCGCGCCGCCTCCATCAACCTGCTCTTGCTTGCCGGCAGCGGCGAACTTCCCGACAGGGTCACCCGAACGACATCGCGTTCGGCCGACCAGAGGAACGGCTTGGCCTCGGGAACGAGCCGGGTTTCATCGTTAACCAGCCGCACCCCCAGCACCGTCTCCACCGACGCCACAGCGCTCTGCCGGCCGTCTTCCGAAAACGCATCTGCGGCCAGGGTCACGTCGCGGCCGGCGACCGAAATTCGCGTTTTATTGAGGACGGTGTCCTTGAGCGCGGCGGCCGAACGCTGCGCCAGATCGGCTTCCAGCGGTTCTGTGCTCGTCCAGGCCGCGATCGCCCAAAAGATGACCAGAGGAATAACGCCCGGCCACCATTTGCTACTCCACTTGAAAAGTCCGCGCATTCGAGTTCCTGCCGGGTCCGGAAGGCAGAGAAAACAAACCCTTGCGAGGCTGTCAAACCCGAAATGTCGCAGGCGCGAAAGGGGTGCGGAATCGGTCCGGCTAACTGTTTGTTCAGCGGTCTGTCGCTAATTTCAGCCCCTGTAATACAACCGGGCATCCCCCCAACCACAAAATGAAACTGCTTCGCAACACCGTTATTCGCGCCGGGCTGGAAGCGCTGTACTTCTCCGGAGCGCATTACCTGCTGCGACCAATCTTCGCAGGTGTCGGTGTCATTTTCATGCTGCACCATGTCCGTCCTCGCCGCGACGGCGCATTTCAGCCCAATCACCATCTCGAGGTCGAGCCGGAATTCTTGCGGGCGATGCTGGCGCATCTTCGTAACCTTGACGTCGACATCGTCACCATGGATGAAGCGCATCAGCGTCTCCAGCAGCGCAATTTTGCGCGGCGCTTCGCCTGCTTCACCCTCGATGACGGCTATCGCGACAACCGCGATTACGCTTTGCCGGTGATGCGCGAATTTGACGCGCCGATGACCGTCTACGTCACGAGCGATTTCGCCGAAGGCACCGGAAGGTTGTGGTGGGTTGCGCTCGAGAGGGCAATCGCCAAAGCGTCCTCGATCGAAGTACCGATCGGTGACACAGCGACCCGCCTCGACACCTCGACGCCGGCGGCCAAACAGGCCGCCTTCGACAGGCTGCACGACTGGCTGCGTACGCTGCCGGGTGAGCACGACCTGCTGCGCGAAATCTCCGCGCTATGCACGCGCCACGAGGTGGACGAAATTCCGATCGCACGCGAGTTCTGCATGTCCTGGGAAGAATTGAAGGCGTTCGCGGACGATCCCCTGGTGACGATCGGCGCGCATACGATCACGCATTGCAATCTGGCGCGGCAGAGCGAGGATACCGCCTCGTTCGAACTGGCGGAGAGCCGCGCGCGGATCGAAGCGGCATTGCAGCGGCCGGTGCTGCATCTCGCCTATCCCTATGGCGACCGGATCGCGGCCGGGCAGCGCGAATTCGCCCTGGCGAAGGCTGTAGGATTCAAGACGGCGGTCACGACGCGGCTGGGCATGCTGTTCCCGGAAAGCGCCGACCACATGACCGCGCTGCAGCGGGTCTCGCTCAACGGCAACTACCAGGACGCGCGCATCCTCCCAGTCCTGACATCAGGCGCGGCCACGGCGATGTGGAACGGTTTTCGACGCGTTGATGCGGCGTAGGGACTATCCGTAGTTCGTAGCCCGGATGAAGCGGAGCGTAAAATCCGGGGCCTCTCACAAGCCGGCAGATTTTCCCCGGATTGCGCTTCGCTCCATCCGGGCTACGGGTCCATTCCCTTCCTTGACTCGCACTCCTCCTCCCCCCAAAACCAAGACAAAGTTAATGGAGGATCGCATGTTCAAGGATCTGTTTTCACTCAATGGCCGCGTCGCGCTGGTGACGGGCGGTTCGCGCGGCATCGGCAAGATGATCGCGGCGGGTTTTCTCGCGCAGGGCGCGGCGAAGGTTTACATCACCGCGCGCAAGGCGGGTCCCTGCGAAGCCACCGCGAAAGAACTCACCGCCGCCTACAGCGGCGAATGCATCGCGCTGCCGATCGATATCTCCACCGTCGCGGGCTGTGAAAAACTCGCTTCGGAAATCATCAAGCTGGAGCCGAAGCTCGACATTCTCGTCAACAATGCAGGCGCGGCCTGGGGCGCGGAGTTCGACGAATTTCCGGAAAGCGGCTGGGACAAGGTGATGGACCTCAACGTCAAGTCGCTGTTCTTCCTGACCAAGGCGTTGGCAAAACCGCTACGCGCGGCGGCCTCGGCTGAACGCCCCGCCAAAGTGATCAACGTCGCTTCGATCGACGGCATCTTCGTCAATCCGATGGAGACTTACTCCTACGCCGCGAGCAAGGCCGCAGTGATCCACCTGACGCGGCGCATGGCGACCAAGCTGATCAAGGACAATATCAATGTCACCGCGATCGCGCCGGGCGCGTTCGCATCGGATATGAACCGCGCCGCGCGCGATCAGTCCGACGCGGTGGCAAAGCGCGTTCCGGCGCGGCGCATCGGTACCGATGAGGATATGGCGGGTGTCGCGATCTATCTTGCCTCGCGGGCGGGCGACTATGTCGTCGGCAACACCATCGCGGTCGACGGCGGCGTGGTGTATGCGAGCGCGGGGAGCGAGATTGCGGGGTAGGCGAGCGGCAACGGCGGTGCACTCCCTCGCCCCGTCCTTCACGGGGTCGAGACGAGCGAAGCTCGCTCTTAGAGGGTCGGAGTGAGGGGCTCTCTCCGCGAGCTGTGATCTATCGATAGACCTGTACCCCCCTCACCCGCCGCGCAAGCGCGCAGCGACCTCTCCCCGCAAGCGGGGAGAGGTTAGATCCCCTCACCTTCATCGTATTCGAAATCAGCCTTCGGCGCGTCGGGCAGCTCGCGCTCCAGCGCTTCGCGGTATCGCAGACAGCCGCGCAAGAATTTCGGCCAGGGCGGGACGGCCACTTCGGGCGTGATCCGTTCGGGCAACAGGCCCCAGAGATCGGGGTGGTGCCAGCACAAGTCGTGACCGGTGCTGTCGCGATGCGCGCGGATGCCCGCCCTCAGGCGCTTCACCTCCGCGACCAGTTGGTCGCGGTTCAGTTTTTCGAGGTCGCGATCGGGGTCCATGTTTACGGCTCCCCGATTTGCGGGGTGGTTCAGGTTTCGATCTTCACGTACTCGAAATCGCCGGGCTTGTTGTCGATGCCGACCTTCGGCGGCGAGATCCAGGAGGCGTACTGCCCGGCTTCGGTCACCGGCTTCATCAGCGAGGCGATGAAGTCGCCGTCCTGCGACGAAGGCAACCATTCGCCCTTGCGTTGGTTCCAGGTGGCGTCGTCGATCAGCACGCCGTCGGGCGTGGCGTTGATATCCTTGAACTCGCCGATCTGGCGGTGGAACGCGACGTTGGGCAGCGTCAGCTTGTACTGATAGCCGGCGGTCGAAATCACCTTGTTCCAGCGCAGCATGCCCTTGACGCAATCCTGCGTGTAGTCGTCGCGCAGGCGCATGTTGAGCGCGGTCAACGCCGGCTCGTCGACCCGCTTGATCACGCCGTCGACCAGCTTCAGCACCGGATAGGTGGCGTTCTTGAGCTGGTGGTCGTCGTCGATCTGGGTTTCCTTGTAGCGGCCCTTGATGCCGGCGTTGAAGGCATTCGCCGCGTTGGTCGAGACTTCCGAACCAAACAGATCGAGCGACAGCGAATAGTGCAGGTTCAGCTTCTTCTGGATGGTCGGCAGGTCGATCACCCCGAGCGCCCGCACCTTGGCGATGTCGGTCGGATCGGTGATGCCGGCTTCCTTCATCGCCTCGCAGGTGCGCTGCACGACGCGGCTGATGCCCGTCTCGCCGACAAACATGTGATGCGCCTCTTCGGTCAGCATGAAGCGGCAGGTGCGCGACAGCGGGTCGAAGCCGGACTGCGCCAGCGAATGCAGCTGCATCTTGCCGTCGCGGTCGGTGAAGTAGGTGAACATGAAGAACGACAGCCAGTCCGGCGTCGCCTCGTTGAAGGCGCCGAGCATGCGCGGGGAGTCAGCGTCGCCCGAGCGACGGCGCAACAAATCGTCCGCCTCCTCGCGGCCGTCGCGGCCGAAATATTTCTGCAGGAGATAGACCATCGCCCAGAGGTGACGGCCTTCCTCGACATTAACCTGGAACAGGTTGCGCAGGTCATAGAGCGAGGGCGCGGTCTTACCGAGATGGCGCTGCTGTTCGACGGAAGCGGGCTCGGTGTCGCCCTGGATCACGATCAGGCGGCGCAGCGTGGCGCGGTGCTCGCCCGGGACTTCCTGCCAGGCCGGCTTGCCGTAATTCTCGCCGAACGGAATGACGCGGTTCTCTTCCTGCGGCGCCAGCAAAATGCCCCAGCGGTATTCCGGCATCTTGACGTAATCGAACTTGGCCCAGCCGCGCGGATCGACCGAATAGGCGGTGCGCAGATAGACCAGCGACTGCTGAAAGCCTTCCGGCCCCATGTCGCCCCACCAGTCCATGTAGCCGGGATGCCAGCCCTCCAGCGCCTTGAGCACCTGGCGGTCTTCGCTGAGATTCACGTTGTTGGGAATCTTGGTCGAATAGTCGACGTTCATGTAATTCATAGCCGTGCTCCTTTAAGGCTCTCGTGTCCCGGGGCGTAAGTGCGAGGCGAAACGATGCGCCGCAGATCTGGGACCTGTTAAGGTTCTGCGGGCCGCGCCACCTGCGCCGCACGGCGCCCGGGACACGAAATCAAACCCGCGTCATGTCGAATTGCGCCTTCTGACCGGTGCCGTAACGGCGCAGCGCACCGTCTTCACCCACCGCGTTGGGGCGCTGGAAGATCCAGTTCTGCCACGCCGTGAGGCGCGAGAAGATTTTCGATTCCATGGTCTCTGGCCCGACGAAGCGCAAATTGGCTTCCATGCCGGTGAGGCCGTCGGGCGAAAACGACGTGCGCTCCTCCAGGAACACCCGCACCTCGTCGTCCCAATCGATATCGTCGAGCGCGAAAGTGACGAGGCCGAGTTCTTCGGCGGCCTCCGCATCGAGCGTCGTGCCGATGGTCGATTCCGCGCGTTCCAGATCGGACGGATCGGCCTGGAAGCGCGATTGCAGGCGGGTCAGGCCGTGGCTCATCGGATAGGGGCCGAAATTCATCGAGGTCAACTGGATCGCGGGCGGCTGGCGATTGTCGCCCTGCCGCGAGCCGATCAGCATGTAGGAGCGGTCGGCGGCGAACACGAGTTCGGCCAGCGTGCCGGCGAAGCAGGAGCCGGGCTCGACCAGCGTCACCAGCGTGCGCGAGGTAACGTCGATGCGCTTGAGCACGCGCTTCCAGTAGTGCCTGATCTCGTTGACCAGCCAATGCGCCTTGTTGGCTTCGAGGAAGGTGTCGCAGGCGACGATATTGGCGGGATCGCCGTGGCTCTTGAACACCAGCATCGCGATTTCAAGTTCGTTGATGCGCAAATGCAGGATCGCGTCATCCAGCTCGCGCGCCACCTGCAGCGGCCAGAACGACGCGCCCTGCCCGATCAGGCCGTCGATATCGGCCGGTGGCGCGGCTTCCGGCGCCTTGATTGAGATGGTCGCAATCCGCGCGGGGCGATCGATGTCGACGCTGACGAAGCCATAGCGGATGCCGGCTTCGTCGATGGTGCGGTTGAGCGGCTCGAGCGTGATGCCCTTGCCGGTACCGTTGCGCTTCGAGGCGACGGCGAACTCTTTCGCCCGCTCGGCGACCTTGGCTTCGAGCTTGCTGTTCGGCGCGATCTCGTCGACCAGCCGCCATGCGACGGCGCGCTTGCCCTTGATGCCTTCCTCGATGGTGCAGAAGAAGTCGGCATGGTCGCGGCGCACCTTGCGCTTGTCGACCACGCGCGTCAGCCCGCCGGTGCCCGGCAGCACCGCGAGCAACGGCACTTCCGGCAGCGCGACGGCGGCGGCGCCATCGTCGGCCATGATGATGTGATCGGTTGCGAGCGCCAGCTCGTAGCCGCCGCCAGCCGCGGTGCCGTTGACGACGGTGATGAAGCGCTGCCCGGAATTTTCAGATGAATCTTCCAGGCCGTTGCGGGTCTCGTTGGTGAATTTGCAGAAGTTGACCTTGTGCGCGTGGGTCGCGCCCGCCAGCATGCGGATGTTGGCGCCGGCGCAGAACACGCGGTTCTTAGCCGAACGCATCACCACCACTTTCACTTCGGGATGTTCGAAGCGCAGCCGCTGCACCGCGTCCGCGAGTTCGATGTCGACGCCGAGATCGTAGGAATTCAGCTTGAGCTGATAGCCCTCGAACAGCCCGGCGTTCTCGTCGACATCCATGGTGAGCGTCGCGACATCGCCCTCCACCGCCAGCTTCCAATGGCGATAGCGCGACGGATCGGTTTGAAAATCGATGTATTTCGCGCCGCCTGCGAGGACGCGATCTTCACCGGCCATGAGCCACCCTCTGTCGTTTTCTCGAAATGTTGCTTGGTTCGTTGCATGCACAATAGTGCATGTTTTTTGTTTAGTCTAGCCTAAAACGCCAGAACATGCATTTTGTTTCATGTTCGGCTCGCGGCCGCAATGGTCACCCAATCGGTCTTGGCAAGCTGCGGCCGCTCCAATTTGTCCTTGATGACGGCCGCCAGGGCCGCGGCCGGAAAACAATCGGCAAAGCCGTCGCCGCCGGCATGGCGCAGGCCCAGCGCCTCGAGCTCGCCGAGCGCCTCGCCCAGCATTCGTGCCGCGACGTGCGGCTTCTGCATGCGCAGCCGCAAGTTCGCGGTCGCGATCAGGATGCAGGCGCGGAGCAGAATCCGTTCGCGGCCGCCCTGCGGCGCTGCCGCCCACACCGCTTCCAGGATCTCCTGCGCCTCCCAGAAATAGCCGTGGTCGTTGAGCGCGATGCCGTAACGCAGCGCCGGGTGCCGTGCCGGCACGTAACCGCCGAAGCGCGGCGGCACGAGAGCTACGATCTGGCTCAGCGTTTCGTAGTCGGCGTTCGCCGTGCCGGGGTCGCCCGGTACATAGGCCCAGCGCGGCAATGGAAGATGACCGGCGGCTGGGGACTGTGTCATCGGGGCGCGGCCCCGGAACGCGCATGCGGAAATGCGTTACGCGGCCCGTCCCTGCGAGCCGCTACCTGTGTGCAACACCGCCTTTGCGAATTCCGAAATCGCATCCAGCGTCGCCTCCGGCGCTTCGCGATGCGGCTGATGTCCCGCGCCCGGGATCACAGTCACATCGACCGGACAGTAGCACTCTTCCGTGGCGATCTCGACCTGGCGCATGGTTCCATACTGATCGTCGACGCCCTGCAGGATCGCCACCGGTACGCGGATATAGGCGAGGTATTCAGAAATATCCCAGTTGCGGAAATCCGGATCGAGCCAGGCGCCGTTCCAGCCGTAGAAGGCATTGTCGACGTCCCGGTGCCAGCGCGCCAGCTTCTCTTTCAGGTTCGTGGTCTCGTAGGCGTTCCTGATCTCGGCAATCGAGGCCACCGAAATATCCTCGACGATGAAATGCGGCGCGATCAGCGCCAGGCCCTGCACGCGGTGGTCCTGATGCGAGCCGGTATAGATCGCCGCGATCGAGGCGCCGTCGGAATGGCCGAGTAAAAGGCCGCGGCGGAAGCCGATCTTGTCGAGCAGTTTCGGCAGCACGTCGAGCGCCTCGACATGCATGTAGTCGAGCGGCCTCGGCAGTTTTACGGGCGTCGACGCGCCATAGCCTGCGCGCGAATAGGCGAACACGCCGGCGCCCGTCGCGGCCTGAAGCTTTTCGGGAAAGTCGCCCCACAGGCCGGCCGAGCCGAGTCCTTCATGCAGCATCACGATCGTTGGCGCGCTCTCGGGCGACGGGCCGATCATGCGGTATTCGAGATGCGAGGCGCCGACTGTGAGGAAGCCCGAGGAGGTAAGGGTTGTCATATTTTGTGCTTTCCACTCATTCCGTCATTCCGGACGGATCGCGAAGCGAGCCGATCCGGAATCTCGAGATTCTCGCGATGTGCAATTGCACATCGTAGTTCGCGCTGTCGCGCGCCCCGGAATGACGACGTCAGGTGTGTTCGCGCAGCTTGAACCGCTGAATCTTACCCGTCGCCGTCTTCGGCAGGCTGTCCACCACGTCGATCCAGCGCGGATATTTCCAGGCGCCGATCTTCTGCTTGACGTGCTCCTTCAGCACTTCGTGCAGATCATCGGTGTTGGCGCCGGGCCGCAATACGACAAAGGCCTTCGGCTTCAACAATCCTTCCGGATCGGATTCGGGCACGACGGCGGCTTCGAGCACCGCCGGATGGGTGATCAGCGCGCTCTCGACCTCGAACGGCGAGACCCAGATGCCGGAGACCTTGAACATATCGTCCGAGCGGCCGCAGAAAGTGTAGCGCCCGTCGGCATCGCGAATGTACTTGTCGCCGGTGCGGGTCCAGTGGCCTTCGAAGGTCGAGCGGCTCTTGGCGCGCTGCTTCCAGTAGCCCTCGCCGGCGGACGGCGCATCGACCAGCAATTCGCCGACTTCGCCGTCGGGCACCTCGGCGCCTGCTTCATTGACCAGCCGCACCTTGTAGCCGGGCACGGGACGCCCCGATGAGCCGTATTTGATGTCGCCGGGCGCGTTGGACAGGAAGATATGCAACAGTTCGGTCGAGCCGACGCCGTCGAGAATGTCGACGCCGAACCGCGCCTTCCAGGCATTGCCGACCGATTCCGGCAACGCTTCGCCGGCCGAGGTGCAGATGCGCAGGCGCGTGCCGGCGCGGGCATCCTTCACCGTCTCGTCGTTGAGCATCGCCGCAAACAACGTCGGCACGCCGTAGAAGATGGTCGGATTGAATTTGTTCATCAGCGCAAACATCGCCGCCGGCGTCGGCCGGTCCGTGTGCAGCACCGTAGAGGCGCCGACCGACATCGGAAACGTCAGCGCATTGCCGAGGCCATAGGCGAAGAACAGCTTTGCCGCCGAGAGACAAACATCGTCCTCGCGAATGCCGAGCACCTGTTTGGCGTAGGTATCGGCCGTGGCGGCGAGATTGGCATGCAGGTGCCGCACGCCCTTGGGCATGCCGGTCGAGCCAGACGAATAGAGCCAGAACGCGGGCTCGTCCGGATGCGTCGCGGCGGTCGCGAACGTATCGCTCTCGCGTGCGAGTTCGTCGGACAGTTTCTTGTGGCCGTGGGCGTCCTTGCCCGACACGACGACGTACTCAAGGTCGGGCATCCGAGCGACGATGTCGTTGACGACCGGCAGCAGCGCTTCGGAGACGAACAGTACGCGCGCGCGGCAATCCCCGAGAATGTAGGCGTATTGCTCCGAGGTCAGCAGCGTGTTGAGCGGCACCGGTACGATGCCGGCACGGATCGCGCCGAGGAACACGCACGGGAAGTCCACCGTATCCAGCATGATCATCGCCACGCGCTCTTCGCGGCGGACGCCGAGCCGGCGCAGCATGTTGGCTGCGCGGCGGGTCTGGCGCTGCAGATCGCCATAGGTGAGTTCAGTGACGGTGTCGGTAAAGGCGAGCTTGGCCCCGCGCCCCTCCTCGACATTGCGGTCGAGCAGCCAGGTCACCGCATTGTACGAACCGGACGTGCCGCTCACGACGCTTCTCTCCTCAGTTTTTAAGAATTATAATTCATACAAAGACACCGGCCGCGCTTGCTGTCAATCCTCATCGGCATTATGTTTCCGAAATCCGTTCAACCGCAGGTAAAGCCGAACGAGGAAATGACCGAGGCCAGCGACCCCGAATCCGGCTTTCTCGAGCAGCTCGGCCAGCGTGTGCGCACCATGCGCGCCCTTCGCGGCATGTCGCGCAAAGTGCTCGCCAAGGTTTCCGGAATTTCCGAGCGCTACATAGCGCAGCTCGAAAGCGGCAAGGGCAATGTTTCGATCGTGCTGCTCAGGCGTGTGTCGAACGCGATGGGCGCGCATCTCGAAGACATGATTCCTTCAGCCGAACCGGCGCCGGACTGGGCGATCATTCGCGATCTCCTGCGCAAGGCGACGCCGGCCCAGATCGCGCACGCGAAGGATGCGCTGGCCGGCGGCGGCCCATCGGCGCAGCGTCGGATCAGCTTTGCCGGTATCGCGCTGATCGGCCTGCGCGGCGCCGGCAAATCCACCCTTGGCAGGATGCTGGCGAAGAAGATCGGCTGGAAATTCGTCGAGCTCAACAAGGAGGTCGAGGCGCAGAACGGATTATCCGTCGCCGAGATCATTGCGCTCTACGGCCAGGAAGGCTTTCGCCGCATGGAGCAGGCGGCGCTGTCGCAATTGCTCGCGCGCAAGGAATTGATGGTGCTGGCGACCGGCGGCGGCATCGTCTCCGAGCCGCTCACCTTCGACCTGATCCTGTCGTCGTTCTACACGATCTGGCTCAAGGCCGAGCCGGAAGAGCACATGGCCCGCGTGCGCGGCCAGGGCGATCTGCGCCCGATGGCGGACGATCGCTCGGCGATGGCGGAATTGCGCAACATCCTGATCAGCCGCGAGCCGCTCTATGCGCGCGCGTCGGCAGTGGTCGACACCGCAGGGCTTTCCGTCGATGCGGCGGCGGCGCGGCTGAGCGATGCGGTGGCGCCGGTACTGCACGACAAGCACGCGTTCGGGCTGCGCAGCGCGGTCTCCTGACCTTTCTGTGAAAGTGCAAGCTGCAGAGGCCTGATTTCCGGCCGCGCGGAAGGCATGCGCTCGACGGTTGCAACCCGAACCGGGCGCCACTATTAACCACCGCACAAGTTCCATGCGAGCGGTGGCTGCAATACACTCTAAAGGAGTGTTACTAAAGCGTTAAGCGCATGGAGGACAAATCGTGCTGGAGCGCCGTCAACACCCGAGAGGCCGCGTCTATTACGGCGGAATGATCGCGTTCAACGCGCGCAACTCGACGCTTGACTGCATCGTGCGCAATTTCAGCCAGGGCGGCGCCAAAATCGAATTCGAGAATTCGGCCATCCTGCCCGACCGGATCGATTTCGAAGTCGTGCGCCGGGGGCTTTCCTGTCTGGCCCGCCCGGTCTGGCGCGATCACAACACAGCGGGCCTGATGTTCTGCGGCGAGCACGACATGAGCAGCGTTGTTCCGCTGGAATGGGCGCGCAAGCTCCGCGCCAGCGAGCGGTCCAACCGGCGGCTGAAGTCGCGTCTCAATCAGCTTCTGAACGAGTTCTAGATCGCATGAGCACGGTTGAAGGCGACGACGGCCTTCCCGCTGCGGCCAAGCTGCCGAAAGCCCGACGGCGCCGGCTGCGTGCGATATTGCTGGCGTTGGTGACGCAGTACGCGATTATCGCGACGATTGTCGGCCTGTCGCTCGCGGCGATGCTGCGCTACCTGGTTACGCCGCAGATCGTCGCCAAGTTCGAAGCGATCGAAGCCGCGCTCAAGCGCTTGCCCGCGCCATAGCGCGCCTTGCCAAACCTCAGCAAGCGATGGAACGGATTGCTTCACTTCGCTCCCAATGACGGTGGAAACTCTTTACCAACCAGGCGCCATTCCGCCTAGCCTATCCAAGCTTTGCGAAAGCGGGCGCATGTTCAATGAGTCCCGCGGTGACCGGAAGTTCGTTTCGTCCAACAGGCAGCACCATCAGATGCGGTCCGGCATAGGGCGAGATGAAGCCGCTCGCCTTGCCGGCATCGAAGCCGAAACGCCGGTAAAAGGCTGGATCGCCGAGGACGAAAATGCCGAGCCAGCCGGCGGCCTCGCTGCGGGCGATGCCCTGGCGGATCAACCGGCTGGCAAAACCTGTCCGCCGGTATTCGGGCAGCACCGCGACAGGGGCGAGCGCCAGCGCGGGAAACGGCGCTTTCATCCGCGAGAACAGGACATGGCCAACGACCGTTCCGTCATCGACGGCAACCAGCGAGAAAATCGCATCGCCTGCCGTGCGCAGATCGTCGACCAGCTGCGCTTCGGCCGGCTGGCCGAACGCTACTTCCTGGACGGTACGGATCGCCGCAATATCCTCGGGCGTTTCAGACCGGACAATCAACTTCACACCAGCATCGATTTGACCGAGGCCGCCGTCTCCTGCAATCGCGGCAGGAAGCGTTCGACCATCTCGGCTGACGATACACGATCGACATGTGCGCCCATGTTGATGGCGGCGACGATCGCGCCGTCGTAGCGGCGGACCGGCACCGAGATCGAGCGGAAGCCCGGCTCGGCCTCGCGATCGACCAGCGAATAGCCTGCCGCGCGATCTCTGATGACCGTCTTCAAGAGCAGCTTCCTGTCGGTGACGGTGAACGGCGTCAGCGGCGTGAGGTCCATGGCGTCGAGCGCTTTTGCCAGTTCCTCATCGGTCAGCCGCGACAGCAGCACGCGGCCGACCGAGGTGCAGAACGCCGGCAGGCGGTAGCCGATATCGATGCCGGCGGCGAATATCCGCGTCGGGCTGGCGCGCGCGATGAAGACGACGTCGTTGCGATCAAGGATCGCCATCGACGAGATTTCCTGCGCCTCGCTCGACAATCGATCCAGCGCCGGCTGCAGCACCGAGACGACGTGGTTGGAAGCGAGATAGCTTGATGCCAGCACCAGCACGCGCGGCATCAGGCGAAACAGCT
Organism: Bradyrhizobium sp. WYCCWR15520; assembly: GCF_056174665.1. NCBI lineage: Bacteria > Pseudomonadati > Pseudomonadota > Alphaproteobacteria > Hyphomicrobiales > Nitrobacteraceae > Bradyrhizobium > Bradyrhizobium sp. WYCCWR15520. The sequence continues at coordinate 35,545 of NZ_JBWBWM010000012.1, forward strand.
TGCCGTCGGTGGTAACGAAGCCGGCGCGCTCCAGCGTGAAGAGGATGCGCCGAGCAGTGGCGCGCGGCAGGTCGGCCGCCTTGGCGAGGTCGCTCAGCGTCATCGGCTGCCCGCTGCCGCCGAACACCTCCAGCACGCGCAGACCGCGGTCGAGGCTCTCGATGAAATCGGTGGCGCCGCGGTTGTCAGCGTCGCCCGCGCGCTTAAGCTTCGGCATCGCTGCCTCCATAATCCGCTTGCCTAACGCACAGCCTACGCTAAGATCGCACAAAAGTTCAATAGGCGAACAAATCCAGCAACGGAGATCCTCGCCATGATGAGCCAGGAAGCGAACGACCTGATTACCCGCACCGGGCGCAAGGACCCCTGCGGCAAGCTGATGCGGATGTACTGGCAGCCGGCAGCGCTGGTGGATGAGCTGGTGGGACCGCGGCCGGTTCGGCCCGTAAAATTGCTCGGCGAAAACCTGGTGCTGTTTCGCGACGAGGAAGGCCGTTACGGCCTGATCGACCGCCACTGCGCGCATCGCGGCGCCGATCTCGCTTTTGGTCGTCTCGAAAATGGCGGGCTGCGCTGCGCCTTCCATGGCTGGCTGTTCGATATCTCCGGCCAATGCCTGGAGACGCCCGCGGAGCCGAAGGACTCAAAGCTCTGCCAGGGCATCAGGCAGCGCTCCTATCCCGTGGTCGAGAAGAGCGGCATCCTCTGGGCCTATCTCGGTGAAGGCGAGCCGCCGGCGTTTCCGGAGATCGACTGTTTTGTCGCGCCCGACAGCCATACCTTTGCGTTCAAGGGCCACATCAATTGCAACTGGCTGCAGGCGCTGGAAGTCGGCATCGATCCGGCGCACGCCTCCTTTTTGCACCGCTTCTTCGAGGATGAGGACACGTCCGCAGCCTACGGCAAGCAGTTCCGCGGCGCATCCGCCGGAAGCGACATGCCGATGACCAAGATTTTGCGCGAATACGACAACCCGATCATCAATGTCGAGCACACCGAATACGGCCTGCGCCTGATCGCGCTGCGCGAGCTGGATGAAGAGCGCACCCATGTGCGCGTCACCAACCAGCTTTTCCCGCACGGCTTCGTCATCCCGATGAGTCAGGAGATGACGATCACGCAGTGGCACGTGCCCATCGATGACGAGAACTGCTACTGGTACGCGATCTTCACGAGCTACACGACGCCGGTCGACAAGAAGAAGATGCGCGACCAGCGCCTCGAACTCTACGAGCTGCCGGACTACAAGTCGCGCAAGAACAAGAGCAACGATTACGGCTTCGATCCGCACGAGCAGGCAACCGCGACCTATACCGGCATGGGGGCCGACATCAACGTCCACGACCAGTGGGCGGTGGAATCGATGGGCCCGATTCAGGATCGCACCAACGAGCATCTTGGGCAATCAGACAAGGCGATCGTGCAGTATCGCCGCCTGTTGCGGCAGGAGATCGAGAAGGTTTCCGGCGGCGAGAAGCCAATGCTTTTCCTGGACGCGGCGCACGCGCGGAGCATCCAGGGCCCGGCGACGATGGACGGCATCGGCCCGACGTTAGGCTGGGAAATCTACTGGATGGAAGTCGACGTGAAGCGCCGCCGCGGCGCGCCGTGGGCGGCGCCAGTGCCGAGCGAGATCGCCGGCAAGGTTCCCCACCTCACGGCGGCGGAGTGAGATTTGTGGCACCGTCATTCCGGGATGGTCCGAAGGACCAGACCCGGAATCTCGAGATTCCGGGTTCGATGCTCCGCATCGCCCCGGAATGACGGAAGATGGGGAGTGACGCGTTGAGTTTTGTGGAACGTCACGGGCTATGGTCGAAAGAGCAGAGAGAGGCGGCGACCCGCCTCGCCCGCATCGTCGACGAGCAAAACCTCGAAGTCATCCGCCTGTCGTTCCCCGACCAGCACGGAATCCTCCGCGGCAAGACGCTGATCGCGAGCGAGGCGATCGCCTCGCTGGAAAGCGGCTGCTCCATCACCACGACGATGCTCGCCAAGGACACCTCGCACAAGACGGTGTTTCCGGTGTTCACATCAGGCGGCGGTTTTGGCATGAAGGAGATGGAAGGCGCCGCCGATGTGTTTATGGTGGCAGATCCCACCACTTTTCGCGTGCTGCCGTGGGCAACGACCACCGGCTGGCTGCTCTGCGACCTCTATTTCAACGACGGCCGTCCGGTGCCGTTCGCCACACGCCATCTCTATCGCAAGGTAATCGATCAGCTCGGAGCGCGCGGCTACGACTTCGTGGCCGGTCTCGAAGTCGAATTCCATCTCTTCAAGCTCGATGACGCGCACATGGCGCCGGAGGATGCCGGCCAGCCCGGGCGGCCGCCATCGGTCAGCCTGCTGTCGCACGGCTATCAATATCTGACCGAGCAGCGCTACGACCAGATGGAGCCGGCGCTGGAGATCATCCGCCGCGACGTGCTGGCGCTCGGGCTTCCCTTGCGATCGGTCGAGGTCGAGTTCGGCCCGAGCCAGTGCGAATTCACCTTCCAGCCGACCAAGGGCCTCGTGCCCGCCGACAACATGGTGCTATTCCGCTCGGCCGTAAAACAGATCGCGCGCCGCCACGGCTATCACGCGACCTTCATGTGCCGGCCGAAACTGCCCAATGTGTTCGCATCGGGCTGGCACTTGCATCAATCGCTGGTGTCGCGCGCAAGCGGCGAGAATGCATTCATGGCCGGTGACAAGGGCGAGGTGCTGAGCCCGTTCGCAAAACACTATCTCGCCGGGCTGCTGGAGCATGCCCGCGCATCGACCGTGTTCACCACGCCGACCATCAACGGCTACAAGCGCTACCGCTCGTATTCGTTAGCACCGGACCGCGCGATCTGGGGCCGCGATAACAGAGGCGTCATGATCCGCGTGCTCGGCGGTCCGGGCGATGCCGCGACGCGGCTGGAAAACCGCATCGGCGAGCCTGCGGCGAACCCCTATCTCTACATGGCCTCGCAGATTCTCTCCGGCCTCGACGGTGTCGACCGCAAGCTCGATCCTGGGCTGTCCGCGGATACGCCGTACGAGACCAAGGCGGCGCTATTGCCAAAGAGTCTTCGCGAGGCGGTATTTGCGCTACAGGACGATCCGTTCTTCCGTCAGGCACTGGGCGCGGAGTTCGTGGACTACTACGTCCACATCAAGAATGCGGAGATCGAGCGGTTTCAGGCCGAAGTGTCGGACTGGGAGCACCGCGAATATTTCGAGATGTTTTGAGCGGGGTTAGCCTCTCCGCTTGCTCCGTTTGCGAGCGCAGCGAAGCAATCCATTTCTCCGCTTGCGGCAGCAAGGTTGCTTCGTCGCCTCGCTCCTCGCAATGACTGCGGATAGAGCGCCTCTCCATGCCGGAAATCGTAGGATGGGCAAAGCGACTTGTCCGCCGTAGCTCGAGAGCGAAGGCGGAAGCGTGTCCACCATTAGGCGTGCGAGGATAGATGGTGGGCACGGCGCTGACGCGCCCTTGCCCACGGCGCCCTCAAATGCCGAGATACCGGTGCTGCAGATCCGGCTCCGCAATCAACTGCTCACTCGTCCCCGTCCACACGGTGCGGCCGCGCTCGATGATGTAGTGGCGGTCAGCGATCTTGGAGAGGTTGGCGACGTTCTTGTCGATGACCAGTACGGATTGCCCACGGCCCTTAAGCATCGACAGGCAATTCCAGATTTCCTCGCGGATCAGCGGTGCGAGGCCTTCGGTGGCTTCATCGAGGATCAAGAGCTTTGGATTGGTCATCAGCGCGCGGCCGATCGCCAGCATCTGCTGTTCGCCGCCCGAGAGCGTCACGCCCATGTTGTTGCCGCGCTCGGCGAGGCGCGGAAACAGCGCGTGGATCTTGTCGATGGTCCACGGATCGGAATTGCCAGCGCGGTTTCCCGAGGCTGCGACCAGATTTTCGTACACGGTGAGATTGGGAAAGATCTGCCGTCCCTCGGGCACGAGGCCGATGCCAAGCTTTGCAATCTTGTACGACGGCAGGCTGCGCACCTGCTCGCCCGCGAAGCGGATCGTACCGGCGCGCGCGCCCGTCATGCCCATGATGGAACGGACGGTCGTGGTCTTGCCCATGCCGTTGCGGCCCATCAGGGCGACCATTTCGCCCGATTGAACCTTCAGCGACAGGCCGAACAGCACTTGGCTGAGGCCGTAGCAGGTCTCGATCCCGTCGATTTCCAGCAATGTTTCAGCCATGACGGGTCACCGCATGCTGGTCGCCGAGATAGGCGCGCTTGACTTCCTCGTTGTTGCGAATGGCGTCGGGATCGCCGGAGGCGATGACGCGGCCATAGACCAGCACGGTGATGCGGTCAGCGAGCGCGAATACGGCTTCCATGTCGTGCTCGACCAGCACGATGGTGACTTCCTTCCGCAATTCCTTCAGTAGCGCCACCATGCGCGCGGATTCGGTGACGCCGAGGCCGGCCATCGGCTCGTCGAGCAGCAGCAATTGCGGTTTGGTCGCAAGCGCGACCGCAAGCTCGAGCTCGCGCTGTTCGCCGTGGCTCAATTCGGAAACCAGCACATTGGCGCGTTGCCCGAGTCCCACTCGCGTCAGTGCGGCCTGCGCCGCGTCGCGCAGATGCTTCTCCTTGCGGGCAGCGCCCCAGAAGCGGAACGAGTGGCCGTCATGCGCCTGCGCTGCGATCGCGACGTTATCGATCGCGCTAAAATCCTTCAGCAGCGACGTGATCTGGAACGATCGCGCCAACCCAAGCCGGCTGCGCTGATAGGCCGGCACCCCGGTGACGTCGCGACCGGCGAAGTGAATCGCGCCGGAATTCGGCATCAACTGCCCGGTCAACTGGCTGATCAGCGTGGTCTTGCCGGCGCCGTTGGGGCCGATGATGGCATGCAGCTCGCCCGGCAGGACGTCCAGCGACAGATTGTCGGTGGCTTTGATGCCACCGAAGCTGCGGACCAGGTTTTCAACGCGGAGCAAGGGATCAGCCAAAGAACTAACCACGGCTCAACCTCCCGAGCAGCCCCATGATGCCGCCACGCGCGAACAGCACGAGCAGCAGCAACAGCGGGCCCATGATCAACGCCCAGTATTCGGTGAATTGCGACAGGACTTCTTCCAGCAGGAGGAACACGATGGTGCCCAGGACGGGACCGAACAGCGAGCCCATGCCACCAAAGACCACCATCACCATGAGTTCGCCGGAGCGGGTCCAGTACATCCCGGCCGGGCTGATGAAGTCGGTATTGTTGGCGAGAAGTGCGCCGGCGAGGCCGCAAATGGTGCCCGAGATGACGAAGCAGACGAGACGATAGCGGTTGGCATGATAGCCGATTGCCTGCATGCGCTGCTCGTTGGAACGAACGCCCTGCACCACCATGCCGAAGCGCGAGTTGACGATGCGCCAGATCAGATAGACGCCGCCGAACAGGCAGGCGAGGCAGAGGTAATAGAACTGCGTGCGGTTCGACAGATCGATCAGGCCGCCGAACGTGCTGCGCTTGTAGATGGTGAGGCCGTCGTCGCCGCCATAGCGAGAAAGACCCGAGGCGATGTAATAGGCCATCTGCGCGAAGGCCAGCGTGATCATGATGAAGTAGACGCCGCGGGTGCGCAGCGAGAGCGCGCCGATGACGAGCGCATAGAGCGCCGATGCCGCCAGCGCCACCGGCCACTGGATAAATCCGGAGCCGATGCCTTCATGGGCGAGGATGCCCACCGCATAGCCGCCGATGCCGAGATAGGCGGCATGACCAAAACTCATCATGCCGCCATAGCCCATGATGAGGTTGAGGCTGGCGGCGGCGAGCGCGAAGATGATGATGCGCGTGAACAGCGTCAGGATGAAGATGTTGCCGGTCAGCGCCGAATAAACCGGCAGCAATGTGAGGCCAAGCGCGACGAGCGCCACGACGACGTTGCGGGCGTTGATGGCAGATTTCATCGCTTGGCAGCCGGAAACAGTCCCTCCGGACGAACGACAAGGACGATCGCCATCAGGAGATAGATCAGCATCGACGACAGCGCGGGCGCGGCGGTCGAGGCGGCGGCGGAACTCAGCACGGTGCGCAACAGATCGGGCAGGAAGGCGCGGCCGAGCGTATCGATCATACCGACGAAGATCGCGGCCAGGAACGCGCCGCGGATCGAGCCGATGCCACCAATCACGATGATGACGAAGGCGAGAATCAGGATGTTCTCGCCCATACCGATCTGCACGGTGAGGATCGGCGCCTGCATCAGCCCGGCCAGCCCGGCGAGCGCGGCGCCCAGCCCAAACACCAGCGTGAACAGCAGCTTGATGTTGATGCCGAGCGCGCCGATCATCTCGCGGTTGGAGGCGCCTGCGCGGATCAGCATGCCGATCTTGGTTCGCATCACCACGACATAAAGCATTGCCGCAACCGCCAGCGCGACCACGATGATCGACAGCCGGTAGGCCGGATAGAACACGCCGGGGACGATCTGCACCGGCACGGTCAGCCAGGCCGGCAGCGGCAGCGACAGGCCGGCCGGGCCCCAGATCAGCCGCACCGCGTCGTTGAAGAACAGTATCAGGCCGAAGGTCGCGAGCACCTGGTCGAGATGGTCGCGGCCGTAGAGATGCCGCAGCGCCACGAACTCCAGGAGAATGCCGAGCAGCAGCGTGGCGCCGAGCGCCATCAGGATGCCCAGTATGAAACTGTTGGTCCACGCCACGAAGGTCGCCGCGAAATAGGCGCCCATCATGTAGAGCGAGCCGTGCGCCAGATTGACGAAGTCCATGATGCCGAACACCAGCGTCAAGCCGGCTGCCAGCAGGAACAGCAGCAGGCCGAACTGCAAGCCGTTCAGCGATTGTTCTACGAGGACGAGCATAGATCCCTAAACTCTAGGCCTGAAAAAACAGCGGCAGCACATCTGCGCCGCCGCCATTTTCTTGTTGGGCGGATGATCGGCCGCTAAACGCCCCCGGGTCAAGCCCGAGGGCGCGCTCCGGCGATCATGCACCGGTCATGCCAATCACTTCATCGGGCACTTGTCGACGAAGCGGTCCTGGTCGTCCTTGACGATGGTCGCCACCGTCTTGAGCGAAAGCTGGCCGTCGGCGTCCTTGACCACGTCCTGCAGGTAGAAGTTCTGGATCGGGATGTGGTTCTTGCCGTATTTGAACGGCCCGCGCACGGACTTGAAGTTGGCCTTCTCCATCTCAGCCTTCATCTCGTCCTTCTTCGAGGTGTCGCCCTTCACGGCGACGACCGCGCTGTTGATCAGGTTGGCGGCATCATAGGACTGCGCGCCATAGAAGGTCGGGCGCAGCCCGGGATATTTCTTGCGATAGTCCTCGACGAACTTCTTGTTCTCGGCGTTGGGCAGATCGTTGACCCATTGCTGCGCCCCGGGCACGCCGATCGCGTTGTCCTTCTGCAGCGGCAGTGACAATTCGTCGATCGTAAACGCGGTATAGAGCGGGATCTGCCCCTTGATGCCAGCCTGGGCATATTGATTGAGGAACTGGACGCCGGCCGCGCCCGGATAGAACACGAAAATCGACTCGGCCTTGGAGTTCTTGGCCTTGGTGAGCTCCGCGGAGAAGTCGAGCTGGCTCGGCCACACCGTGTATTCCTCGCCCACGACCTGGCCCTTGAAGGTGCTCTTCACGCCGGCCAGCATGTCCTTTCCGGCGGCGTAGTTCGGGCCGATCAGGAACACTGATTTCACGCCCTTCTGGTTCATGTAGGTGCCGACCGCCTGCGGGGTCTGGTCGTTCTGCCAGGAGGTCGAGAACACGTAAGGCGAACAGAGCTCGCCGGCGAGCTGCGAGGGACCGGCATTGGCCGAGATCAGGAAGGTTTTTGAATCGACCGCGGTCTTCAGCGATGCCAGCAGCACGTTCGACCAGATATAGCCGGCGATGAAATCGACCTTGTCGGACTGGATTAGTTTTTCGGTCTTCTGTTTACCGACATCGGGCTTCTGGCCGTCGTCCTCATAGATCACCTCGACCGGCTTCCCGCCCATCTTGCGGCCGAGATGATCAAGCGCCAGCTCGAACGAGTTGCGCATGTCGTTGCCGATCACAGCGGTCGGGCCGCTGAAGGTCGAGACAAAGCCGATCTTGATGGTGTCGCCAGCAACTGCGGTCTGCGTCAGCGCCAGAATGGCCGCGCCAGCCAGCCAGAATGCCTTTTTCATAATCACTCCCCTCCTCGTTATCGAACCAGACCCGCCTTTTGGCGGGCAACGCTTGTTTCCGCGCGCCTCTTATCATGTGAGGTATTTTGTGCGCGAAATTGCCAGCCAGCGGCAAGCATGAACCGCCGGCCCGGCTTTGGACCTTCGGCGCATGCTTAAAGCCACCTGCACCATAATTCGCGGACCGTGGGGATGGCAAGAACTATAGTTCCGGTTGCTGGGGCAACAATTGTCGCACCGCTGCGAGCGGCCGCTCGGATTTTAGGAATTTCCTAAAGCGGCCGGAAGCCAAGCTCCGCCTGCAACCTCCGCGGTTCACAGCTCCGAAAGCAATCTGCAGCCAACTGCTCCGAAGAGGATGGATCCATGCTGGGTTTCCTGTTCGGCTTCAATGCGCGCATCGGCCGACTGCATTTTTTCTGCAGCACGCTCGTGGTCACCGTCATGATGGTCGCGGTCCACGCCGCCGCCATCGCTTACGCTTTTCAGACCACCCCCAAGGGAACGGTCCCAAGCTCGACCTCGGGGCCGATCTTCGCCGCCGCCATCTTCTACGCGTGGCTCACTGTCACGCTGCAGTCGATGCGGTTCAGGGATATCGGATGGGATCCGGTTTGCGTGATGCCGGCGTGGATCGCGGTTGTGATCGTCGACGGGATCGTCGCCACCAAATTCCCGGCCATGTCGCTGGGCCATGAGCGCGGAACGATGGTCGGCGCACTCATTAATCTCTCGCTCATTCTTGCCTTGCTGTTTTGTCCCAGCGGGGCGCATGACAGTCCGGTGCCGACCCTTGACGAGCGGTTTCCCGATCCGCCGCCGCCCCGCCCGGTCGCGGAGACGCCGGCCGTGCCGCAAATTACGCGGCCTGCCAACGGCGGATTCGGCCGCCGCGGGCTTTAGCTTCAGATCAGATACTCCGCGCCATCAACGACGTAAGGCGCGTGGCGGAAATCCCTGATGGTTGCGACCCGGCCGGCCGACCAATCCAGCAACATGAAATATTTCGGCCCTGCATCGCGCTTGCCCGGATCGAATACCAGGATGGCGGGACGCCCTTCGACCAGGCCGGGCACCAGATGCCAGTCGTTGACCTTGGCGTAGTTGCCGAAATATCGGGACACCTCGGCCTTGCCACGCATATGGGTCTTGTTGACGAGATCGAGCTTGACGTCATCAGCAATCATGGTGCGGATCGCGTCGAAATCGCGCGCGTTGAAATGCGCGACATAGGCGCCGAGGCGCGCACGATCCGCATCCGGCAATCTCTGTTGCGGCGTATCGTCCGGCTCAGCGGCGAATTCGCGCAACTGCGCGCGGCCGCGATGCAGCGCGGCCTTGGCCGCGGGCAGGCTGCAACCCATCGCCTCGCAGATTTCCTTCAGCGAGCAGCCGAGCACGTCCATCAGGATCACGCTTCCGCGCTGCGCTACCGGCAGGCGCATGAACGTGCGCAAGGATGTGGCGGCGATCTGGCGGCTTTCCACGGCATCGAGCTGGTCAACGATCATATCCGCCTCCTCCGTCGAGCGAAGCGTCTCCTGGCGGTTGCGCCGGCGCAGGAAATCCAGCGCGGTGTTGTGCGCGATCCGGAACAGCCAGCCTTCGGGATTGCCGATGGCGCCGGCGGTAGCGCGCGCCTCCACCGCCTTGATCAGCGCGTCCTGCAGCACGTCCTCCCCGTCGATGACCGAGCCGACCATGCGCGCGCAGTAGCGATGCAGCCGCGGCCGCATCGCGACAAGCAGGCGTTCGATGTCGGAGGCTGTGGACGTCTCGGGCACCACGGTCATTCTGTCTCCGGCAATCGGGTTCAGTTCTCGCCCAGCATGCGATAATTGCCGACGATGGCGGCGCCCTTGGCGAGCGGCGGCTCGGCGCAACGCTCCCGAATGCCGTTCTGGAACGCGGCGAAGGACGCCAGCTTCGGCAAGGCGCTGGCGCCGTCATCGGCCGCACTCTCGACGACATGAATGAAGGTATCGTCCTCCAACCGCAGCGATAGATAGCGCAGACCCTGCGGCTGCCCCGCCTTCAGTTCCGCAAACACCGCTGCGATCAGTTCCGCGTTCCTGTCGGCCATTTCCGGCTTTGTCTTGTACCTTATCACGGTCCGTCTCATGGCTTTCTCCTTGTTGCAGCCATCTCGCCCCAAGGACGTTTGAGTTCGGGCAAAGGATGCGGTGGCAGGAAATTTATTTTGCCGTCGTTCCTGCGCTTGGCCGGGACGACAGCGATCATACGCTTTCGCTATCGCCCGATTGGCAAAGACGTCTTGGACCGCTGGCGCAGATGGCTACATAATCCAATGCGTTGAGACATCTGAAACCGGGGCCGCATTCCCATGACGACAGTGCCGAAAGAACCCCATCACGTGGTAATCGTCGGCGCCGGTTTCGGCGGGCTGGAAGCAGCCTTTGGCCTTGCCGGGGCGCCGGTCAAGATCACGCTGATCGATCGCCGCAACCATCACCTGTTCCAGCCGCTGCTCTACCAGGTCGCGACCGCCTCGCTGGCGACGTCGGAAATCGCCTGGCCGATCCGTTACCTGCTGCGCCACCGTCCCGAAGTGACGACGCTGTTCGCCAATGTGAACGGCGTCGACGCCGCCGGAAAACGCGTGCTGCTCGAAGACGGCGATACCATTGCCTACGACACGCTGATCCTCGCCACCGGCGCCCGCCACGCCTATTTCGGTCACGACGAGTGGGAGCCGTTCGCGCCGGGCCTGAAGACGCTGGAAGATGCGACCACGCTGCGGCGGCGCATCCTCGTCGCCTTCGAGCGCGCCGAGCGCGAGACCGATCCTGTCAGGCGCGCGGCGCTACTCACCTTCGTTATCATCGGCGCCGGCCCGACCGGCGTCGAAATGGCCGGCACCATCGCCGACCTCGCCAAGGACACGCTGCCGCCGGACTTTCGCAACATCGACACCCACAAGACCCGCGTTGTGCTGGTCGAGGCCGGCCCGCGCGTGCTCGCCGGCTTCCCCGAAGATCTCTCCGCCTATGCGCAGCGCTCGCTGGAAGAGATCGGCGTCGAGGTAGTGCTGGGGCAACCCGTCACCGAATGCGCCATCGACGGCGTCGTCTATGGCGGCAACAAGCTCGAGGCCCGAACCATCGTCTGGGCCGCCGGTGTGCGCGCCTCGCGCGCGGCGGAGTGGCTGAACGCACCTGCCGACCGCGCCTACCGCCTGAAGGTCGAGCCTGATCTGACCGTGCCCGGCCATCCCGACGTGTTTGCCATTGGCGACACCGTGACGATCGCAGGCCCCGACGGCAATCCCGTGCCGGGCATTGCGCCGGCGGCCAAGCAGCAGGGGCGCTACGTGGCGGCGCTGATCAAGGCGCGCTTGAACGGCAGCACGCTGCCGCCGTTCCGCTACAAGCACGCCGGCAGCCTGGCACAGATCGGCAAGAAGAAGGCCGTGATCGACTTCGGCCGCATCAAGCTGCGCGGCAACCTCGCCTGGTGGATCTGGGGCATCGCCCACATCTACTTCCTGATCGGCCTGCGCAACCGCCTCAGCGTGGCGTTGAGTTGGCTGTGGATTCACGCCCGCGACCAGCGCGCGGCGCGGCTGATCACGCAGGGGTCGAGCAAGGTCACGGGATAAGTTTCTTCACGGCGCGCAGGCAAAACTGGCTGCGCTACTTGTCGGCCCCGATTTGTAATGCGGCCATGCCGGCCACTGGCACAAGGGCAGCGCGCGCGTCGTCTCGAACGCCGGCGCCTCGACCTTCTGCTCGATCACCTGGAGATCGCCGGGCGCCTTGCCGTTCTCGACCCAGTCGACCAGCACCGCCAGCATGTCGACATTGGCGGGCGCGCCCGAGCCGACGTGATCGACGCCGGGCGCCGTGTATAGGCGGGCGAATTCCGCGGTCTTCTCGCGGCCAAGCGCACGCTGCACGTTTTCGAAGTAACGGATCCCCGCGTAGGGGCTCTGGGCATAGTCGGCCATGTTCTCCAGGATCACCAGCTTGCCGCCGCGCGCCGCAAAGCGGCTTAGATCCGGATTGGTCGAATCCATCAACCGCGACACCTGCAGCAGACGCTCCTTGTGATCCTCGGGCTTGTAGGTCGTGACGTCGAGCTTCGGGTCGCGCGCGAAGACATATCGTATGCCGCCCGCGCCATAGATCCAGGCGATGCCGTTGGCAGGCTGCGGCGGCTGCGCCGGGGCCGCCTTGCCGAGCCACCAGGAAATCCACCCGCCGGTCGGACCGAAGGCAGGCGTGTTTTCGCCCGAGACGCCCCAGCCCGGATAGTCGTCAAGGCCGTTCTCCAGCGGGAATGAGAACTTGTAGGTCGAGTGAAGTGTCTTGATCGCGGCGATCTGCGGGTCGGTCAGGCAATGGTCGCCGTTTTGGGCCTCCGCACAGCGCAACGACTCCGGCTGGAATTTCGCCTTGCAGCCGACCGGATCCAGAACCAAAGAGTCCTCGACGCCGTCGGCCTTGTCGCAAGCAGCAAGCACCGCCTTCGCCACCAGTTCGACTTGCGCCGGGCGAATCCAACCCTCGCCCATGGTGGCGAGGCCCGACCGCGTTCCGGCATGCTGCAACCCGACCCAGTTGATGACGGGCACGCGGGCAAAAATGCCGTCAAAATCCTCAGGGTAGCGCTGCGCCATCGTCAGCGCCTCGCGGCCGCCTTCGGACGATCCCATGAAGTACAGTTTTGTTGGCGGGTTGCCGTAGGCGCGCACCATCAGCGCGACGGCGGCATCGCGCACGCGCTTGTAGGAGCGATGGGCGAAATTCTCGAACGCCTCGTCGTTGAGCGCGAATAATTGCGGCGGCTCGCCCGGCTTGGTCTCATGGCCGGAATCCGTGCCATAGGTGACGAAGCCGCGCGCCAGCGGCGAAGGCGCGCCGAACGGAAAGGCGGGCGGCAAGGCGAGCCCGGTAATCAGCACGCCGTTGAAGCCGCCGCCGCCGTACTGCAGCGAGCGGCCGTTCCACTCGACCGGGAGATTGACCTGGAATTTGATCGGCGGCGCATTGGGATCTGATGGCGCGATCTGGCCGAGCACCTTGCAGAATTCCGGATTCGCTGGCGTGACGCGCGCCGCCGGGGTTGGCCCTCGTTCGGCGACGGCGAGTGGCGCAGGCGCGATCATGGAGGCGGAATCGATCCGGACGGCATTATCGGTGGGTCGGATGAGGCCGCTGCAGGTCGCCGCAGGATCGCCGGTCATTTTTGCAGCCATCGCATCTGCGCTAACGAGCGAGATCGCGGCGACAAGGCACGCCAGCGGCACCCACGCGCGCGCATCGAACTTGGGACGTTGCATTATTTCCCCCACCGTCTTGCAGCCGCATTTTCCGGGCCGTCGGGCTTACAATGGTTCGCGTGGCGCCGACGTCAATCAAAATAAGAACAAGCGGCGTCGACGTCTGATATCCGTTATGCGGAGACACCCCCACCCCGGCCCTCCCCCGCAAGCGGGAGAGGGAGGGCAGCGTCTTTCACTTCACCAAGGAGCAGCCACCTTCGGCTAGCGGGCGGAAGGCCTGGTCGGCGGGGATGGTCGAGACCAGCTTGTAGTAGTCGTAGGGATATTTCGATTCTTCAGGCTTCTTCACCTCGAGCAGGTACATCGGGTGAATGACGCGGCCGTCCTGGCGGATGGTGACGTCGCCGAACAGCTTGTCCTTGCCCTTGAACTTCTTCATCTGCGGCACCGCGTCCTTGGCGTGATCGCTGCCGGTGGCCGCCACCGCATTGAGATAGGCGAGCGTAGAGGCATAGACGCCGGCCTGGTTGCCGCTCGGCATCTTGCCGTTCACGCCCGGCCGCGCCGCGAAGCGCTTTGCAAACGCGCGGGTATCGTCGTCCATGTCCCAGTAAAACGCCTCGAACAATTGCAGGCCCTGCCCCACTTTCAGCCCCATGCCGTGGACGTCGTTGATGAAGAGCAGGAAGGCCACCATGGTCTGCCCGCTCTGCTGGAGACCGAACTCGGCGGCCTGCTTCACGGCATTGACGGTGTCGCCACCGGCATTGGCAAGCCCGATCACCTTGGCCTTGGAATTCTGCGCCTGCAGCAACAGCGAGGCGAAGTCCGCCGTGTTGAGCGGGTGCTTGGCCGAGCCCAGCACCTTGCCGCCGTGCTTCTCGATGTAATTGGTGGCTTCGGCCTCGATGCCCTGGCCGAGGGCAAAGTTCACCGTGATGAAGTACCATTCCTTGCCGCCGCGCGCCATCATCGCCGCCGCGGTGGAGTTGCCGGTAGCCCAGGCATCGTTGACCCACTGGATGGTATTCGGCGAGCAGGCCTTGCCGGTCAGGTCGGAACTCGCGGTCGACGATGCGAGAAACGTCATGCGGCTGTCGCGCAAGAGCGAATTGATGGTGAGACCGACGGCGGAATTCGGCACGTCGACCACGGCATCGACGCCGTCGACGTCAAGCCATTTGCGCACGATGGCGGAGCCGACGTCGGCCTTGTTCTGGTGATCGGCATAGACGATCTCGACCTTGATCCCCTTGCCTCCGCCATTGAAATCTTCCGCCGCCATGCGCGCGGCTTCCACCGAGCCCATGCCGTTGGTGTCCTGGAAGATGCCGGAAATGTCGTTGAGCACGCCGACACGCACGACGTTGTCGGAAATTTCCGCGCGTGCCGTCGGCGCAAGCGCGCAAGACAAGGCAAACGCCAGACCGAACCTGAAAGCCCTCATCGTTCTCTCCCTCTGTATCTGATCTCTGATGTTCCCGAACTTCGCCGGGTTCAAAATTCGATGCAGGCGGTGGCCGCCGGTCACGCCATCACGTCTGGCGGTCCGGCAGGCGCAGCAGCGGCCGTCAAGGTCCGCAGCAAACTTGATCTGGCAGGACAGGCGGCTGTTGGCCTGCCGTTCGGCGGCGGCGCCGTCCAGCAGCGCGTCCTCGTCGTCACCCATCGCCGGCAGGCGGGCGAGCCAGACCTCGTCGACATAGACATGGCAGGTGGCGCACATGGCATTGCCGCCGCATTCGGCCAGAATTCCACTGACGTCCTGGCGCGTCGCGGCCTGCATGGCGCTTTCGCCATCGCTGGCCTCGATACGTTGCGCGCGGCCGTCCGGGTGAACAAACGTGATGCTGGGCATGGGCGGTCCGTCAGGCCGGAGAAATCGTGATCGGGAGACTTTCGAGGCCGCGCAGCGTGTTGTTGTAGCGGCGCTTCACTGGCCCTGATATCTCGATCTTTCCAACCTTGCGGGCAATCGCCGCCAGCATCACCTCACCTTCGAGGCGCGCGACAAGCTGGCCGACGCACATGTGAATGCCGGAGCCAAAGCCGACATGGCCCGAAGTGCGGCGAGTGATGTCGTAACGGTCAGGGTTTTCCCAGCGCCGCGGATCGCGGTTGGCGGCGCCGAGGAACATCAGGACCTTCTCGCCTTCCCCGATGCGCTGGCCCGATAGTTCGACCTCCCGCGTCGTGGTGCGGAAGAAGATCTGCACCGGGCTTTCGAAGCGGATTGCCTCCTCGAAAGCGTTGCGCGCCAGCGTCGGATCGCTGCGCAGCTTTGCCAGTTGATCGGGAAAGCGCGCCAGGCAATAAACGGCGGCGCCAATACCGTAGACGGTGGTATCGAGTCCCGCCGACAACAGCGAGCGCACCAATAAAGGCGCTTCCTCATGGGTGATGTCACCGGCATCGGCGCGGGCGTGAATGCAGGCGCCGAGGCCGCCGGGGGCGAGATTTTCGCGTTGGCATTGTTCGGCGACATAGGCCTGATGCGGCGCCGAGCGCTCGATTGCTTCCTGACGCAGCTGGTTGGGCGGCCCGAAGGCGTTGAACACGAGGCTCGCATAGGGCAGCAGGTTCTCCCGCCCCTCCTGCTTTAGTCCCAACGCGTCCGGGAAAACCGACAATGGATAGGCTTCCGCAAGATCGGTGATCGCATCAAAGCTTCCGCGCGCCAGCAATTCGTCGGCCTTGGCTTCGGCCAGCGCGGTGAAATGGCTGCGCAGCGGCTTCATCGCGGTCGCCGACAGGACCTGGTTCAGCACGGCGCGGGTACGCGTATGCGCCGGGGGATCCGCCTCGAGAATGATGCTTTGCGGGCGCCAGGCCTTTTCCTTGGCGAAATCGCTGAGGCCCACGCCACGGCTGGAACAGAAGGTCATGGGATCGTTGAGGACGGCGTGCACTTCCGCGTAGCGCGCCACGCCATAGACGCCCCATTTGTCGAGCCACACCACCGGCCCGGCCTCACGCAGCGCTTCGTGGATCGGGTGTGGATCCTCGAAGAACTCGGTCGAAAACGGGTCCACATCGAGATGGGGCACGCCGGCCGGCGCACCACGTTCCGGGGTGACAGATCCGGTCCGGGAGGTCGCGCTCATGTGGGTCTCCTGCATAATGTTCTTGCAGAGCGGTATGCGCTGTCTCTATGTCTGGAACGCTGAAGCGGCTTCGGAAGAGCATGAGCAGGAACAGACAGGCGCGCGTCCCTCGCGCGGGCGCGGTAAGCAGGAGCGGACGGGCCGAACAGGTGCTCGACCTCGACCGCTACGTTCCGGCGCTCATCACCTTCATTGCCAACAAATTGTCGCGCAGTGCGACCGTGGTCTATCAGAAGCGCTTTGGGGTCAACGTCACGGAATGGCGCATCCTGTCGCTGCTGGCGATCGAGCCGGAAATTTCGGCGGCGCGGATCTGCCATGTCATCGGTTTCGACAAGGGGCCGGTCAGCCGGACCCTGGCCGGCATGGAGGAGCGTGGGCTGGTCAGCATCCGGGCCGACCGGGAAGACGGGCGCACCCATTCGATCTCGCTGACCGCGAAGGGATATACCACCCACGATCAAGTCATCGCAGTCGCGCTCGAACGTGAGCGCCGCCTGCTTTCCTGCCTGAGCAAACCGGAGCGCGAGACCCTGATCGCGCTGCTGCTGCGGGTGCACGGCAATCTCGACGCCGTGAAAGGCGCCGGCGAAGTCGATACGCGGAGCTGAACGGCGCGTATTAGCCACGCCGCGACCACCCCACTGCATACGCGACATCGCATTGCGTCGAGACGATCCGACACGCCCGAACATCCGTTTCTCCCTGTGCGGCCCGGCACTCTGTGCTCTGCGGTCGGCCGCATTGTGAAAACACGGTCGCACAAATTAGTTGCCTTGGCAACATATACGACAAGCCTCGACGGTCGATTTTTAGGCGGCGGCCGGCTCCTGCCGGCCGCCGTCGGTCAGATCATCTCTTGACCAGCGGGCAGTTGCCTTCGCTCTCAGGCCGAAACGCTTGATCGCCGGGAATGGTTGCAACGACCTTCAAGAGATCCCACTTCGACGTGGACTCGTCGGGCTTCTTCACCTCGAGCAGAAACAGCGGATGGATCTTGCGTCCATCAGCGCGGATGGTTCCCTTGCCGAACAGCGGGTCCTCGGTCGGCATTGCCTTCATTGCCGCAACCACCGCCTTGCCATCCACGGCGCCGCCGGCCTTGTCGACGGCTTTCAGGTAATGCAGCACGGATGCGTAGACGCCGGCCTGCATGTCGTTCGGATAATTCTTCTGCGGATGACGTTCGGCGAAGCGCTTGGCAAAGGCGCGCGTGCCGTCGTTCAAATCCCAGTAGAACGGATTCATGATCTGCGCGCCCTGCGCGGCCTTCAGGCCGAGCGCGGGAATGCCGTTCATGCCGAGGATCAAGCCGACCAGCCGCTGTTTCTGCGTCAGCCCGAACTCCGCCGCCTGCTTGATCGAAGTGATGGTGTCGTCGCCGGCATTCGCCACACCCACGATATCGGCGCCCGAGGCCTGCGCCTGCAGCAGGAACGAGGCGTAATCGGCGGTGCCGAGCGGATGGCGCACGGCGCCGAGAACTTCGCCGCCGGATGCCTTGACGCCTTCCATGGCCTGCTTTTCCAGATCATGGCCGAAGGCGTAGTCGGCGGTCAGGAAGAACCATTTCTTGCCGCCCTGGGCTACCACGGCTTTGCCGAGGCCGCGGCCATAGGCGTAGGTATCGTAGGTCCAGTGCACGGTATTCGGCGTGCACTTCTCGCCGGTGAGCAGCGCGGTGCCGGCGCCGGAGCCGATGAAGACCTTGTTCTTCTGCTCGCTCATGGCGGCGACCGCCAGCGCAATCGCCGAGTTCGGCAGGTCGAAGATGGCGTCGATGCTCTCGGTGTCGTACCAGCGCCGCGCGATGCCGACGCCGACGTCGGTCTTGTTCTGGTGATCGGCGGTAATGACGTCGACCGGCTTGCCGGCAGCCTTGCCGCCATAGTCCTCCACCGCCATCTGCGCGGCGATTACCGAGCCTATGCCCTGATAGGTCGAGAACACGCCCGACTGGTCGTTGAGCACGCCGATGCGGACGCGTTCCTGGCCGTGTGCCGGACTGACGAGCAGTGCGCCGAGCGCGGCAACGAATATCCCTTCGCGAAAAAACTGTCGCATGCATTCCCTCCTGTGCGGAAAAGGCGGCCTTCGCGACCACTTCTAAATTGCTTATAACTTATAAGCATTTTGAGGATTGTCAATTCACGTAATGCCGTGCGAGCTATTGCCTATGGCGAGAATCGGAAAAGTTTCGACGCGCAAGACCAACGGGGGAGCCAGGCCGGCTGAACCGGACCCGGGGCGCGAACTCGATCTGACCGCGCTGCAGCGCACCCCCGGTTTCATGATCCGCATTCTGCAGTTGCAGAATTTCGAGGCGTTTTACCCCTATTTCGAATCGCTAAAGCTTTCGCCGCTCGAATACGCCATTCTCGTCGCCGTCCGCGACAACAAGACGGTGACGCAGAGCGAGCTTGCCGCCGTGCTGAAAATGCAATTGCCCAACCTCGTGAAGATCCTGTCGCGGATGGAGGAGACCGGAGTTCTCAAGCGCAAGCGGTCGGCGCGGGACCGGCGGGCGGTCGAGCTCAGCCTCAGCGCGGCGGGCGAGCGGCGCGCCGACGAAGCCAGCCGGCTCGGCGAGAGTTTTAACGCGCAGACGCTTTCCGCGCTCAGCAAATCAGAACAATCCGCCTTTCTCCAGATGCTGGTGCGGCTGGTGGACGCGCACAAGAACGGGTTTTGAGGGCTCGAACTCATCTCAACCGGCACAGCCGATCCATTCGGCCGAGGTATCATCGTCCAGCGTTGCCACCGCGCTTGCGCGCCGCGTCAGCACCGCGCGCTGGTTGATGTAGCCCTTGTCGGTGATTTCGCCGCCATCAACCGACGGCGGCTCAGCCAGCAGCAGCGCCCGCGTCGCGTGCCCTGACGAGTTGCCGCTCTGCGCCTTCAGCTTCGCAAGGCCCTGTGCGACGGCGGTACGAACCTTGTCGTGGCCGATCACGTCCCTCACATCGGCATTGTCTGATAGCCCGGCATGCGCCCGGCAGGCTGCGATGTTCGGGAATACCAGGAAGCGAACCTCGTCGCCGCCGTGGCCGGTGACCACGATATCCTGCGCCAGCGGCGCCAGCGCTGCGATGCCCGCAACGCGCAAGGTGCCGACGCTGACCCAAGTGCCGGAATCGAGTTTGAAATCTTCGGCGACACGGCCGTCGAAGAACAATCCGAGTTCGGGACGCGCCGGATCGGCAAAAGTCACGGCGTCGCCGATCAGATAGAAGCCCTCCGCATCGAACGCCTGTGCGGTCAGTTCGGGCGCCTTCCAGTAGCCGGGCGTGACGTTCGGGCCGCGCACCCGCACCTCAAGCTTGTCGCCCGAGGGCACCAGCTTCAGCTCGGTGCCGGGAATCGGCACGCCGATATTGCCGGAACGTTTTGCCTGGAAATGGCAATCGGTGGCGAGCGGCGAGGTCTCGGTCGAACCCCAGGCCGACACCATCGGCAGCGCGCGGCCGACCGTCTTGATCGAAAGCTCTTCCAGCGCATCCCAGAGATTCTGCGGCAAGGCAGCGCCGGCATAGAAGGCGAACTTCACCTCGCTGAAGAATTTCGTCCGCAACGCCTCGTCGCCTCGCAGCGCCGCGATCAGCATGTCGAAACCGCGCGGAACGTTGAAATAAACCGTCGGCATCACGCTGCGCAGATTGGCGAGCGATGTTGCAAACAATCCGGGCGCCGGCTTGCCGCCGTCGACATAGAGCGTGCCACCGTTGCGCAGCACCAGGTTGAAATTGTGGTTGGCGCCGAAGGTAT
The DNA here is from genome assembly GCF_056174665.1 of Bradyrhizobium sp. WYCCWR15520. Lineage (NCBI taxonomy): Bacteria > Pseudomonadati > Pseudomonadota > Alphaproteobacteria > Hyphomicrobiales > Nitrobacteraceae > Bradyrhizobium > Bradyrhizobium sp. WYCCWR15520. The sequence goes on from NZ_JBWBWM010000012.1 coordinate 55,797, forward strand.
GGCTCCAGGGCAGCCAATCGAGGATAACGAGATCCTCGCCGCTATTCTCAAGGAAAGTCCAGGTTTGCGCCTTGGCCTGCTGGCTCGAGGTCAGCATGCGCTGGGTGTTGATCACGGCCTTCGGCGTGCCGGTCGAGCCCGAGGTGAACAGGAACTTTGCAATCGTATCCGGCGTAATCGCGGCAAAGGCCTTTTCGACATCGGGCGTCTCCGGCGTTGCCGCGATGGCGCGGAAGGAGATCGCGTTATCATCGTCTGCACTGCCACTGACGACGGTGGCCGAATGCAGCGGCGCGATCGCAGCCAGCGCCGCCGCGAAAGGTTTTGTCGCGAATACATAGATCGCGCCCGGCCCGAGCAGCGTGATCATGCTCTTGAGCTTGTCGAAATCTCGGGACATCAACGAATAGGCCGGCGAGATCGCGGCCGAGGGCACGCCGACATGCTGGGCCGCAAGTGCAAACAGCCCATGCTCAACACTGTTGTCGGACAGGATCACCAGCGGACGCTCGGCGCTCAGGCCTTGCGCGAGAATCCACGCAGCGGCGGAGCGCACCTGCTTCAGGGCATCCTTGTAGGTGACCGTCGTCCAGGGCGCATCGGGGCTGGTGCGGTCGGCAAGAAAAATCCGGTCTGGCGCCTGCCGCGCCCAATGCTCCAGCCAGTCACCGATGCAACGCGCGCTGTCCCGCAGCGGCGTCGTGGATTTCAGGATGATGCTGCCATCGGCCCGGCGATCGCTGGCGATCGCGGGCGTCGCGAAAAGCTTCTGGGAATCGGCACCGCTGTTGGCGGCGATGGTCATGGGCTTCCTCCTGCAGCCTCGAACGGGCTGGCTTGACGCTAATGTTGAGCACAACAATTGTTGTCGTCAACAACAATCTTCCCCTTGAACTCGCGAAGCGCTAAAAGGGAAGGATGGCGAGGAACAGTCAGGCACCCAGAATTGCCAAGTCACGAACTGCCAAGCCGCGCGCCGGTATCGGGCCGCATCCCGGCCGCACGCGAAATGGAAACGGCAGCGCGCACAACGATCTCATGAATGGCGAGATCGGCCTCGACGCGCTGGCCGGTCACGCCGGCTATGCGGTGCGCCGCTTCCAGATCTGGATTTTTCAGGACTTCATTCGCACGCTCGGCGCTGTCGACATCCGCCCGACGCAGTATTCGGTGATGACGGTGATCGGCGCCAACCCGGGCCTGAGCCAGATGGCGGTGGCAAAACGGCTCGGGATCGAGCGGGCCCGGCTGGTGCACCTGCTGGACAGCCTCGAACATCGCGATCTCGTCAGCCGGATCAAATCGGCCACCGACCGGCGCTCCCACGCGCTGCACCTGACCGCGCGGGGCCGGACGGCGCTGACGCAATTCAAACGGCTCGCCGCAGAGCACGAGCGCCATGTGGCCGAGAAGATCGGCAAGGAGAACCGGGAGCGACTGCTGCAGATTCTGTCTGCGTTCACGTGATCGCGGCCAGCGCCTCGACCAAGGCCGCATTCGCCTAAATTTTAAGCATGCACCACTTCAGCCATGCTCGCCGAGTGAGCCCAACTACATAATAAGCGTCTGATACTACGTATCTATCCTTCAGGATCGACTTGACGGAGCCATTGTACACAATGGCACATCGCTTGCTTCACTCCCGGTAACTATTGCTCGCTGGAGTTTTGCTCGCCATGGGGTCCGACACGCCTGAAACCATTGCCGACATCGTCGCCGCGCATCGCGCCGGCGCCATGACCCCAGCGCAAACCATTGCCCGCTCCTATCAGCGCATCCGCGCCCATAACGATCCCGCCGTTTTCATCAGCCTGCGCGACGAGCAGGATGCGCTCAAGGAGGCCGAGTCGCTGGCGGGCAAGGACGCCGCAGCGCTACCGCTGTTCGGCGTCCCCGTCGCGGTGAAGGACAATATCGATGCGCTGGGCTTAGCGACCACGGCCGCCTGCCCGGCCTTCTCCTATTCGCCGGCGCAGGATTCGACGGCGGTGGCAAAGCTGCGCGCGGCCGGCGCCATCGTCATCGGCAAGACCAATCTCGATCAGTTCGCGACCGGTCTCGTCGGTGTCCGCTCGCCCTACGGCATTCCCGTCAATCCGATCCGCGCCGATCTCGTTCCGGGCGGATCGAGTTCGGGCTCGGCGGTGGCGGTGTCCGCCGGCCTCGTGCCGCTGGCGCTCGGCACCGACACCGCGGGCAGCGGCCGGGTGCCGGCGATGCTCAACAACATCGTTGGCCTGAAGCCGAGCCTCGGGCTGATCTCCAATGCCGGACTGGTGCCGGCGTGCCGCACGCTGGACTGTATTTCGGTATTCTCGCTCACGGTCGACGATGCCATGACCGCTCTTTCGGCGATGGTCGGACCTGACGGCGCCGATCCGTTCTCGCGCGACCGGCCGCTTGCGCCGATGTCGGCATTTCCAGGCACGCTCCGGCTCGGGGTGCCGCGCAACGGCCAATTGATCTTCTTCGGCGACCGCGCCGCCGAGAAAGCCTATAACGAGGCGCTCAAGCGCTGGACACAACTCGGCACCACGCTGGTCGAATTCGACCTCGAACCGTTTTATGAGACCGCACGGCTGCTGTATGAGGGCCCCTGGGTCGCCGAGCGTTATCTCGTGATCCGCGATCTGCTGGCCTCGTCACCCGACGCCATTCATCCGGTGACACGCGAGATCACGGCGGCCGGGGCGCGGCTGACCGCCGCCGACACGTTTGCTTCGCTCTATCGCCTGCAGGCGCTGCGGCGCGCGGCCGAACGAACGTTTGCCCATTTCGACGCGATGGTGCTGCCGACGGCGCCGACCGCCTATTCGACCGCGCAGGTGCTGGCCAACCCGGTCGAGCTCAACAGCCGGCTCGGTACCTACACCAATTTTGTGAATTTGCTCGACCTCAGCGGCCTTGCACTGCCGGCCGCGATGCGGGGCGACGGCATTCCGTTCGGCATCACGCTGCTGGCGCCTGCCGGGCGCGACGCGCAGCTTGCCAGCATCGGGCGGGTGTTTCACGCCGATACAAAACTGACGATGGGCGCCAGGGGCGTGACGCAGCCCGCGCTCGCCGCATTGCCGGCTAGTGCGAGTGGTGACGAGATCACCATCGCCGTGGTCGGCGCGCATCTCTCGGGCATGGCGCTCAACGGCGAACTGCAGGCGCTCGGCGCCCGCCTGCTCGAGGCGACCGCGACCGCGCCGGACTACAAGCTCTATGCGCTCGACACGGTGCCGCCGAAGCCCGGCATGCTGCGCGTGGATGCGGGCGAGGGACATTCGATCAAGCTGGAGCTATGGGCATTGTCGGCGGCAGCCTTCGGCAAATTCGTCGCCGCGATTCAGCCGCCGCTCGGGATCGGCACGATACGGCTGGCCGACGGCAGGGGCGTGAAGGGTTTTGTGGTGGAGCCCGTGGCGATCGACGGCGCGCGTGATATTTCCGCTTACGGCGGCTGGCGCGCGTTCATGGCTGACAAGGCGGCGGTTTAGCCGTCATTGCGAGCGAAGCGAAGCAATCCATCTCTCCACACCGCGGAAAGATGGATTGCTTCGTCGCTTCGCTCCTCGCAATGACGGAGGCCTACACCGACACCGCGTAAATCTCATACTCCCCGCGCACCAACTCGATGTGCGCCCGCATCGCGGCCGCAGCGCCCGCCTTGTCGCCGCGCATGATCGCGACGACGACGCGGTCGTGCTCGGCGTGCGATTTTGCCAGACGCCCGAGATTGCGGAACTGGGCGCGGCGAAACGGCTGCACCCGCACCCGGGTCGCCAGCGTCATCTCGGCGATGTAGCCGTTCTGCGAGCCGGCATAGATCGCGTTGTGGAAGCGCTCGTTGACCGCGTGAAAGCGCTCGGGATTGCCGGCGTGGCTAAGCACGCGCAATTCCTCATGGATCGCTTCCAGCTTCTGGCGCTCCCCCGGCGGCATCCGTTCGGCGGCCAGCCCCGCGCACAGTGCTTCCAGCTCCGCCATCGCCTCGAACATTTCGGTCAGACGGTCGAGCGACGGCTGCGCCACCACGGCGCCGCGATGGGCGCGCGCCTCGACCAGGCCGCTCGCCACCAATTGCCGCAGCGCCTCGCGCACCGGCGTGCGCGACACCGAAAAGCGCCGCGCGATGTCGGTCTCGTCGAGCGCCGATCCCGGCGGCAGCACGCCGCGCACGATCTCGTCGGCGAGTTGCAGCCGCAGTTCTTCCGCGCGGGTAGTTTTGTCCCGCAACGGCGAGGGCCGATCGACGCGGCGGACCGCTGTCTCCGGCTGGGCGGCCGCCTGCGGTCCACGTGCCGGAAGATCATCAAGGCTCATCGCTATTGCCCCTTCGGCTCGTCGATGACGCTGACATGCGCCGCGACGATCTTCCACCCGTCGGAAAACCGTATCCAGGTCTGCATTTGCCGCCCCACTTTGCCCGGCGTGCTTTCGCGGTAGAACAGCGTCGAGGCGACCGCGGTATCGCGGCCATAGGTCGTGATCACGGTCTTGTCGGTCCGCCGCATCAACCCGACCGGCGAGCGCGCGGCGCGGAACGCCATGATGGCATCGTAGCCGTAAAGATTTTCGCCGATGCCATAGCGCAGCGTGCGGGAATCGTTGCGGAACAGTTCGTCGAGCACCGCCACGTCGTTCGACACCAAAGCCTTTTCATAGCGCTGGAACTGCGCGGTCACCTCGGCCAGCACGTCGGGAAGATCGATGTCCATCGTTACAATCCTCTCGGGATCGGCGCGGTGGCGACGCCGGCGCGCTCCAGCGCCTGCGCAACGCGCAGCGCGATATCTTCTCGCCAGGGAGCGGCGATGATCTGCACGCCAATCGGCATCGGCACCAGCGGGATTGGCACCGCGACCACGGGCAGGCCGATGAACGAAATCGGCTGGGTATGGATGCCAATATTGGCGCGCACCGGCAGTTCGACGCCATCGAGCTCGAAGTTCACCTGCCCAAGCTTCGGCGCGATGCAGGGCGTGGCCGGCGCAATGATCACATCCACCGACTTGAACAGCTCCAGCACTTTTGCACGATACCAGCGGCGGAATTTTTGCGCGCGGTCGACCAGGGGCGCCGGCACCATCGCGCCCGCGATCAGGCGGTCGCGCACCGCCGGATCGAAATCGTTCGGCCGCTTGCGCAACCGGTCGAGATGCAACGAAGCTCCCTCGGTGGTGGTGATCACGTAAGCCGCGGCGCGGGCGCGCGCGGCTTCGGGAATTTCAACCGTTTGCGTCGCGTTCAGGGCCTTGGCGACGCGCGCCACGGCCTCGATGGCTTCCGGAAAGACGTTCTTCTGAAAGTATCCGCCGGCCAACGCTACCCGCAGGCCGTCGATGCCCTGGGCCAGCAGCGGCGTTACCGGCTCGACCGGCCGCGTCGTGCATGCCGCATCGTCGGCATCCGCTCCCTGCATCGCGTCATAGGCCAGCGCGAGATCGCCGACGCTGCGCGCCAACGGGCCGAGATGATCCAAGCTGGCGACAAAGGGAAACGAGCGGGCGCGTGACAGCCGGCCGTAAGTCGGCTTCAGGCCGAAGATGCCGCAGAACGATGACGGCACGCGGATCGAGCCGTTGGTATCCGACCCCAGGGCGATCGGAACGAGGCCGCCGCCGACCGCGCTGCCCGAGCCGCCGGAGGAACCGCCGGTCATCCGCGTCGGATCATGCGGATTGCGCGACGGGCCGTCATGCACGTTCTCGCCGGTGAAATCATAGGCGTATTCACCCATGTTGAGTGCGCCAACCAGCACAGCACCCTGCGCCTCCATGCGTTCAATCAGGGTGGCATCGCGCGTCGAGGGTGCAAGATCGCGGTTGATCTTCGATCCGGCGCGGGTGGCAAGACCTTTCACGTCGAACAGGTTCTTCACCGCGAACGGCACACCAGCCAGCGGCCCGACTTTTTGGCCAGCGGCGATGGCGGCATCGACCGCGCGGGCTTTTGCGCGCGCACGCTCGGCCGTGACGTCCGTGAACGAATTCAGCACGGAATCATGTTTGGCGATCCGCGCCAGCGCCGCCTCGGTCGCATCGAGCGCGGAAAGCTTGCCGTCCGTTACGGCCTGCGCGATTTGTTGGGCCGACAGCCCGTCAGTGTTTGCGGTCATGGCGCTATCAGGCGGTGTAGACACTGGCCGGCTCGGTTTCATCAGGCAGCGGGAATTCGTCGACCAGCCGCGCCAGTCTCAGCGACACTTCGAGATTGGCGCGCACCGCCGGCCGCCAGGTCTCTTCGACCGGCAGCGCCAGCGCTTTCGCAACGGCATTGATGTAATCGTCCAGGGGTTCGGCAGCCATTTCGCTCGCACTCTCTTACTTGGCATGATCTATTCGGAAAACCGGTGTCCACTTTTCCGGATCATGCTGTCTAGTGAACCGGCAACGGCGGATGCGGGATCGCCGTCAGCAATTCCTTGGTGTAGGCATCCTTGGGATCGCCGAGCACGCGTTCGGACGAGCCCTGCTCGACGATTCGTCCCGCACGCATCACGATGACACGATCGCATAGCAAACGCACCACATTCAGATCATGCGACACGAATAAATAGCTCATGCCCATGGATTGCTTGAGATCCTGCAGCAGATTGAGCACGACGGCCTGCACGGAAACATCGAGCGCCGCTGTCGGCTCGTCGAGGATCACAAGTTTGGGATGCAGCGCAATCGCTCGCGCGATGCCGACGCGGGCCTTCTGGCCGCCGGATAATTGGTGCGGGAAACGATCGAGCAGGTTGACGGGAAGACCGACCAGGCCGGCGAGTTCCTCGCAGCGGGCGCGCAGCGCGTCGCGTCCCCTGATGTCGCCAAGCTGCATAATGGGATCGGCTATCGCCCGCGCCGCGGTGAAGCGCGGGTTGAGGCTGTCGGTCGGGTCCTGGAACACCATCTGGATGCTCTTGCGCAGCGGCAGTCGCGCAAAGGCTTGCGGCATGATGGCGCCGATCTCTTCGCCGTCGAACACGATGCGGCCGGAGGTCTGGTCGAGAAGCCGCATCACCATCATCGAGGTGGTCGATTTGCCGCAGCCGGATTCGCCGACGAGACCTACGCTCTCGCCATGACCGACCGTAAAGCTGATGCCGTCGACGGCGCGGAATATTTCCGCCTGCACCGGCGGCTTGCGGGAGAACAATTTTGAGAGCACCGCGCTCGCGCCCTGGCGCGGATACTCCTTGACGAGCTTTTCGACGAGGAGGAGCGGCGGCTTCTCCCTCTCGCCGCCTGCGGGGTCGAGACGAGCGGAGCTCGCTCTTAGAGGGTCGGGGTGAGGGGCTGTTTCCGCAAGCGCGACTCGTGGAGAGAGCCCCTCACCCGCCGCGCTTTGCGCGTCGGCCTCTCCCCGCGCGCGGGGCGAGGCTAAAGAAAGCGCCGCAGCCTCATCCTCCGGCAGCAGATCGCGCAGCGACACCCCGATCCGTGGCGTCGCGCGCATCAGCTTTTTCGTGTAGGCGTGCTCGGGCTTGGCAAAAATATCCGCCGACCTCGCCGTCTCCACCACCCGGCCCTTTTCCATCACCACCACCCGGTCGCAATAGGCGGCGGCGAGGCCGAGATCGTGGGTGATCAGAATCGTCGACATGTGCCGGCGTTTTGTAAGCTCCACGATCAGATCCATCACCGCCTTCTGCGTGGTGACGTCTAGTCCCGTCGTCGGCTCGTCCGCAATCAGAAGCTGCGGATTGCAGGCCAGCGCCAGCGCGATCACGACGCGCTGGCACATGCCGCCCGATAGTTCGAACGGATAGGCGTGATAACGTTCGCGGGGACGGGCGATCTTGACCTGCTCCAGCGCCTCGATCGCTTTCTCGCCGCGGTCGCTGCCCGCGCTCTGCACGTGCTGGCGCAGCACATCCTCGATCTGGTCGCCCACTTTCCGGATCGGATTGAGCGCCGCGCGCGGATTCTGGAAGATCATCGAGATTTCGCGGCCGCGCAAATCGCGCATCTCGTTTTCGCTCGCGGCCTTGACGTCGATGCCGGAGAACATCACCGAACCCTCGGCGATTTTGCCGGCGCGGTCGAGAATCCGCATCACGGCATAGGATGTGACCGACTTGCCGGAGCCGGATTCGCCGACGATGCCGAGCGTCTCGCCCTTGGCGACGGAAATGTTGACGTGCTGCACCGCCTTGACGATGCCGCGCCGGGTGGTGAATTCAACGGTGAGGTCGTGGACGTCGAGAAGAGGCTGGGCCGTCATGATGACCTCCGCAAAAATCTCGAAAACAACCCCATGCACAGTAGGACGGTCAGCACTCCTGTCGCATTTCGTCCCCCTATGCAGGGGCCGAAACGAACAAAGCTTGAATCAGCCATCACGTCCTCCGCTGCGGATCGACGATGTCGCGCAGGCCGTCGCCGAGCAGGTTGAAGCAGAACACCGCAATCATCAGCGCAAGGCCCGGGAACAGCGCGATCCACCATTCGCCTGAGACCATGAAGGTGGCGCCTTCGGCGACCATGATGCCCCATTCCGCCGTCGGCGGCCGCACGCCAAGCCCGATGAAGGAGAGGCCGGCGGCGTTGAGGATCGCATAGCCCATGGTCAGCGACATCTGCACGATCATGATCGGCATGATGTTGGGCAGGATCTGCACCAGCAGAATGCGCAGCTCGCCATTGCCGGACAGCCGCGCCGCCTGCACGAAGCCGGCGTTGCGGCGGACATTTGCCTCGGCGCGGGCGACGCGCGCATAGAGCGGAAAATTCACGATCGCGGTGGCAATGATGATGTTCTGCACAGTATTGCCGAGCGCTGCCACGATGCCCATCGCCAGCACGAACAGCGGAAACGCCATGATGGTATCGGCGATGCGGCCGACGATACGGTCGGTCCAGCCGCCGAAATAGCCGGCGGCGATGCCGGCGAGCCCGCCCATCAGGAAGACCAGCGCCACGGAGGCTACCGCAATGAAGGTATCGAGCCGGGTGGCGACGATGACGCGGCTGAAAATGTCGCGACCCAATTGATCGGTGCCGAACCAGTGTGCCGCCGACGGCGGTTTCAGCGCCGCTGATGTATCGCTGGCGAGCGGATCATAGGGCACGATGTAGGGCCCGAAGATCGCGGCGAACAGGATGATCACCAAAAGGCCGAAGGCAAAGGCGGTGACGCGGTTTTCGCCCAGCACATAGCGGGTGTGCTCGAAGATCGCAGCAAGCCCCGAAGTACGGGCGGGACCGGAGGGTTCAACGGCAGGCAGAACAGCACTCATCTTCCAACCTCACCCTTCCAGCCGCACGCGCGGATCGATCACGCCATAGAGAATGTCGATGAAGAGATTGAGCAGCACGTACATGACCGCCATGGTCAGCACGAAACCCTGCACCGGCGCGAAATCAGACGAAATCAGCGCCTCCACCGCGTAGGAGCCGATGCCGGGCCAGGCGAACACTTTTTCGACCAGCACGTTGGCGCCCAGCAGGAACGAGAACACCATGCTGAGCGTGGTGATGACCGGCAGCATCGCGTTGCGAAACGCATAGGTGACGATCACCGTCGAGGGCGAGAGCCCGCTGGCGCGCGCGGTGCGGACGAAGTCCGACGCCAGTACCGCCAGCATCGAGGCGCGCGTCATGCGGGCGATCGGCGCCAGCGAGAAGATCGCCAGCGTCGCCGCCGGCAGGATGAGCTGGCTCAGCGCCGAGCGAAACGTCTCGAACTCGCGCGCGATCAGGCTGTCGATCAGATAAAGGCCGGTCACCGTCGGCGGCGCGCTGTAGAACACGTCGAGCCGCCCGAGCGGTGCAGGCGACCAGCCGAGCCTGAAATAGAAGAGATAGACCAGCACGAGCCCCGTAAAAAACACCGGCAGCGACACGCCTGCCGTCGTGGTGACGCGGCAGAGATGGTCGATCCAGGAGCCTGGCCGGGTCGCGGCGAGCACGCCGAGCGGGATAGCGATCGTGATCGAGACGATGAGCCCGAGCAGCGTCAGCTCGGCGGATGCCGGCAGTCGGTTGCGGATTTCGGTCGCGACCGGCTGGCCCGTCGTCAGCGAGGTGCCGAAATCGCCATGGGCGAGATCGTTGGTGTAGCGGAAGAACTGCTCGATCAGCGGCTTGTCGAAACCGAGTTTCTTGCGGATCTGCTCGATCGCTTCCTTGCTCGCCGCGGGCCCGGCGAAATAGGCGGCGGGATCGCCCGGTAGTGCGCGGGTCAGGAGAAAGGTGACGATCACGACCCCGATCAGCGAGGGAATCGCGAACATCAGCCGCTTGCCGATCATGGTCAGCATGGGGCGCGCTCCGCGCTTGCGAATGGCGAATAGCGAATGGCGAGTAGATAATTGCCGTTGTGTGAAGCCATCCGCTGCCCCCTATTCGCTACTCGTCACTCACCATTCGCCCACTTACGCCTTCACCAGCGCGCGGTAATCGAGGCGGCGGTGGAACCAGTATTGATAACCGGATACGTTCTTCTGCATCGCGACATTGACGTAGGGCTGGTACAGCGGGATGCGCGGGATGTCCTTGAAGGCGAGGTCGACGAAGCCTTTTACGTCGGCGTCGTACTTCGCGGTGTTGCCGATCGCCGCAGCGTCGACGGCGCCGGCGATGTACTCGTCCATCGCCTTCGACTGGTAGCTCATGGTGTTGAAGATCGAATTCTTGCCGTCGTAGCACCAGATGAAGAAGTATTCGGGATAGTCGAGCCAGCCGGAGAACACGTTGGTATAGAGCGGCAGCACTTTCTTGTTCAGTTCGGTACGCCAGTTGGCGCCGGGAATCTTGTTGATAGTGGTCTTGATGCCGATCTGGGCGAGAGACTCCTGCACCAGCACGCAGAGCGGCTCGTTGACGCCGGCAAAGCCGAGGTCGAACGACAGCGTCGTCTCGAAACCGTTGGGGTGGCCCGCCTCGGCCAGCAGCGCCTTGGCCTTCGCAATGTCGGTGACGTATTTGGTCGGCTGCGGCCACGCCACCTCGGTGGCCTTATCCGCAGGCGCGCCAAACATCGGCTTGGCGAGGCCGAACAGCACGGCATCCATGATCTTCTGATAGGGGATAGCGCAGGCGACGGCCTCGCGAACCTTGGGGTTGTCGAACGGCGCGATCTTGACGTTCATGCCGATATACTGGACGCCGTTGGAATAAGGCACCGAGACGATGTTGAGCTTGCCGCTGTCCTTCAGCTCGACGAAATCCTTGTTCGGCAGATCATAGGAGATGTCGGCATCGCCGCGCTCCAGCAGCGCGCGGCGGTTACCGGCCTGCGGCACCATGCGCCAGATCACGCGCTTGACCTTGGGCAAGGGACCGCCGGCCCACTCGTCGTTGCGCTCCATGACGACTTCGGTGCCCGCCGTCCATTTCGTCACCTTGTAGGCGCCGGAGCCCGCGGTCTGCTGCTTGGTGTATTCGAGGCCCCACGGATCCTTCTCGGTCGCGTTCTTCTTCACCAGCTCGGAATTGACGACGCAGGGCACGATAACAGCGAGATCGGGGAGAGTGAGACGGTCCTTCTTGGCGAAATCGATCCGCACCGTGTTGTCGTCGACGACAACGAACTGCTCGGTCTTGGTCAGCGAGCCCGCGCCCATCTGGAACGTGGGGAAGCCGCCGACGCTGACCGCGCGATCGAGCGACCATTTGACATCCTTGGCCGTGACGGGCGCTCCGTCGTGGAATTTGGCGTTCTTCTTCAGCTTGAAGGTCACCGACATGTCGCCGACCTTCATGTCCTCGGCGAGTTCGGGCTTGAACTTGTCGCGGTCGTAATACGGCACGCCGCCGGGACCGCTTTTCATCTCGTGGCTGATCAGGCGGTCGTAGCAATTCCACGACACCTCGTAGCCGGGCACATTGGTGCCGACGCCGTGAATGTCGAGATTGTTGGGGCCGCTTTCCGAGACGATCAGCAGCGTTTCCGACCGCGCTTGCGCCTTGGCGGAAGACCAGATCGCCGGCGCCGGCGTGAGCGCGCCGGCAGCCGCCAGCCCCGACACGGATTTGAGGAAATCGCGACGCTTCATGGGTGATGCTCCAAACGCCTGAGGGAAAACGGCCTGGAGCTGGAATCGCAAGGTTTGTGCCAACCGTTAAAGAAAGCTTTCCCTCGCCCTAACCGATTGATGCAGCTTGAAATTCAAAAAGAAATGGGCGCCACACCGAGGCGCGACATCCCGTCAATTGCATACAAAGCGGCAGATTTGCTCATAAAGTATGCAAGAATTTTGAGCGCTCCATTGCTGGGCGACGGTCAGATCGGCCAGAGCAGATCCTGCAATTCCCTGAGATTGGCGGCCTTCTGCTGCCAACCCTCGATGCAGAATTGCCTGACCGGATCGCTGGCCCGGTGCAGCAGCATCAGCGCCATCAATCGCCGCTTCAGATCGGGCGTGACATCCGCGGCTGAATATCCGAAGCCGGCGAACAGGCTCTGCACTCGTCGCGGCACGCCTGCGATCATGAATACGCTTGGACCTAACAGGTCGTATTCGCCCCTCCCCGTCATCACGTCGCCGAAATCGAACAGCCCCGCGAGTTGCCAGCCCGAACCGCCGCGGCTCAGCAGGAAATTCTCCGGGATGTATTCGCCGGTCAGGATCACTGGCGGCCCGTTCAGCGCCGTCAATGTGGCTGCATCGCCAAGCAGGTCGTCGAGGCCATCCAGAAATTTCTGCGGCAATCCGAGCCGCGCATGCCGCGCGCGGCATCCTTCGATCTGCCGGCGCATGAAAGCGTCCCAGCCAGGCTCGATCTGCGCAAGCGGTCCGACAGGGGCGCGCTGCACCTCGGCGATGGTCTCGCCGATCTCAGCCAGCACGCGCTCCTTGTCCGCTTCCGGCAGCGAGGGCCAGACATCCGCGCCCAACGCGCCGGTTAGCCGCGTGATGACGAGATATGGCCATCCGTCGCGCTCCCCTTTGATGACGATTTCGGGGATTGCGATACGAAGCCGCCCCTGAAGCTGCGCCAGCGCGCCCTGTTCCGAGACGAACTGGGCGCGAAGAAATGGCGGGAAGATCTTCAGGATGAGGTTTTCGTCGAGGGCAAGGACGAGATTGGTGCCGGTGGAGAACACATGCGGCGCGGCGCACGCCAAGCCATTGCTGCGGGCGATATCGCGCGCGATCGGCAGCCATTGAGCCGGATCGGCGCGCCAGGTGCGGAACGGTTCGTAGTCGGTGAATGCCGGCAGGGATGCAGTCATGGTGATGCTGAACGTTGTCTGACGTCATTGCGAGCGCAGCGAAGCAATCCATGCCTCAGCGCGGGGATAGATGGATTGCTTCGCGCTCGCAATGACGGAAACTACTGCTCCGGGTTTGCGCGTTCGAACTGGCGCAGCAGGCGGTTGCCGCGCTCAACGGCGAGATCGAGGGCGGCCTGCGCAGACTGCTTGCCGCTGAAAACCTGCTCGAGTTCTTCGTCGATCACGCTGCGGATCAGCACAAAGGAGCCAAGCCGGATCCCTTTCGAGTTCTCGGTCGGCGATTTCAAGGTCATCTGCTCGATTCCGATCGCCGCACCGGGATCGCGATCGTAGAAGCCTTGCGCGCGGGTGAGGTCGAAGGCGGCGCGGGTGATCGGCAGATAGCCGGTGTGCTGGTGCCAGGCGGCCTGCACCTCGGGCTTCGAAAGATAGGCGAAGAAGCGCGCGACGCCGGCATATTCGGCGCGCGGCCGGTCGCGCAGCACCCATAGCGTGGCGCCGCCGATGATGGAGTTTTGCGGGGCGCCGGCGATTTCGGGCCGGTGCGGAATCATGCCGTAGCCGACCTCGAATTTGGAATTGGCCTTGATGTCCGCGCGCGTTCCGGACGAGCCGATGAAGATGGCGCATTCGCCCTTCTGAAAGCGCGGCTCGGCCGATTGCCCGCGGCCGCTATAGTCGAAAGCCTTCGTCGCCTGCCATTCCGCCAATTGCGCGATGTGCCGCACCACGTCCGGATTGTTGAAGGTCAATTCGGCATCGAGACCGCCAAAGCCATTGCCCTTGCTGGCCAGCGGCAGATTGTGGAATGCGGAAAAATTCTCGACATGGATCCAGGAGGGCCAGGATGTAGTGAGCCCGCACGCCGCGCCCGCAGCGCGCAGGCGCTTCGCCGCCGCGCCGACCTCGGCCCAGGTCTTCGGCGCCACCTCCGGATCGAGGCCCGCGGCGCGGAACTGGTCCTTGTTGTAGTAAAGGATCGGCGTCGAGACGTTGAACGGAAACGAGAGCATGTTGCCCGCGACGTCCGAGTAATAGCCGGTCACTACAGGCAGATACGCCTCCGGCGCGAACGGCTCCGACTGGTCGCGCATCAGTTCGAACACCGGATAGATCGCGCCCTTGGCCGCCATCATGGTGGCGGTGGCGATCTCGTTGACCTGAACGATGGCGGGCTGGCTTCGCGAGCGGAAGGCGAAGATCGCCGCCGTCACCGTCTCGGTGTAGTTGCCCTTGTAGGTCGGCACGATCCGGTAATCGGACTGCGACGCATTGAAATCGGCCGCGAGCTTTTCGAGCTGCTTGCCGAGTTCCCCCGACATCGCGTGCCACCACATGATCTCGGTGGCGGCCTGGGCCGGAGACGCCAGCGCCACGGCGGCGAGCGTTGCGCATTGCAAGAATCTCAAGACCAGTTTCACCGGTGATTACCCCGCTCTGCCGCGCCAGCGACGTGCCCGTTCGCCGTCCTCATAGTTCCCTGCGACGGCGGTTTCAATCCGCCGACCTCACCGCAACGCACAATTCAAGATTGTAACGAAATTCTCAGGATAACCCCAGGCTAGCCTCAGCCGGCCGCGCCACCAATAGCCAAGCATCGGCAAATTCTGCTAAAATTACGTTGAACCTTTTTTCCCCGCTGCAGACTCCTTCTCTAAGGGGATTTGTCGCCTGTGTACCGCCGCGCCAACCTTTCGCGGGTCTTCGTGCTTGTTGTCGCGCTGTTGCTTACGGCGGTCTCAACGGGCGCGCTTGCGCGCGAGTCTGGCGTCGCCGGTCCCTGGGGCGAGGTATGTCGTATCGACGGGTTCCAGTCCCGTCTGTCCGGCGCGGAAAACGGAACCCTCGAACGGACCCGCACCGGCGCACCCGATCTGAACCGTACCAACGTTGCATTGATCGGGACGATGGCGCCGCTATTGGTCGGGCCCCTTCGCAACATGGAGCGAATTTGACCGGCGCACCGCAACAGCCGCGAACATCGGAACGGCCGGCGACCTTCGCCGCGCGCGGCCGGTTTCACGTGGTCCAGTGGCTACGCGCGGTGCCGATCCGCTGGCGCATTCTGTCGATCGCAGCCTTGAACTCCGCCGTCGTCGTGGTGCTTGCGGTCCTGATCTGGAACGGCGCCAACGTCCTGGGTTCGGCCTGGGACGATGTCCGGCAGGTGCGGGAGTCCGACAAGATCCTGGCGCATCTGGAGAGCGAAACCAGCCGGCTGCAGAACCTGATCCATCGCTACATCAACCAGCCGAGCCCCGAGCTGTTCGCCGAGATCCTGCTGCTGCGCGAGGCTGTGCTCGGCACGCTCACCACGCGCGCATCGAACGACCGGATTCTTTCGGGATCGGTCGAGCGGCTCGAACAGGTCACCGACCGCTTCCTCAATGGCTTCGGCGAATTGCGCGCCGTACAGGCCACCATCACCAAGACCTATGAGCAGCAGGTGCTGGGACCGGCCAGGGAAATGGCCGGGCTCTATTCGATCATCGAGGGTGCCACTGGGCATCGCGACGCGCAGATCTGGCCGTCGCTTGGAAAATCGCGCGAAGCGTTTACGGCGCTATTGGTCGCCGCCAACGCCTATTACCTGTCGCCGGGCTCGGCCACCGCCGAAGACGCCCGAAGGAATACCGAGACGATCGAGAAGACCATCCCCGCGATGGCCGACCTCGCCGACAATGATCTGCAGCGCATGGCGCTGACGCGGCTGCAGGCCCGGACGGTGGCATTGCGCGAGGGCATGGCCAAACTGACCGAGCAACTCGCTGTCAGGACCGAGCTGTTGCGCAATACCATCGACGCCAGCCAGGCCGACGCCATCGCCGTCATCGACGAGTTGTCGGTCAAGATGCGCCAGCGCGAGCAAAAGGCGCAGGAGACATTCGATAAGACGTTGTCGGCCATCTCGCGCCGGGTGCTGTCGATCGCGGTGATGTTCCTCGGCATCATCCTGTCCGCCGGCGTGCTGATTGCGCTCTCGATCCGCCTGCCGCTGCAGCAGATCCTGGCGGCGATGCATGCGATCACGTCAGGCAATTACGATCGCCGCGTGCAGGGCACCACCGCCAAGGACGAGGTCGGCGCGATGGCGCGGGCGGTCGACGTCTTCCGCGAGAACGCCATCGCCAAGCGCAAGACCGAGGACGAGCTGCGCGCCTCGAAGGAGAGAGCCGAGAGCGCACTGCTCGAGCTCAACACCGCACAGCAGAACCTGATCGACGCCGAACGGCTGGCGGCGCTCGGCGGGCTGGTGGCCGGCGTCGCCCACGAGGTGAACAACCCGATCGGCATCAGCCTGACGGTGGCGTCGAGCTTTGCGCGGCGGGCTGATACGTTCGAGGCCGAATTGCGCAGCGGGCCGCTGCGGCGTTCCAAGCTTGACGACTTCGTCAAGAGCTCGCGCGATGCCGCAGGGCAATTGGTGGCGAACCTGCACCGCGCCGCCGAGCTGATCCAGTCGTTCAAGCAGGTGGCGGTGGACCGCTCGCATGCCGAGCGACGGCAATTCAACCTGAGCGAGGCCACCGACCAGATCGTCGCGAGCCTGCGGCCGGTGTTGAAGAAGGCCGCGATCACGCTGTCGGTCGACGTGCCGGAAGGGCTCGTCATCGACGGCTATCCCGGTTCCTACGGCCAGATATTAACCAATCTTTTCCTCAACGCCGCCAACCATGCCTTTGCCGACGGCCGCTCCGGCGCGATCTCGATCTCGGCGCGGGCGCGCGGCAGCGACGATGTCGAGATCATCTTTGCCGACAACGGGGCCGGAATGACGCCGGACGTGCAAAGGCAGGCATTCGACCCCTTCTTTACGACGCGCCGCAACGAAGGCGGCACCGGACTGGGCTTGCATATCGTCTATAATCTTGTCACTCAACAGCTCGGCGGCCGGATGATGCTGGAGTCAAGGCTGGGACAAGGCACCACATTCCGCATTATCATGCCTAAAGTCGCCAAGGGCGGATCCACGAGTACAGACCAGACAGCAGCCGACGGAACTTCGCAATGGCCGAACAGGACGATGTCCTCCACCTGATCGACGATACCGGGGCCGCTCCGGAGGACTCGTCCGCCCGCAAATGGAAGATCGCCGTCATCGACGACGATGCCGCCGTGCATGAGGGCACCCGCTTTGCGCTGAGCGACTACAGCCTCAACGGCGCGACGCTGGAAATCCTCTCCGCCTATTCCGCGGCCGAAGGCCGCACCTTGATGCGTGACAATCCCGACGTCGCCGCCGTGCTGCTTGATGTCATCATGGAGACCGACGTCGCGGGGCTCGAGCTCGTGGAATACATCCGCAACGAGATCAAGAACGAAACCGTGCGCATCATCCTGCGCACCGGCCAGCCGGGACAGGCGCCCGAGCGCCGCGTCATCGTCCAGTACGACATCAACGACTACAAGGCCAAGACCGAGCTGACGGCCGACAAGCTGTTCACCTCGCTTACCGCAGCGCTGCGCAGCTACCAGCAGCTCGAACGCATGGTGCAGACGCGCCGCGGGCTTGAAATCATCATCGATGCCGCCTCGACGCTCTACGACTTCAAATCGATGCAGCGGCTGGCCGAAGGCGTGCTGACCCAGCTTGCTTCGCTGCTCAATGTCGATTGCGCCGGCATCCTGGTGCTGCGCGACGACGGCGTCGCGGGGAGCGAATTCTCGGTGCTGGCCGGCTCGGGCTGCTACAGCCGCTTCATCGGAACCACCAGCTCCAAGGCACTCGACCCGGATTTGCGGCAGATGGTGGAAGCCGCCTTCCAGCGCCGCAAGAACGAATTCGCCGACCACCGCAGCGTGCTTTATTTGCGCACCGGCTCCGGCCGCGAGGTGGTGGTGCTGCTGCAGGCCGAGCGCCAATTGTCCGACACCGACCGCGCGCTGGTCGAGATTTTCTCCAGCCGGCTGTCGATCGCGTTCGACAACGTGATTCTTTACCGGCAACTGCACGAGGCCAACACCCAACTCGAAGACCGCGTCGCCCAGCGCACCCGCGCGCTGATGCAGGCCAACCGCAGGCTCTCGGCGCAATGGCTCAGGCTGCAGCGCGCCAACGGCTTCAAGAACGAAATTCTCGGCACCGTCGCGCATGATTTGAAGAATCCGCTCGGCGTGATCCTCGGCCGCACCGAGATGCTGACCGAATTGATCGGCGCCGGCTCGCCCAAGGAGAACGTCACCGCGCAGGTCGAGCACATCAGGGACGCCACCAAGCGCCTGACCACGATGGTCGACCATCTGATTTCGGATGCGATGGCAGACGCCTTCGACATCACCATCCGCCGCGAACCGGTCGATATCGCCGCCCTCGTGTCCGAGGTCACCGAATCTAACCTGCCTTCGGCCGTCAACAAGCAGCAGGCCATCACGGTGTCGGCGCCGCCTAACATCGTCACCATGTGCGACACCGACCGGATCCGCGAGGCGATTGACAACCTCGTCAGCAACGCCATCAAATATTCGCCGATCGGCGGCAAGATCATGGTGACCGTCACCCATGAGAGCGGCGACACGGTGATCCGGATCGCCGACCAGGGTGCCGGCCTTTCGCCGGAGGATCTCGGTCGGCTATTTGGGCGTTTTCAGCGTTTATCGGCCAAGCCGACGGCCGGGGAAAGTTCGACCGGCCTCGGCCTGTCGATCGTCAAACGTATCATCGACATGCATGGCGGCCATGTGACCGCGGAAAGCGCCGGCCCCGGACAGGGATCGACATTTACGGTTACACTGCCCGCGACAGAGACGACATGACCCAGAGCCCGCACATCTTCATCGTCGACGACGAGGCACCGGCCCGCGAGATGGTCGGCGATTACCTCAAGATGCACGGATTTGGCGTCACGCTGTGCGACGGCGGCAAGAGCCTGCGCAAGGAGATCGAGTCCAACACACCCGATCTCGTGGTGCTTGACCTCAACATGCCCGAGGAAGACGGGCTCTCGATCATCCGCGACCTCAAGAGCCGCATCAACGTCCCCGTCATCATGCTGACGGCGACCGCAAGCCCGATCGACCGCGTCGTAGGCCTCGAACTCGGCGCCGACGACTACATTGCAAAGCCCTGCGAGCTGCGCGAACTGATGGCGCGCATCCGCTCGGTGCTTCGCCGCAGCACGCCGGCGAAGACGGCTGCCGCGCCTGAGGCTGCGGCTGCAAAGGCGGAGAAGGAACAGCTGGTGCGGTTCGGCACCAAATGGCTCGACCTCGAAGCCCAGGCGCTGCGCGACGACGAAGGCAACGAGCATCCGCTGACGGCGTCCGAATTCGGCCTGTTGAAAGTGTTCGCGGCGAACCCGAAGCGCGTGCTGTCGCGCGAGCGGCTTTTGGAATTGGCCAATGCGCGCGACGCCGAAGCATTCGACCGCGCCGTCGACCTGCGCATCATGCGCATCCGCCGCAAGATCGAGATCGATCCGACCAAGCCCGCCGTGATCCGCACGATTCGTGGTGGCGGCTATCTATTCTCGCCGACCGGCGAGAAGAGCTAGGCCTTTCTTCGTCGTCCCTGCGAACGCAGGGACACATACTCCGCGGCGGTTATATTGACACGCTGTGGTAGACGTCATTTCCAGACAATAACGCCCTGTGGTTATGGGTCTCTGCTTTCGCAGGGACGACGATGGGATTGCGCCTGTGCGGAACAAATCCGCATCTGAAATCTTCCAATTTTCCGCATATTGAAAATACTGGCTTTTTTGGCCCGAATGTTTCGTGGCTGGCCTCGCCACGAAACAATTCTCTCCGGCACGAAACCATTTTCCCCTTGTGGAGCAGACATCCCGAAACCGAGCCTCATTAACAATCCTCCCAACGAACGCCGCAGGGCGTGGGGAATTGGGAGCCTGTCATGTCGAACGTCATCGCCATCAACGCCGCAGCCAAGAAGTCGATTGCCGCCGCCCGCGCGACATCCGACGAGATGCTGTTGCAGAGTATTG
Organism: Bradyrhizobium sp. WYCCWR15520; assembly: GCF_056174665.1. Taxonomy (NCBI): domain Bacteria; kingdom Pseudomonadati; phylum Pseudomonadota; class Alphaproteobacteria; order Hyphomicrobiales; family Nitrobacteraceae; genus Bradyrhizobium; species Bradyrhizobium sp. WYCCWR15520. The sequence goes on from NZ_JBWBWM010000012.1 coordinate 75,896, forward strand.
CCAAGGGCGACCGCACGTCGATGCATGTGCTTTACTCCCGTCATAACGTCCGGGTTTACCGCTTCGTGCTGCGCATGGTGCGCGACACCACCATGGCGGAAGACCTGGTCAGCCAGGTGTTTCTCGACGTGTGGCGGACCGCCGCCCAGTTCGAGGGTCGCTCGCAGGTTTCGACCTGGCTGCTGTCGATCGCCCGCTTCAAGGCGCTGACCGCGCTGCGCCAGCGCAAGCATGAGGACATCGAGCAGGAAGACGTGCTGGAGATCGCCGATGAGGCCGATACGCCGGAAGCCTCGCTCGACCGCAGCAACACCAGCGCGATCCTGCGCGCCTGCGTCGCCAAGCTGTCGCCCGCGCATCGCGAGATCATCAACCTGGTCTATTACCACGAGAAGTCGGTGGAAGAGGCCGGCGCGATCATCGGCATTCCCCAGAGCACGGTGAAGACCCGGATGTTCTATGCCCGCAAACAATTGGCCGAGTTGCTTAAGGGCGCCGGCGTCGACAGCCTCGCGGCATAAAACACCGCCATTTCAATGAGTTAGATCAGTATCGGGGATGAGAAAACGGGTCGGTTTCGACGGACAAAGATTACCTCCGGCGAAACAAATGAAACAAAACACGACATCACCCGGAAAAACTCACCCCCTATACCAGTCATCAACGCAACGCCAACGCCGAACAGGAGAGCGAATATGCTGAAGCCGTCCTTCCGCTTTTTCATCGTCCCGCTCGGCGCCGTCGCAACCCTGGCAACGCTTTCGGCTCAGAATGTTACGCCCCGCGCCCAGCGCGACAGCGGTTCGACGTTCGTGCGCGAACAGGTGGTGGATTGCGGCACCAAGAGTCCCAAGGAGGTCTGCGTGATCTCCTACGACAGCGAGACCCCCCGCTGAATTTCTCACGTCCCAAGTTCTAGCCTTCCAAGCTCTAAACCTCCCAAGTAACCTCCAACGACCCGGCCGGGATGCCCCCCAGCCGGGTCGCTCTGTATTTGGGGCTTCGACTTCGTGAGTGTGACACGAAAAAGACGCACGTCTGACCGCAAAAGTTCGATCGTGATTGGCCGGCACAATCTATTTGATCCGCACGTTTTGCCGCTTGACGTGACCACGCCGGTCGTGGTGCTTGCCGCCGGCGATGGATGCGGCAAACGAGAATGAGGTCAGGCTACGCAAGGGCACGTCGCTCAATGAGCGGCTGGTTCTCGCAGGCATTGCCGTGGTTTTGTGTTTGATCGCCCTCCCCGGCCTTGCTCACCTCGCAAACGACCATTGGCTTGGCATCGCCGCTCTGTTTGCATTGTTGTTCGGAAGCCTCCTGCTGGGCGCGGCCCTGCTAGATCGCAACGTCGTCTGGATCATTACCCCAGGCGCAATCCTGATCGGCGAACAGCGTCCATTCGGGAAGTTGCACCGAAGATTGATCAGGGATGACGAAATATCGGGGATGCGCCTCCGAAAGAGCATCGGCAAATCAGTGGAGTTCAGCCTCGTATTCGAGACCGAAGCGGGAGATACGCTCGCCTCACCTCCGCTGCCTGATATCACCCAGGTGCAAAAAACCACTTTGCAGATTGCCTGGCTGCTTCAGTTGCCTGCTCCCGAACTAGCCGAGAACCCGTTCGACGCCGCCAATCCCAGGATACGACTAGGTAAGCCGATCAGTTCCAAACGCGTCCGGGCATACAGGGCTCTTCTCGTGCTGCTCGCCTGCTCGCTGAGCCTTCCGTTCATCTATGCGCTCTGGAGCGGCAAACTATCCGCCCTTGGAATCGCCGTCTGGTCTCTCGGCGCGATCATGGCCTTCGTGCTGATCAGATATCTCTATCGGACCAGTGCATTCTGGATTGTCCACAACGGCGCCATCAGGTTTGAACGGCTGTCGTTAAGGGGTACGACAGAGGCGGACACGGTCGGCGGTGACGATGTCGAGCGCATCGATGTCGAAAGCGGCGGCCGAAGGGGCAGCCACTACGTCATCGCGATCCGGCTCCGCACCGGGAGAAAGATCCGCAGTCCAGTCCTGGTCGGCAAGGACCAGACCCGTGCGGTGCAGGCCGAGATCGTCCGAAGACTGGGACTGAATTCATCGGATGGACGATAGGCTTGCAGACCTGTTCTACGCGGCACGCAGGCATACACGCCGGTATAGTATGATCGTCGCATCGGGCGTGGTAAGATAGACGCGTGGTTCGGACGCAATTTTCGAAAACTGTAGTTCCGTTTTTGAAAATGTCGCGGCCCGACGAAACTGCGACAGGTGGTGCCGATGTTTGAAGGCTGGGATGCGGTCGTATTGGCCCGGGCGCAGTTTGCTTTCACGATGTCGTTCCACATCATATTCCCCGCCTTCTCGATCGGGCTTGCCAGTTATCTCGCCGTGCTCGAAGCGCTGTGGCTTTGGACCGGGCGCGAAGTCTTCATCAACCTGTTCAATTACTGGCTGAAGATCTTTGCGGTCGCCTTCGGCATGGGCGTGGTGTCGGGCATCGTGATGTCCTACCAGTTCGGCACCAACTGGTCGGCATTTTCCGACAAGGTCGGACCGGTGATCGGGCCGCTGATGGCCTATGAGGTTTTGACGGCATTCTTCCTCGAAGCCGGCTTCCTCGGCGTGATGCTGTTCGGGTTGAAACGCGTCGGTCCCAAACTGCATTTTATGGCGACGCTGATGGTCGCGATCGGCACGCTGATTTCGGCGTTCTGGATTCTCTCCGCCAATTCCTGGATGCAGACGCCGACCGGCCATGCCGTCAATGAGGCAGGACAGTTCGTTGCCGCCGACTGGCTGAAGGTGATCTTCAACCCGTCATTCCCCTACCGTCTCGTGCACATGGTGCTGGCGGCGTATCTGACCACGGCGCTGGTGGTCGGCGCGGTCGGCGCCTGGCATCTGTTGCGCGACCGCCACCTCGCCGGCCCCCGAGTGATGTTTTCGATGGCGATGTGGATGGCGACGCTGGTTGCGCCGATCCAGATCCTCGCCGGCGACCAGCACGGGCTCAACACGCTGGAGCATCAGCCGGTGAAGATCATGGCGATGGAAGGCCATTTCCACAGCCACAAGGACGGCGCGCCCTTGATCCTGTTCGGCCTGCCCAACCAGATGGCCGGCAGGGTCGACTATGCAATCGAAGTACCGAAGCTGGGCTCGCTGATCCTCAAGCACTCGCCTGACGCGCCGATGGCTGGTCTCGACACCGTGCCGCGCGAAAACTGGCCGCCGGTGGCCATCACGTTCTGGTCGTTCCGGATTATGGTCGGGATGGGATTGCTCATGCTGGCGCTCGGCCTATTCAGCCTGTTGATGCGCGTGCAAGGCAAGCTCTACGATTCCCGGCTGCTGCACATGTTTGCGGTCGCGATGGCTCCCGCGGGCTTCATCGCCGTGCTCGCGGGCTGGATCACCACCGAAGTCGGACGCCAGCCGTTCACGGTTTACGGACTGTTGCGGACGGTTGACTCCGCCTCGCCGCTGGCGGCGCCCGCGGTCGCCTCCTCGCTGATCGCCTTCATCATCGTCTATTTCGTCGTGTTCACAGCCGGCATGATCTACCTGTTCCGCCTGATGGCGGCCCCGCCGCATCCGGGCGAACAGGGGCCGTCGTCCGAGGCCCCGACCCGCACCGCCGGCATTACTCCCGCCGCGGGCGCCGTTGCCGAGGGAGCCGCCCAATGATTCCGATAGACCTCGCCATCGTCTGGGCCTTCATCATCGCCTTTGCCGTGTTCGTCTATGTCGTGATGGACGGCTTCGATCTCGGCCTCGGCATCCTGTTTCCGCTATTCCCCGAGAAACGGGATCGCGACGTCATCATGAACAGTGTCGCCCCGGTGTGGGACGGCAACGAAACCTGGCTGGTGCTCGGCGGCGGCGGCCTGATGGCCGCGTTCCCGCTGGCCTATGCCGTGCTGATGCCGGCGCTCTATACGCCGATGATCGTGATGCTGCTCGGCCTCGTGTTCCGCGGCGTCGCCTTCGAATTCCGCTGGCGCACGACCAAGGAACGCAACAAGTGGGACATCGCGTTTTTCGGCGGATCGATCCTGGCGACGCTGGCGCAAGGCATCGCGCTCGGCGCTATCCTGCAGGGCGTGCATGTCGAGGGACGGCACTACGCCGGCGGCTGGTGGGACTGGCTGACGCCGTTCAGCATTCTGACCGGCGTGTCGCTGGTGATCGGCTATGCGCTGCTCGGCGCGACATGGCTGGTGATGAAGACCGAAGGCGAATTGCGTGACCGCGCCTATCATCTGAGCTGGATATTCCTGCTGGCGATGTTGGGTGCCATCGGCGCGGTCAGCATCGCAACGCCGTTCCTCCATGTGCAGTACACGCACCGCTGGTTCGCCTGGCCTAATATCCTCTTTACCGCGCCGGTGCCGATCGCGGTGGCCGCAGTCACCGTATTGCTGCTGCGCAGTCTCGCCAACAAATATGACTACCAGCCGTTCTTCCTGACGCTGGCGTTGTTCACCCTGTCCTATGCCGGGCTTGGCATCAGCATGTATCCCTACATCGTGCCGCAGAGCATCACGATCTGGCAGGCGGCGGCGCCCGCGAACAGCCAGATCTTCATGCTGTTCGGCGTCGCCGGGCTGATACCACTGATCCTCGGCTATACCGCCTGGGCCTATTGGGTATTTCGCGGCAAGGTCAAACCCGAGAGCGGCTACCATTGACCCAGATCAAGCCAAGCCAGCGTCCTCTCTCGCATCGTCTGCTCTGGTTCGCCGCGCTCTGGCTTGGCGGCGTCGGCACCGTGACGCTGATCTCGTTTTGCCTGCGGCTGTGGATCGCGCCGAAATAAGGCGGCCCGAGGTCCCATGAATATGGCGACCTACGGAAATTCAAGATATTTCAGTGGGATGTCCGTTGCATTCGCTCTAAACTTGCCATCAAGCTAGCCCTGAGATTTGATGGTTTCGATGATTTGGCCAACGCGGCCGCTAGGAGAATTCTGCGCGATGACAAAATTTCGGCACCTGATCTGGATGCTGATCGCTACTAGCGGTCTGATCCTCTCGGCCTCGCAGAGCCAGGCACAGTTGCGCCAGCCCGATGTCGGCGACCAGCCCGGGCTGCTTCCCGACGAATCCGTCGAACTCGATCCGCAGTTCAGGAAGACGGCGGTGTTCTACCGCACCAACGAAGCGCCGGGCACCATCATCGTGGTCACGGCCGAGCGGCATCTCTATCTGATCCAGGGCAACGGCCGTGCGCTGCGCTACGGCATCGGCGTCGGCCGCGAGGGATTCCAGTGGCAAGGCCTCGTGAACATCACGCGCAAGGCGGAGTGGCCGGACTGGACGCCGCCGCCGGAGATGATCGCGCGCCAGCCCTATCTGCCGCGCTTCATGGCGGGCGGCCCCGGCAATCCCCTCGGTGCACGCGCGATGTATCTCGGCACCACCGTTTACCGCATTCACGGCACCAACCGGCCCGACACGATCGGCACCGCCGTGTCTTCGGGCTGCTTCCGGCTCGTCAACGCCGACGTCACTGATCTCTATGAGCGTGTGCCTGTCGGCACCAAGGTGATTATCCGGCAGAAGCCCGAGCTCTAATTCCTCCGCTGTCTCTCCAGACGATCCATTTCCTCCCTGAAAATTGGCGAGTTGAACAATGCTACGGACATTTCGAGGCGGCCTGCTCATCGGGCTGGCGGTCGCAATCGCGGTCGCGGCCGCTGCAATCACGTATGAGCGTTACGACACCAAGACGCTGAAGCGGACGATCAAGCGCGGCGAAGTGCTGTGCGGCGTCAACAAGGGCCTGCCCGGCTTCTCGATCCCCGACGACAAGGGCGACTGGACCGGCTTCGACGTCGATTTCTGCCGCGCGGTGGCCGCGGCAATCTTCGACGATCCCAAGAAGGCGAAATTCATGCCGCTCGACGCCAGCGAGCGCTTCAAGGAGCTGCAGAGCCGCAAGGTCGACATCCTCGCGCGCAACACGACCTGGAGCATGTCGCGCGAGAGCAACTACGCGCTCTATTTCCCGGCGGTCGCCTATTATGACGGCCAGGGCTTCATGCTGCCGCGCTCGCGCAACATCGATTCCGCGCTGGACCTCAACAACAGCAAGGTCTGCGTGCAGGAAGGGACGACGACGGTGCTCAACGTCGCCGACCATTTCCGCGCCAACAACATGAAATATACGGAAATGAAGTTTCCCAAGCTGGAAGACGTTCTCAAGGCCTATGAAGGCGGCAAGTGCGACACCTTCACCGCCGACGTCTCGCAGCTCTACGCGCTCCGCCTGAACCTGATCCAGCCGAGCGACCACGTCATCCTGCCCGACGTCATTTCCAAGGAGCCGCTCGCCCCCGTGGTGCGCCAACGCGACGACGACTGGATGATGATCGTGAAGTGGACGCTGTATGCGATGATCAATGCCGAGGAGCTCGGCATCACCTCGAAGAACATCGACGAGGCACTGAAGTCGAAGAAGCCCGACGTGATGCGGCTGGTCGGCACTGAAGGCGCCTATGGCGAAGATCTCGGCCTCCCCAAGGACTGGGCCGCCCGCATCATCCGCCATGTCGGCAATTACGGCGAGGTCTACGAGCGCAATGTCGGCGAAGGATCGAAACTGAAGATCCCGCGCGGCCTGAATTCGCTGTGGAGCAACGGCGGCATCCAATACGCGCCACCGATCAGGTGACGGCCTTCTAGGCCGTCATTCCGGGATGGTCCGAAGGACCAGACCCGGAATCTCGAGATTCCGGGTTCGTGCTTCGCACGCCCCGGAATGACAGCATCGTCCTCAATAACTCTTCATCCGCGCCAACTGGTCGGCGTGGTAGTTGCTGTCGCCGAACAATTCCTGGCAGACCCGCGCGCGCTTCATGAAGAAGCCGATGTCGAACTGGTCGGTCATGCCCATGCCGCCGTGCATCTGCACCCCCTCCTGCACCGCGAGCGTCGCGGTTGTCCCCGCGCGCGCCTTGGCGACTGCGACCGCCGCACCCGCGCGATCGAAATCGCCGTCGAGCGTCTGCAGCGCCTTCAGCACGGCCGCACGGGTGATCTCGATGTCGATATAGAGCTGGGCGGCGCGGTGCTGCAGTGCCTGGAATTCGCCGATCAATTTGCCGAACTGCTTGCGCTCCTTCAGATAGGTGACGGTGCGGCCGAATACCTCTTCGCTTAGGCCCACCATTTCGGAAGCGACCGCGCCCCGGCCGATGTTGAGCACGCCTTCGAGTAGCTGATAGCCCTGATCGATCTCGCCGAGCACCTGATCGGCATCAACCTCGACATTGCTGAACTCGATTCTGGCGGCGTTGTGCGCATCGACCATCACCGTGCGCTCGATCGCGATACCCTTGGCCTTGGGATCGACCAGGAACAGCGTCAGCCCGTTGCGCTCACCGGCAGCGCCGCCGGTTCGGCCCGCGACGATCAGGAGATCGGCGGTATGGCCGTCGATCACCAGCGCCTTGGCGCCGCTGAGCTTGAATCCATTGCCGGAGCGCATCGCCTGCAGCTTGGTCTGCAGCGGGCGATGCTTTGTTCCTTCATCGATCGCGAGCGCGGCCAGGAGCGAACCGTCGGCGATGTCAGGCAGATGCGCCGATTTCTGCGCCTCGCTACCGCCGTGTGAAAGCGCTGATACGGCGAGCACCGCGGTCGACAGGAACGGTGACGGCATCAAGGTGCGGCCGATTTCCTCCATCACCACGCCGGCCTCGACATAGCCGAGCCCGCTGCCGCCAAAATTTTCCGGCACCAGTAATCCGGAAAAACCCATCTCGGCGAACGCCTTCCAGAGGTCGCGGGAGAATCCCGTGGCGTCCTTGCTGTCGCGCAACTGGCGCAGATGCGACACCGGCGCCTTGTCGCTGATAAGGCCGCGCGCGCTGTCGCGCAGCATGGATTGTTCTTCGGTGAGGACGAGTGGCATTTTTTTTCAATCCGACCTAGCTGTACGAAATAGTTTAGGGTTCGTCGTTCCGGGGCGGCGCGAAGCGGCGAACCCGGAACCTCGAGATTCCGGGTTCACGCTTCGCGTGCCCCGGAATGACGGTATCAATAGCGGCTCACGCCCCCGGCAGATCGAGGATGCGCTTGGCGACGATGCCGAGCATCACCTCCGATGTGCCGCCTTCGATCGAGTTGGCCTTGGTGCGCAGCCATGCGCGCGGGCGGGCGCCGCCTCGGGAGCGGTCGCTTTCCCATTCCAGCGCGTCGATGCCGCCGGCCGACATCAGGATTTCGTGGCGACGCTTGTTGAGCTCGGTGCCGTAATATTTCATCGCCGAGGAAAACGCCGGATGCGACTGCCCGGCTTTCGCCAGATCGATCGCGCGCTCGGCCACGGCGGCGAATGCCGCCTCGTCGATGTCGAACGCAGCGATCTGACCGCGCAGCATCGCATCATCGAGCCGGCCGGAATCATCGCTACCGACGGAATCGGCGGCGACTTGTCCGAGCGGACGGCCAACGCCGCGCTCTCCCGTGCCTGAGATCATCGCGCGCTCGTGCTGCAGCAGGTATTTCGCGACATCCCAGCCACGGTTGACGGTACCGACCACATGCGACTTCGGCACGCGCACATTGTCGAAGAAGGTTTCGCAGAACGGCGAATAACCGGAGATCAGGAGAATTGGCTTGGTCGACACGCCCTTCGAGGCCATGTCGAACAGGATAAAACTGATGCCGTCGTGCTTCTTCGCCGTGGGATCGGTGCGCACCAGGCAGAAGATCCAGTCGGCGTAGTTGGCATACGACGTCCAGATCTTCTGGCCGTTGATGATGTAGTCGTCGCCATCGCTCTCGGCGCGGGTCTGCAGTGAGGCGAGGTCCGATCCGGCGTTCGGCTCGGAATAGCCTTGGCACCAGCGGATCAGGCCGGCGGCGATTTTTGGCAAATGCTCTTTCTTCTGTGCCTCGTTGCCGTACTTCAACAGCGCAGGCCCAAGCATCCAAATGCCAAAGCTCGACAGCGGGGAGCGCGCGCCCATCGCCGCCATCTCCTCGCGCAGCACCTTGTGCTCGGCGCGATCGAGCCCGCCGCCGCCATACTCCTTCGGCCAGTCCGGCACGGTCCAGCCCTTGTCGCGCATCCGCTCGAACCAGACGCGCTGCGGCTCGGACGAGAATTTTGCGTTGCGCCCGCCCCAATAGGTGTCGTTCTCCGAAGTCATCGGACGGCGCATTTCCGGCGGGCAATTGGCCTCCAGCCAGGTGCGGGTTTCACGGCGGAATGTTTCCAGATCGGACATATCAGGCGTTTCCATGTGGGATGTTGGAGGTGACCTTAGCCGTCACATCGCGGAATTCAATATATGTCTGACGTCAGCCCATGCAGCGCTGACGGTGGTCACAATGCCCGATCAGGTGTATTCGCAGAGCCGTAACGCTTGAAAAACAAGAGGAAACGGGCATGCGGTTGAAGTTGCTTTCGCCTGGCGAAATGAATGCCGACCAGAAAGAAACCTACGACGAGGCGATATCAGGCAAGCGCGGCGCCCCGCCGGCGCCGATGATGGCCTGGCTCAACAGCCCGGAGATGGCGCGACATGCCACGCGGCTCGGCGAGCAGCTTCGTTTCAACACGATGTTTCCCGCAAAATTGTCCGAGATCGCGATCCTTGTGACCGCGCGGCACTGGACCTCGCATTACGAATGGTTTGCGCACAAGCGGCTGGCGCTGAAGGGCGGCATGGATCCGAAGATCATCGAGGATATCAGAGACCGCCGCACGCCAACCTTCGACGACCCCAAGGGCAAGATGATCTACGACCTCGCCAAGTCGCTGCATGAAGGCAAAGGCGTGTCGCAGGCGCTGTACGATGAAGCGGTCAAGGTACTCACCGAACGCGGCATCGTCGAAGTGATCGGACTGTGCGGTTACTACACGATGGTGTCGATGACGCTGAACACGTTTGAGTTCGGACTGCCGGATGGCGAGGTATCTGATCTTGCGTGATCTCTCCCTCTCCCCGTTCTTCACGGGGTCGAGACGAGCGAAGCTCGCTCTTGGAGGGTCGGGGTGAGGGGCTCCCTCCGCGAAACGTGACCTGACGATAGACCTGTACCCCCTCACCCGGATTTTCCGCTTCGCGTAAAGTCCGACCTCTCCCCGCAAGCGGGGCGAGGTTAAGAAGCAAAGCGGAAAGAACGCATGCCACAGAACCCACCCATCATCGCAGGCACCCGGATCGGGCACGTCCATCTCAAGGTCGCCGATCTCGAGCGTGCGCTTGGCTTCTATTGCGGCGTACTCGGCTTCGAGGTGATGCAGCGGATGGGCTCCGGCGCGGCGTTCATTTCGGCCGGCGGCTATCACCATCACATCGGCCTCAACACCTGGGAAAGCAAGGGCGGCCACCCGCCTGCACCCGGCACCACCGGACTGTTTCACACCGCCATTCTCTATCCCTCGCGCCCGGCGCTGGCGGATGCACTGTATCGCGTGATCCAGGCCGGCATCGAACTCGATGGCGCCAGCGACCACGGCGTCAGCGAGGCGCTCTATTTGCGCGATCCCGATCAAAACGGCGTCGAGCTCTATCGCGACCGGCCGAAGGAAGAATGGCCGCGCGCGGCCGATGGATCGCTCGCGATGTTTACGAAGCGGCTGGATCTGGAGGATCTGCTGCGGCAGCGGGAGGCGTAAGCTCCGTCGTCTTTGCCTGCGACAAACGCGAAGCGTTTGCGCAAGGGAGCGAAGCGACGAAGCAATCCATACTTCCCGCGACGGAAGCATGGATTGCTTCGCTACGCTCGCAACGACGGGGTTTTACCACGCACCATAATCAGCACCGCGGCCACCAACTCGACGCCGATGCAGGCATAAAACGGCAGCGTATAACTTCCCGACAGATCGCGCAGCAACCCCACCACGCCTGGCCCGAACGCGTAGGTGATCTGGTTGATCGCCGTGATCAGACTGATCAGCACGCCGAACGAGCGCGGGTCGAACTCGCGTTGCACGATCAGCGCCGGCAGCGTGATCAGATTGCCGACCGAGAAGCCGAATAGCGCGCAGGCGGCGATCAACGCATAATCATTATGGACGTTGATGACGATGACCAGCGCGACCGCCTGGCTGACAAAGGAGAGCGAGGACGCCAGCCGCTGGTTCATCCGGTCGATCACGAAGGAAAACAGCACGCGGCCGACCACCGCCATCGCGGTCAACAGCGCCATCGCAATCGCTGCCTGCTGCCGCCCGATCACCGAATCCAGAAAGGCGATCAGGTGCACGATGAAGCCGACCTGCGCGAACAGCACCAGCGCAAACGCGATCGAGACCGAGAAGAAACCGATATCGCGAAACGCCCGCGCGCGAATTTGCGTCGGCGACGGCGCGTCCGCGGCATCGACCGCGCCCGCACTCAGATGGAGCGGCGGCCGTCCGACCAGCAGCAGGATCACCGGAACCATCAGCGCGACCATCACCACGGCCGAGACGGTCATCGCGCCGGAAAAGCCGAAATAGCCGATCGCGGTCACCAGCAGCGGCACGCCGACGATGCCGCCAAAACTCGCGCCGTTCAGCGCCAGGCTGATCGCCATGCCGCGCTTGTCGTCGAACCACAGCCCGAGTGTCGTGGTGATGATGGCAAGGCTTGTCCCCGCCCAGCCGAACGCCAGCACGCCATTCGCAAGGAAAAGCTGCCAGGGTTCCCTGACCTGACCGATCGATATCGCCGCCGCAGCCATTGCGAACGTCCCTGCGATCAGGCAATTGCGCGGACCGAACGCCTTGATGGCCTCGCTGACGAAGGCGACCAGCGCTGCGCCGAACAGATAGAAGAACGTGGTGCCGGACGAGATCAGCGACGCCGGCCAGCCGTGCAGCCGCTGCAATTCCGCGACATAGACGCTCTGGCCGTAGAAGCCGAGCCCCCAGCCGAACGTCGCCAGCAGGAAACAGACGACGACGATGCGCCAGCCGTCGTAGCGGATCGAGGTTTCATCGCGAGACGTGTAGTTAAGCGCGTCCAAAATGGTTCTTCTTGTGTTGTCTCGCTCCGTCATGGCCGGGCTTGTCCCGGCCATCCACGTCTTGATGTCCATCAGCAAATAAAGACGTGGATGCCCCGGACAAGCCCGGGCATGACGATAACTAGCAGAGTCAGAAGGGCCATCGATTCGACCGACGCCGAACTGTCAGCAGATGGCAACTAGGCGGCCGGCTTCGACGGATCGTAGAAGAACCGCTCGCGCCAGACCTTGTCGCCGCGCCATTCCTGCAGCGCGACCTCGTCGAACCGTCCGGTCTTGCCGGATTGGAACACGAACTCGAACACCCAGTGGATCGCGACACGATCGCCCTCGACGATCGAGGTCACGCAGGTCGAGGTCACGCTCTTGACCCGCTCCAGCACCGCGCGCTCGTGCGCCACCAGGACGTCGCGGCCGACCCGCGGCGGCGCCTCGTTCTCCTGCATGCTGGCGTCCTCGGTGTAGAAGCGCTCGATCGCCCCGGCATGATCGCCGGAGACGACGGCTGCAATGAACTCATCAAGACGGGCACGCGTCGGCATGAGAGGCCTCCGGTAATTGAGTGAGAACTAAATACCCGGATCGGGAATTTCGTCCACTGGTCGCAATTTAGCCCGCCGCTTGGCAAATGACGCAAGAGCCAGGACGGCAAGGCCGAGCAGCACCGGCGGGAACACCACCATGTTGACCATGGACCAGCCGTAATGCGCCAGCAACTGGCCGGACGAGAACGACCCCAGCGCCATCATCCCGAATACCAGGAAATCATTGAAGGCCTGCACCTTGTTGCGTTCCTGCGGCCGATGCGTTTCCAGCACCAGCGCCGACGCCCCGATAAACGCAAAGTTCCAGCCGATGCCGAGCACGATCAGCGTCGCCCAGAAATGCATCGCGGTGATGCCGGCAAGGCCGATGCCCGCCGCCGCCGCTTCCAGCAGCAGGCCGACCGCCACGATGGCCGGCGCGCCGAAGCGCGCGATCAGCGAGCCTGTGAAGAAGCTCGGCCCGTACATCGCCACGATATGCCACTGAATGCCGAAATTGGAATCGCTGACGGTGAGCCCGCACATCTTCATGGCGAGCGGCGCCGAGGTCATCACGAGGTTCATCATGGGATAGGCAATCACCCCGCACAGGGCAGCGGCGATGAAGCGCGGCTGCCGCGCGATCTCGAATAGCGGCCTTCCGCCATGCATATCCGATGGCGCCGGTTTCGGCGCATCGACACCGGACAGCACCGCCATCGCCACCAGCGCGACAAACGCCTGCATCACGAAGCTGAAGGCAAACAGATAAGGCGGCCAGATATCCATGGTCCACTGCACAAGCTGCGGGCCAAGCACACCAGCGAATACGCCGCCCGCCATCACCCAGGACAAGGCTTTGGGACGGAACGCAACGCTGGCGCCGTCGGCGGCGGCAAAGCGATAGGACTGCGCCACCGCGCCATAGAGCCCGCCGAGAAAAGTCGCAAAGCAGAACAGCCAGAACGACCCGTGCAGGATCGCGACCGCGCCGAGCGCGCCGGTCAGAACGCCGCAGAAGGTGCCGATGATGAACGCGACACGGCGGCCATAGGCGCGCGAGATCGCACCTGTCGGCAGCGTACCGGCGGCAAGGCCCAGCACATACATCGAGAGCGGCACGGTGGCGAGCGAAATGGACGGCGCCAGCGTCGCGCCAACGATCGAGCCGGTGGCGAAGATGACCGCCGAATTGGCGCCGGTCAGCGCCTGCGCCGCGGCGAGCCGCAGCACGTTGACGCGCGCGCGTGCGTCATTGGCGATCTCTTCGGCAGCAGTCGTATCCAGCATCGGCCTTCCCGCCCGGCGCCCCGGGCAGGGAGCCTCATTGATTTGCGCGGCACTATGAAGACGTGAAGGGATGCGATCAACCGGCGCAAACGGGCGCGCGCTATGCGAAGCGCGCACATTGGACAGCGCAAGGAGAACAGATTACATCGAGGCCGCCCCGATCGTGCCTGGTGCAATACACGCAGCCGGCATTTCTGGAGTACAAACCATGCCAATCGACGACAGGCCGACCGTCGCCGCGCCCGACGATGATCCCTATCTCTGGCTCGAGGACATCGAAGGCCAGCGCGCACTCGATTTCGTTGACCGGCAAAGCCGGCTGACACTGGAAACCTTCGGCGGCCGGCAATTCGTGGCCGATCGCGACGCGCTTGCTGCGATCTATGACCGATCAGACAACATCCCCTATGTCACGCGCCGCGGCGGGCTCGTCTACAACCTCTGGAAGGATGCCAAGAATCCACGCGGTGTCTGGCGACGCACGACGCTTGCAGACTTTCGCAATGCGGAGCCCGCCTGGGAAACGCTGCTGGACATCGACCGCCTCGCCGCCGAGGAGGACAAGGATTGGCTACTCAACTGGACGGAGCCGCGGCCGGGCAACGATCCGCGCGTAATCGTTGCCCTTTCCCGGGGCGGCAGCGATGCGGTGACGCTGCGGGAATTCGATCTGGATGCGAAAGCCTTCGTCGCAAGCGGATTCACCCTGCCGGAAGCCAAAAGCGGCGTCCAATGGGCAGACGGCGAGACCTCTTGCTTTCGAGCGCCCTTGGCGAGGGCATGGCGACGACGTCCGGTTATGCGAGAACGGTCCGACTATGGCGCCGCGGCGGACCTGTGGAACAAGCACCAGTGCTGTTCGACGTGCCGGCAGATCGGATGGGTGCGTATTGTGGCGTTGACGACACCGGACCAACGCCGCGGGTGTGGTTCATCGATCGGATCGATTTCTTCCATCAGAATATCTGGCTCGGCACCGAGGCCGGTCCACGGTCAAGACTCGATCTGCCGACCGACGTCTGGCTCGAAGCGCATCAGGACTGGCTGGCCGTGAAACTGCGAGGAGCCTGGACGGTCGCAGGCAAGACCTATGCGCCGGACAGCGTGCTCGGCATCTCGCTGTCAGCCTTTCTGGCTGGCGACCGCCACTTCACCATCGTGTTCGAGCCGGGGCCACGGCGGGCATTACAGGGATTTTTCTGGACCGCCGGCAAGCTCGTTTTGTCTGTTCTCGACGAGCTGCAGCCGGTGTTTGAAATCTGCACGCCATCGGCAAACGGCTGGACGCACGCGCGACTGAAGGGCCTTCCCGAAATCGGCGTGGTCGATGTCTGGCGCCTCGACCGTCACGAAGCCGAAAGCAACGGCGATCTGCTCGCCAATGTGCAGGATCCGCTGACGCCGCCTTCGCTGATGCTGATCGAAGGCGTCGCCGCGCCAGCGCTATTGAAGCAGGCGCCGAAGACCTTTTCCGCCGACGGCTTCGTGACCACCCGCCACGAGGCGATTTCGGTGGATGGCGAACGCATTCCCTATGTGCAGACCGGTCCCGCTACCGAGACCGGCGATGCACCGGTCTATATCAGCGCCTATGGCGGCTTCGGCCACGCGGTAAGACCCTATTACAGCTCCGCCCTCGGCAAGCTTTGGCTGGAGCGCGGCGGCACCACGGTTCAGGCCAATATCCGCGGCGGCGGCGAGTTCGGTACGCGCTGGCATGATGCCGGCCGCTACGCCGGAAAGCGGCTGGCGCATGATGATTTCGCGGCCGTTGCAGCAGACCTCGTCAAACGCGGCGTGACGCGCGCCAACAGAATTGCCGCCGAGGGCGGATCGAACGGCGGCATCCTGATCACCAACATGCTGGTGCGCTACCCCGAAAGATTCGGCGCGCTGTTCTGCACGATCCCGCTGGTCGACATGCGCCGCTACACCAAGCTGCTCGCGGGCGCTAGCTGGATCGCGGAGTACGGCGATCCTGACAAACCCGCGGAGTGGGAGTGGCTGAAAACCTATTCCGCCTATCACACTGCAACGCCGGGGCAGAACTATCCGCCGATCCTGATCGCCACCACGCGCCGCGACGATCGCGTGCATCCCGGCCACGCCCGCAAGATGGCGGCCAAGCTGCAAGCCATGGGATACGAAGCCTATTTCTACGAGCCTGCCGCCGGCGGTCACGGCTACGGCAAGGACAATCGCGAACGCGCCGGCTTCATCGCGCTTGGATACGCGTTTCTCAGAGAGAAGATCGGCTGGACAGATGGCACCGTGTAGCTGACTTGCGCCGGTGTGTCGGGGTGGGCGAAGGCGTTTGCGCCGCACCCACCATCACACTCTGCTCGGAATGGTGGGCACGCTTCGCTTTGCCCACCCTACAACGATGCTACGCGTATTACGCTCCGCCATTCCGCCACGCGAAAACGGCTCTCACTGTCGCTTCTTGCCAGATCTCTTTTCGGCTCGCACCGCACCTGTTTTGTGGACCTTTGAGCGAGGATCGACGACGGCGGCGTGCGGGAAGCCCGGGCTCCAATCGAGCGCGATCGTGGCGGCAAAACCGAAGAAGCTGGAACGGCTCATGCCAAGCTCCGTGGCGCGCTTGTCGATCCGCGTAATCAGGCTTTTCGGCAAATAGACATTCACCCGCTCGGACGGATCGGGCGGGTCAACCCCGACAATGAAATAGGCGACGACGTCGGCGCCCTTGGGCAGGGCGATCTGCTCGATCGGCGTCGGCTCGGGCAACGGCCTGCCCTGCTCTGCCATTCCGTCCACCGCCCGCGCCAGCGCACCCTCCGCTCTCTCGATCGCCTCTTCCTGCGATCGCCCGCCGGCGACGCAGCCCGGAAAATCGGGAAACCACGCCCCGAGTGCACCGCGCGGACCGCGCTCCAGCACTGCCGGATAAAGCCGCTTCTTCAATCTGGCCTCCCCATGGTTGTTATGCTATTTAACACACACTTTGGTGTGTCAAATCACACAACACGATAACATAAAGCCAGGATGGAGGGCAAAATGGACGCGCAAGCCGAACTCCGGATCGTGCGTGCCGCATACGCCAAGCAGGTACTTGCCGCCGCCGGCGTCGAGGATGCGCGCCTCGCACACGTGTTTGCCACTATCCCCCGCGAGGATTTTCTCGGCCCGGGTCCGTGGCTGGTGCGACGCTGGCTACGCGACTATGTGTCGACGCCCGATGCCGACGCCGTCTATCTCTATACCGACGATCTGGTCGCGCTCGTGCCCGAGCGCCATGTCAACAACGGGCAACCGTCGTTGCACGCCCATCTCATTCATCAGGCCGCACCGGCCGCAGGCGAACATGTGGTGCATGTTGGAACGGGCACGGGCTATTACACCGCCATCCTCGCGCATCTCGTCGGACCGTCCGGGCGGGTAACGGGAATCGAGTATGACGGGCCCCTCGCCACGCGCGCCAGAGCCAGCCTGACGCCCTATGCGAATGTTGCCGTGATCGAGGGCGACGGCACGCAGGTGCCGTTCGACGCCGCCGATGTCATCTACGTCAATGCCGGCTGCACGCGGCCGGCTCCACGCTGGCTCGATAGCCTTGCCGATGGAGGTCGCCTGATTATGCCGATGACGTCGGATCAGGGATTTGGCGGCATTGCGCCGGAGCGCATGGCGAGCGCCGGCGCGGTGTTCCGAATTGAGCGAAGGGCAACGGACTATCATGCATACTGGATCTCGCCCGTTGCGATCTTTCCCTGCGCCGGCGGCCGCGACGAGGCGTCCGAACGAGCACTGGCCGAAGCCTTTGCCCGCGGCGGCTTGCAGAAGGTGACGCGGCTGTACCGCGACCAGGACATTCCCGATGAACGCTGCTGGCTTCGCGGGCCGGGCTGGTGCCTCGCCTACAATTGACGCGCCGAAAGGCGACTACGCCGACAGGTCCGATCGCTGGAAAGCCAGGATCATATTGTTGGCGGGCATCTGCACGGTTTCGACCAGGACGAGGCCCACGCCAGCGGCGAGCTTCTCCACTTCGGCGATATCGCGCACGCCCCACTCGGCATCCTGCTGGCGCAGGCTGGTGTCGAACACGGCGTTGCTCATCGCGGTGTGCTTGCCGTCGCGCTTGAACGGACCATAGAGAAACAGCCGTCCGTCGCTCCGCAGATAGCGCGTCGCGCCCGTGAACAGGCCTTCGGCCACGCGCCAGGGCGCGATGTGAATCACGTTGGCGCAGAACACCGCCAGCAATTCTCCCGGCCCGCTGCCATCATGCATTTGCGGACACCAGGCGGGATCGGAGAGATCGACCCGCAGCGGCGGGCGGATGTTCGGCAAGGCGGTATGCGCGCGCCATGCTTCGATGCTCTTCAGGTGCCGTTCGTTGAGATCGCTCGGCCACCAAATGATGTCGGGCGTGTGTGTTGCGAAATGCACCACATGCTGGCCGGTGCCGCTGCCGGCCTCCAGCACGTCGCCGGATTTGCCGGCGAGGAATTTCTGCAGCACCGCCCAGATCGGTGCATGGTTGCGGTGGAACGCTGCTGCATCGAGCCTGCCGTCGGCTTCGACCGGCCGGCCATCCTTGCCGAACTCAACCACAAACTCAGCCATCTCAATTCGGTCCTGCAAAAAAGTGGCGCAGCATCACTTCAGATCGCCGCAGAAAATCTCTTTCAACACCCCGAGCACACGCAATGTACGCTGGTCGGCGACCCGATAATGCAGCGTCTGCGAGGTGCGGCGGAATTCCACCAGGCCGTCGGCGCGCAGTTTCGCCAGATGCTGCGAGAGCGCGGACTGGCTCAGCTTTACGACGCCGACGAGTTCTCCGACCGTCATCTCGCCACGCACGGCAAGAAAGCAGAGGATCAGCAAACGCTTCTCGTTGGCCAGCATTTTCAGGAGCTGCGCGGCCTCGCCGGCCTGCTTCGCCAGCTTTTTCAGCGCCGCCGCGTCGTCGGCGCCGGGTGCGAAGGCGGTCTCTTGCTCGGTCGCTTGTTCAGTCTCTTGGGCGGCCGTGGCGGCTGCTCTCATCACTGCAAATCCGGTATCGTTTTCCGTGCCCGCGAAGCACAGATATCACAATAGCGCCTCGGCCTTTCTTTAGCATTGACTAAATTAGCAAGTGTGGATACTTGTTCCAAAAAGCAAGAAATGATGCGGCGATACGGCCGCCAGGGGAAGAAAACGTGCGGCCAGACCCGTTACGCAGCAAAGCTGTTCTCCTTGATCCCGCCGCCCCGGATACAACGATGGGCCGCCGCAGCTTCCTCGGCCTCGGCGCGGTCCTGACCGGCAGCCTCGCCCTTGGCGGCAAACGTGCCACCGCCAACCCCGCGCAGGAATCTCCGCCCGCCGACGCCCCATGGTCGCAATCGATCGGCGCGGGCGTGGTTGATCGGCCCTACGGCCGGCCTGCCGATACCGAAGCCTCCGTGATCCGGCGCAACGTGCCTTGGCTCACGGCCGGCACGGAATCGTCGGTGAGCTTTTCGCCGTTGCAGGAGCTGCACGGCATCATCACGCCGAACGGGCTCTTCTTCGAGCGCCACCACGCGGGATGGCCCAGCATCGATCCGGCACAGCACAAGCTCATGATCCACGGTCTCGTGGAGCGCCCGCTGCTTCTCACGATGAAGGACATCCTGCGATTCCCGCAAACCACGCGCGTCCATTTCATTGAATGCCCGGCCAATGGCGGCATGAACTGGCGCGCCGCGCAGATGAATTCACTGCAGTTCAGCCACGGCATGGTCAGTTGCGCCGAATGGACCGGGGTCAAGCTGTCGACGCTGCTGGAAGAGGTCGGCATCAAGAAGGAGGCGAAGTGGGCGATGGTCGAAGGCGCCGACGGCGCGCATATGAACCGCAGCCTGCCGCTCGACAAATGTCTCGACGATTGCCTCGTGGTCTATGCGCAGAACGGCGAGGCATTGCGGCCCGAACAGGGCTATCCGCTGCGGCTGGTGGTGCCGGGCTGGGAAGGCAATGTCAACATCAAGTGGCTGCGCCGGATCAAGCTCGGCGAAAAGCCATGGCATAGCCGCGAAGAAACTTCGAAATATACCGACCTGATGCCGGACGGCACCTCGCGCGGCTTCACCTGGCTGATGGACGCGAAATCGGTCGTCACCTTTCCCTGCCCGGAAAAACCGCTCGATGGGCCCGGCCTCTATGAGATCAGGGGACTGGCCTGGACCGGCAACGGCAAGGTCAAGCGCGTCGACGTCTCCACGGATGGCGGCGTCAACTGGCAGACCGCGCGGCTGCATGAACCGATATTGTCGAAGGCGCTGACGAAATTCACGCTGCCGTGGCGCTGGGACGGCCGTCCTGCACTGGTCGCATCCCGCGTCATCGACGAGACCGGTTACGTGCAGCCGACGATTGCACAACTGCGCGCGCAACGCGGCTCGAACTCGATCTACCACAATAATTCGATCCAGACATGGCAGGTCAAACCGGACGGAAGCGTGTTCAATGTACAGCTCGCGTAAGATTGGCCTGCTGCTCGCCGCCACCGTGCTTGCGGCCGCCGGCAATGTCGCGGGCGCGGCAGAGCCCGGTCATTTCGGCTACGGCAGCGTGGCGACGCCGGCGCAGATCGATGGATGGGACATCGACGCGCGCGGCGAGGACGGAACAGGCCTGCCTCCCGGCAAGGGCACGGTCGACCGGGGCGCCGAGGTCTACGCCGAGCAATGCGCCGCCTGTCATGGAACCTTCGGCGAAGGCGAAGGCCGCTTTCCGAAGCTGGTCGGCGGCGTCGGGTCGCTCCGGAACGAGCGCCCGGAGCCGACGGTGGGCAGCTACTGGCCGTTTGCCCCGACCCTATGGGACTATATTAACCGCGCCATGCCGATGCCCGCGCCGCACACATTGTCAGCGGATGACGTTTATGCTTTGACCGCCTATATTCTGAGCCTGAACGATCTCGTTCCCCATGATTTCGTTGCCGATCGCAACAGCTTGCCGAAAGTCAAAATGCGCAATCGCGACAATTTCATCTGGACCGACCCGCGCCCCGATACGGCGGCAGCGCCTTGCATGACCGCCTGCGTGAACGCCGCCGATGTCAGGATATTCTCGACGGCCGAGGGCAGGAATCTCACGCCGCGCACGACCGGGCCGCTCGACACGATGCAACCAAAATAGAGATTACGGAAACGCCTGTGACCGATCATTCCCCGACGAAACCCGCAAGGCTGCCCGCGTTACGGCTTCCTGCGTTCGCGCTGGCACTGGCGATCGGCGCTTTCGCATCCGCAAGCTCCGCGCAGGCGCAGTCCGCGGTGGACGAAGGCCGCAAGCTCGCCTTCGACCGCAGCAAGGGCAATTGCCTGACCTGTCATGTCATCAAGGGCGGCGACCTTCCCGGTACGATCGGGCCCGAGCTGGTCGACATCAAGAGCAAGTATCCCAAGCGCGAGGATCTCGTCGCCATTCTCCATGACGAAACCCAGCGCAATCCGCTGACCGTGATGCCGCCGTTCGGACGAAACCGGATTTTGACCGAAAAGGAAATCAACGCGGTGGTGGATTTCCTGCAGACGCTTTGAACGCGGAGCAATGCTTTAGGAGAGTTTGAATGAATACCATGGAAAATGATTTTTCAGCGACGCGCCGGCTGATCCTGAAAGGCGCCGGCGTGTTGACGCTGATCGGCCTTGGCATCGCATCCCTTGATGTCACGAAGGCATTCGCAGCCGCCAACGATAAATATCCGGAAGACGCGTTCAAGCAAAAGAGCGACGCCGACGCCATCAAGACGCTCTACGGCAAGACCGCCGAGCCCTCGGACAAGGTGAAGCTGGACGCACCCGAAATCGCCGAAAACGGTTCCGTGGTGCCGATCTCGGTCTCTACGACGCTTGGCGACGTGACCTCGATCGCGTTCCTCGTCAGCGAAAATCCAAACGTGCTGATCGCAAAGTACAACATTCCGGCAGGCACCATGCCGAACGTCGCCAACCGCATCAAGATGGCCAAGACCAGCAATGTGACGGTGCTGGTTGAGGCCGGCGGCAAGCTCTACAGCGCCAGTAAGGAAGTCAAAGTCACCGTCGGCGGCTGCGGCGGCTAACGGGCACAGCGCATGATCCGGAAAAGTGGTTACCGGTTTTTCGACAAGATCATGCGCAAAATGTGAATCAGGAGAGCATAAATGGCATCGACCATTCGCGTGCGCGCTACTTCGAGCGGCGAGACCACCGAGGTGCAGGCGCTGATCCAGCACCCGATGGATTCCGGCTTCGTCAAGGATTCCAAGGGCGAAATCATTCCGCCGCATTTCATCCAGCAACTAACCTTCGAACATGACGGCAAGAACGTGTTCGCAGCCGATTGGGGCGGCGGCATTTCGAAGGATCCCTACGTCAAATTCACCTTCAAGGGCGGCAAGAAGGGCGACGAGCTGAAGATACGCTGGGTCGACAACAAGGGCGCGACCGACACCACCACGGCGAAGATCCAATGAAGCTGCGATCCGCGATCTATCTGGCTTCCGCCGCGCTTTCGCTTGCGCTGTTGACGCTTGCCAGCACGCTGCCCTCCGATGCCGCCGACAAGGTCGATCCCGTCGCCGACGCCAAGGCGTTCAAAAAGTTCTTCACCGACAAATTCCCCAAGGTGAAGCTGGAAGACTTCGTCAACGGTCCCTACTCGATGAACGAGGACCTGTACAAGCAATGGCAGGAGAAAGAGCAGTTTCCGCCTTACGAGTTCTCGCTCGAAATGGGCAAGGAAATGTTCTCCAAGCCGTTCAAGAACGGCAAGACCTATGCCGATTGCTTCCCGAATGGCGGCATCGGCGTCCGCCAGAACTACCCTTACTTCGACGAGAAGGAAGGTAAGGTCATCACACTTGAGCTGGCGCTCAACCGCTGCCGCGAAGCCAATGGCGAAGCGCCCTATTCCTATGTCAGGGACGAAATGGCGGCGCTGACCGCCTACATGGCGTTCACCTCGCGCGGCAAGCCGATGGATATCAAGATCCCGGACGATCCGCGGGCGCTTGCAGCCTACGAGGCCGGCAAGGAATATTTCTACACGCGGCGCGGCCAGCTCAACTTCTCCTGCGCCACCTGCCATGTGCAAAGCCCGGGCGAGCGCATCCGCGCCGAAATCCTGGCGCCCGCGCTCGGCATCGTCAACGCGATGCCGATCTATCGCTCGGAATGGAGCGGCATGGGCACCACCAGCCGGCGCTTCACCACCTGCAACAGCCAGATCCGCGGTGTGCCGCTCAGCCCGCAGGACGACGAATATCGCAACGTCGAATACTACCTGTCCTATGTCAGCAACGGGCTACCGATATCGGGGCCGGGAGCGCGGCCATGAGGAACTCGATGCCGAAATCCGCATTTGTCCCGATCCTGGTCATGGCGCTGGTCGCGGCGGGCGTGACGAGTGCGCGCGCCGCAGGCTCGGAGGACGATTTCAAGGCGGCCTATGCCGCGGCTGAAGCCGCCAACAAGGAAGCCGGCAAGCTCCGCAATCAATGGACCACCACGGCGAACACGCTGGCGGCGGCGAAGAAGGCGGCCGATGCCGGCGACTTCGACAAGGCCACCGCGTCGGCCAAGGAAGCCGAGGCTTTGGCCAAGGCTTCGATCTTCCAGGCCACCAGCGAGAAGACCCGCTGGAGAGACATGGAAATTCGCTAGAGCATGATCCGGAAAAGTGGAAACCGGTTTTCTGCCAAGATCATGCCCTACAAGGAGACGCCGTTACGACGCGCGGAGACCCGCATGACCATCCGCCGCCGCGATTTCCTGACGCTCGCGGGCGCCGCCACCCTGTCGGGCAGCCTGCCACGGCTGGCACGCGGCGCCGACAATGCGGGCGTCTACGATCTCGAACGCTTCGGCAACGCCCGCATCCTGCACATCACCGACGTGCACGCACAGCTCCGGCCGGTGTTTTTCCGTGAGCCGAGCGTCAATCTCGGCGTCGGCCCGATGCACGGCAACCCGCCGCATCTGGTTGGACGCGCCTTTCTCGATCGCTTCGGCATCCGGCCCGACAGTGCCGACGCCTACGCCTTCACCTGCGTCGAGTTCGAAAAGGCCGCCGGGCGGTTCGGCAAGCTCGGCGGTTTTGCCCATCTGAAGACGCTGATCGACCGGCTGCGCGGCGAGGTCTCGTCCGGGCGTTCCCTGCTGCTCGACGGCGGCGATCTCTGGCAGGGCACCGGTCTTGCCAATACGCTGCAGGGCGCCGACATGGTGGATGCCGCCAACCTGCTCGGCATCGAGGCGATGACCGGCCATTGGGAATTCACCTATGGCGAGAAGGTGCTGCGCGCCAATCTCGAACGCTTCAAGGGCGAGTTCCTGGCGCAGAATGTCTTCCTCACCGAGGAAGCCGCCTTCAACGATGCCAAGGCGTTCGATCCGGCGTCGGGTCGCGTGTTCAAGCCATCCGTGATCAAAGAGATCGGCTCCTATCGCGTCGCCGTGATCGGACAGGCGTTCCCCTACGTGCCGATCGCTCACCCCAAGCGCTTTACGCCGGACTGGAAATTCGGCATCCGCGATGAAGAGTTGCAAAAGCTCGTCGATACGCACCGCAGCAACGACAAGGTCGACGCCGTTATTCTGCTCTCGCACAACGGCATGGACGTCGACCTCAAGCTCGCCAGCCGCGTCACCGGGATCGACGTCATCCTTGGCGGCCATACCCATGACGCCGTGCCGCAGCCGATTGCCGTGACCAACGCGGGCGGCACCACGCTCGTCACCAATGCCGGCTCGAACGGCAAGTTCCTGGCGGTACTCGATCTCGACCTCGGCAAGGGCAAGATCAAGGATGTGCGCTACCGGCTGCTGCCGGTGTTTTCGGAATTGCTGAAGCCCGATCCGGCGATGCAGGCGCTGATCGACAAGATTCGCGCGCCACATGCGGCGGCACTGGACGAAAAGATGGCATCCGCCGACCGCCTGCTCTATCGCCGCGGCAACTTCAGCGGCAGCATGGACCAATTGATCTGCGACGCGCTGCTCGGTGAATTGAATGCCGAGATCGCACTGTCGCCGGGTTTTCGCTGGGGCACCACCGCGCTGGCGGGCCAGCCGCTGACGATGGAAGACGTGATGGCGCAGACCGCCGTCACCTATCCTGAGACCTACGTCCAGACCATGACCGGCAGCCAGATCAGGGACGTGCTGGAGGACATCTGCGACAATCTCTTCAACACCGATCCCTATTACCAGCAGGGCGGCGACATGGTGCGCGTCGGCGGGCTGCATTACACCTGCAGCCCGAACGAGACGGTGGGCAAGCGGATTTCCGACGTGAAGCTCGACAACGGCCGCACGCTGGAGGCCGGCAAGCGCTACAAGGTGGCCGGCTGGGCTTCGGTCAACGAGCAGACCGGCGCACCGATCTGGGATGTGGTCGCCAGGCATCTGAGATCGGGCAAGCCGCCGAACCGGGCCGCGCCGGGCGTCACGCTGAAAGGCGTTGACGGCAATCCGGGCATTGCGGGACAGGCATGACGGCGATTTCAAACACGCTTCGCGTCGCGATCGCGGCGCTGTCAATCGCGGCTGCCACGCCTGACGCCCGCGCCCAGCAGGCGCCACTGCAGGACAAGCCGTTTGCCGAACACAAGATCGTGCTGCAGCTCTCCGATAACGACGCGCGCAAGCAGGGCCTCGTGCTCAGCGTCGCCAGCAATCTCATGAAGCACTACGACCCCGATAAGGTCGCGATCGAGATCGTTGCTTTCGGTCCCGGCATCGACCTGCTGCGCCCGGAAAATCCCAACCGCAAGATGGTCGAGAGCCTGGTCGCGCAAGGCGCGCGCTTCGATATCTGCCTCAACACCGTCGATACGCTGGAGCGCGAGAACGGCAAGCGGCCTGTATTCATTGCCGCGGCAACGCCGGTGCAGGTCGGCGTGGCGCAGATTCTGTTCCTGACGGAGAACGGATATACGCTGGTGCGGCCGTGAAGGCCTTTGTGCGCGAGCAGATCGCAATGTCGCCTCAGCGTCATTGCGAGCGAAGCGAAGCAATCCATCTCTCCCTGCGCTGCGGCATGGATTGCTTCGCTTCGCTCGCAATGACAGAGGCGAGCCCCAAGGCGTAAAACTCCTTCGACAAGGTCGCTTCTTATAGATGAAAGTTGTTTGAGAAGGCCGTCAAATTAGAATAATATCCTGCCCGAGACTCGGATTGAGAGCGCGGCAGCAACCATGATCTTTCGTCAGCTCTTCGACAGCGTTTCCGGCACCTACAGCTACCTGCTGGCGAGCCGCGCCGGCGGCGAGGCGCTGATCCTCGATCCCGTGCTGGAAAAAGCCGACCGCTACTGCCAGCTCCTGCGCGAACTCGACCTGCGGCTGGTGAAGGCGGTCGATACCCATCTGCATGCCGATCACGTCACGGGCCTTGGCGAACTGCGCGACCGCACCCAGTGCATCACCATCATGGGCGAGCAGAGCAAGGCCGACGTGGTCTCGATGCGGGTTTCCGACGGCGACAAGGTGACGATCGAGGGGCTGTGCCTCGATGTCATGTACACGCCCGGCCACACCGACGATTCCTATAGTTACCTGATGGGCGATCGCGTCTTCACCGGCGACACGCTCTTGATCCGCGGCACCGGCCGCACTGATTTCCAGAACGGCTCCTCGCGCGCGCAGTACGAGTCGATCTTCAACCGGCTGCTGAAACTGCCCGAGGAGACGCTGGTGTTCCCCGCCCATGACTACAAGGGCGATACGGTTTCCACCATCGGCGAGGAGAAGCGCTACAATCCGCGGCTGCAGGTCCGCAATGTCGACGAATATATCGAGCTGATGGCCAACCTGAAGCTGCCGAACCCGAAGATGATGGACGTCGCGGTGCCCGCCAACATGCATGTCGGCCTGCATCAGGAGGAGCTTGCCAAGCAGGGGCTCGCGCTCTCTGCTGGCGACGCCATCAACAGTCTCGGTCGGCCCGATATCCTCTTGGTCGATCTGCGCGAAGCGAGCGAGCGCGCCAAGCACGGTACGATCGCGGGCGCGCTGCATGCGCCCTACCCTGGTATCTCCGAGAGCCTCAAGCCCGGCGGCATGCTCCGCGAAGTCGCCGCCGCCACCGGCCGCCGCGTGGTGTTCTTCTGCGCCTTCGGTGAGCGCTCGGCGATGGCGGTGGCCGCCGCGAAGAATGCGGGCCTTGTTAACACCGCGCATATCGAAGGCGGCATCGACGCATGGAAGAAGATCGGCGGGCCGGTGGTGATGGGGTGAGGTTTTATCGTAGCCCGGATGGAGCGAAGCGAAATCCGGGACGCCGCCAAAAGATTCCCGGATTGCGCTTCGCTCCATCCGGGCTACGAATTTACTTTCTCACCCGCTTCAATTCCGCCGTCAGAGCGTCAAGCGCGTCCGCCAGCAACACGCCGCCGCACTCGGTCATGCGCTCCGGGATCACGATACGCTTTGCGGGCGGATAGAAGCGCTCCAACGCCGGATGCAGCAGGAAGGCCTGGCCGTCATCGCGCGCGATATCGCCGGCCTGCGAAACCACAAGGAAATCCGGCCGCAAATTCACGATCGCCTCCAGCGAGGCAAAGCCGCCGAAGGCAAAACCGAGATCGCCGGCCGCGCTGCGCAGCCCGGTTTCGGCCAGCAGCGAACCGACAAAACTGTCGCTGCCCGCCACCCAGCCTCGTCGCGACAGCGGCAGCACGCGATAATGCCGCTCCGAAACAGCCTGACGGGCGCGCGCCAGCGCCGCGTCAAGCCGCGCGATTTCCGCCGCCGCGCGATCGGGATGACCGGTGATGTCGCCGGCCTCGCGGATCTGCTGCCTCGCTTCATCGAGGGTTCGCGGCACGGCGAGTTCGGCGAGACGAAGCCCTTTCGCCTTCAACAAGTCCCGTGTCGAGCGCTTGTCGAACGCGCTGGCGACGACGATGTCGGGCTTTATCAGCAGCACGTCCTCGGCTCCGCCCGATAGCACCGGATAGCGGCTGAGGTCGCCCGCCTGCGATTGCCAGCCGTCGCGAGAGAACCGGCTCAATCCCAGGATCTGGTGGGGGTCCGCGAGCATCAGCACCAATTGATCGGTGCAGACATTCATCGATACCAGCCGCGGCAGATTGGCGGCAGGCGCTGTACCCGGCAACCCAAGCGCCATCGCCACCGCTAGAAGTGCCGGCCGCCGCATCAGACATCCGCCCACGGCACGATCACCGCCTCGCGCTGATACTCCGCGCGATAGGCCGAGATCCGGAACACATCCGCCATCACCTGTTCGGACAGCGCCTCTGCCGGGGCGCCCTGCGACACCAGCCGGCCTTCGCGCAGCACCAGCACATGGTCGGCAAATCGCGCGGCGAGCCCAAGATCGTGCGTCACCACGATGACCAGCACGCCCTTGTCGGCGGTCGCGCGCAAATTCTGCATCACGTCGATCTGGTGCCGAGGGTCGAGCGAGGCGGTCGGCTCGTCGGCCAGGATGACCGGCGCCTCCACGGCCAGCGCGCGGGCCAGCGCGACGCGGCTGCGCTCGCCGCCCGAGAGTTCGGTGACGCGGCGATCACTGAATTCGAGCACGTCGACCGCCTGCATCGCACGCAGCACGGCTTCCGCGTCCTTCGGCGACAGCCGTGCCGGATCGGTCGCGCCATGCGGATAGCGACCGAGTGCTACGATATCGCGCGCCGGCAGCGGCCAGTGCACGACATGCCCCTGCGGCAGGTAGCCAAAGCGTTTTGCGCGCTCGCGCAGCGGAAGCGTGGCCAGTGTTTGACCGCCGATCGCGATCTCGCCTTCGGACGGGATCAGCCCGGCCAACGACCGCAACAGCGTGGTCTTGCCGGCGCCGTTCGGCCCGACCAGGGCAACCAGATGTCCCGCGTCAAGCGCGAACGAAACGTCAGTCAGCACGACGCGGCCGGCGAGCCGCACGCCTAACCCCCTTGCGCTCAGCAATGCTGTCTCGCTCATGCAACGCCTCCGCTGAGCGCGCGGCGTTCGCGCATGATCAGATAGAGAAAGAACGGTACGCCGATAATCGAGGTCAGCACGCCGACCTTGATATCCGAGGTCGAGGGAATGATGCGCACCGCGATATCGGCCGCGAGCAGCAGCGCCGAGCCGGCAAGCGCGCTCGGGATCAACAGCCGCCCCGGATCGTGACCGATCACGGGCCGCATCAGATGCGGCGCGACCAGGCCGATGAAACCGATGGTGCCGGTAACCGCGACCGCACCGCCGACGCCCAGTGCGACGCCCGAAATCACGAACAGCCGGAGGCGGCCGACATCGACGCCGAGGCTTTGCGCGGTTTCCTCGCCGAGACTGAGCGCGCGAAAGGCATGGCGCTGGCTGAACAGCATGATCGCGCCGGCAATGATGAAGGGAAACGCCAGCATCACATGCTGGAAGCTGCGGTCCTCCAACGAGCCCAATAGCCAGAACGCGATCTCCAGCACCACGAAGGGATTGCTGGAGAGGTTCATCACCAGCGCGGTGGCAGCACCCGCAAAGCTGGAAATCGCGAGCCCCGAGAGGATGAGGATCAGCAGCCCGGCATTGCGGCCGGCGATGGTGAGCAGCACAAACACCGAACCGAAGGCCGCAGCGATCGCCGCAACCGGCAGCGCGTAGGAGCGCACATCGGCCAGCCCCAGCGCAATCACCAGCACGGCGCCGAAGGCGGCCGATTGCGGCGCGCCGAACAACGAAGGCGAGGCCAGTGGATTGCGGAGCAAGCCCTGCAGCGAAGCGCCCGACAGGCCAAGAATAGCGCCGATCGCGAGCGCCAGCAGCGTGCGCGGCAGGCGTATCTCCCGCACGATCACCTGCGATACGTCGCTGCCGGCGCCCAACAACGCTTGCACCACTGAAAGCGGCGACAGCCGCACCGGCCCGATCCCAAGCGAGATCAGCATCAGGAACACAACGAGGACGGAAAGCGCCGCCACCGCGCCGATCCGCCGGCGCGTGGCAATCTCGTTGGTCAGGGTTACGGCCTCAACACTCATCGATCGTCCTAAAGCAGTTTTGCCCGCTCCGGTACAGACGGTCGGGCACGCGTGCTCATGCGGCAAAAATAGCGCACTCGTCCAGTAGGCATTGCTCGGCGCGCCGGGGCGGATTGACTCGGACTTTGACGAACTTCTACCATAGTTCCCGACGGTTCCCGTTTTGGGGATCAAAAGGGAATGCGGTGCGGGGAAATTCCCCAATTCCGCGGCTGCCCCCGCAACTGTAAGCGGCGAATCCTTCGTCACACGCCACTGGGCATCTCGGTCCTGGGAAGGCGACGATGGGGTAACGACCCGCGAGCCAGGAGACCTGCCGTCAGCCGTGGTCACACGCGAAGATGTCGGTCGGGGAGTACAGGCATTAGCTTCACCTAAGCTCGGTTAGCATACGGTGAGACTTGGTTCGCTGTGACGTGCCACTGACGTCATACCGAGGTCTGAACCATGTCTTCCACCAACAGAGCCGCTACGCGCCGCCGCGTCTGGCTTGCTTCCAGCTTCCTCATACCGATCGTATCGCTCGGCATTTCCGGCGCAGCGGCGCAGACGCCGCCTGAGCAATTGCCGCCGATCGAGATAACCTCGCCCACGGACCTGAATCGGACCCGCGCCAAACCGACCTACGATGAAGGATCGACCTCGCGCCGCGTCGTGCCGGCGGCAGCGCCCCCGACCGGCACACGGCCCGCAGCCGGGACCGGTTCGGGCGCCTCATCGCAAAGTGCTTCGCAAGGCGCGGGCGGCAGCGGCGGCCGGCAGTTTTCAGGCATTGTCGGCACGGCGTCGACCGTTATTACCGCCGAAGAGATCGCGCATTCGCCCGCACAAACGTTGCAGGAAATCATCGCGCAAACGCCCGGCGTGCAACTGACGAGCCTGTATGGCGGCGTCAACGGCGCCAAGACCAGCGTCGACCTCCGCGGATTCGGCGCTTTCGCGACCTCAAATACGCTGGTGCTCATCAACGGCCGAAGGCTCAACGACATCGACATGGCCGGCGTCGATTTTTCGACCATTCCGCTCAATTCGATTGAGCGCATTGAAATCACCCGCGGCAACAGCGGCGCGGTGCTCTACGGCGACAACGCGGTCGGCGGCGTCGTCAACATCGTCCTGAAGGACGGCGTCGGCGGCCCTCCCTTTGCCATGCGCGCCGAGGCCGGCGTCGGCTCCTTCAATCAGCGGCTTGCGAATATTTCGGCCGCGACCAACTACGGACCTTGGTCGACGTCCTTCTATGGCAACGCCATCAAGTCTGACGGTTACCGGGTCAACAATGCCCTCGACCAGCGCAACGGGGTCGGCAATCTCAATTATTCCACACCGGACCTCAAGGCCTTCCTTACGGTAACCGGCGACGACCAGAAGCTCGGTTTCCCGGGCGGCCGCACCGTCGATCCCTCCATCGGACTAGATCAACTCGTCACTGATCGTAGGGGCACCAATACGCCGTTCGATTACGGCAACCAGCAAGGCGCCAGCGCCACCACCGGCTTCACCAAGACAATCATGAATGGCGTCGACCTGATTGTCGACGGCGGCGTTCGGAAGAAGGACACGCAAAGTGGTTTCTTCGGCGCCGTACCGTTTGCCTCGCCACTTCCGAGCTTCTCCTCCACCTACAACGACGCATCCTTGCTGACCTGGTCGATCACGCCGCGATTGAGCATCAAGAACTCGATCTTCGGAATTCCCTCGCAGATCCTGACCGGCATCGATTATTACGACGCGACATTCAATCAGGACCGCGGAGCGTTCAAGGGCCTTGCGCCGACCCACATCTACGACCTGTCGCAGCAGACGCTGGCCGGCTACGGGCAGCACACGGTCGGCCTATTGCCGACGACCGATTTCTCCTATGGCGCCAGGGTTCAAAATACCAGCCTGAGTGCCCGGGATCGGTTTGATCCCAATGCACCCGGTTGCGCCATGTTCTTCAATTGCAGCCCCGCGGCCTCTCCATTGGACAGCAACGAAACACAGTACGCGCTGCATGTTGGCCTCGAGCATCGCTTCAACAGCGTGTTCTCGGTATTCGGCCGCGCCGCGCGCGCATTCCGAACCCCGACCGTCGACGAGCGCGTCTCCAGCGGTCCCTTCTTCGTTCCAGGGACTTTCCAGTTGAAGACCCAGACCTCGCATGACATCGAGGGCGGATTCCGCATCAAGAGCGGTGGCTTCCAGATGCAATCGAGCATCTACAACATGGACCTCGAGAACGAGATCCATTTCATCCCGGCGCTGTTCTTCAACGTCAACCTCGATCCGACCCGCCGCTACGGCTCCGAGACCAGCGCCTCGCTGCGTGTCAGCGATACGGTGACGCTCCGCGGCGGCATGGCCTATACGCGCGCTGTCTTTCGCGAGGGGCCGTTCGCAGGTGACGACGTCCCGCTGGTATCCCGCTATACAGCCATGGGCGGCGTGACTTGGAATATCTGGCAGAACTACCTGGTGTTCGACGCCACCGTACGTGCCTGGAGCGAGCGCTTCATGGACAACGACCAAGCCAACACCCAGCGGCCCATTCCGGCCAGTGCTACCGCCGATCTGAAGCTTAGCGGACAGTACGATCGCTTCTTCTGGTCGGTGGGCGTGAACAATCTGTTCAACGCACTCTACTATGACTACGCGATCGCCAGCTCGTTTACGCCCGGCCGCTTCTCGGCCTACCCGCTCCCCGGCCGCACCTTTATGGTGAAGGCCGGCGCAACGTTCTGAGCGAATTCACCGGTCCGGTCCGCCGGACCGGCTTGTCCTGACCAGACGAGAAGGTATTCTCCTCGGGCATATTGCCGGGGAGAATACCTTTTCATGCCCGAACCGCGTCCATTCCGCTGATTGCAATGAGTCGCATCCGGCGCGCGATGGGCTGGGCGAGGCCCGGCCGTTCGACGTCACGCATCATCGCGCGTTTCAGGCGATGCTGGCTGTGTGCGGCGATCCCGAAACATTGGCGGTCAAGCAGCGTGTGATCGATGCCGTGCTTACCGGCGAGCCGCCTTCGGCGGTCGCCTCTGGTCGTCACGGTCGAACCAGCATCCGCATCGCCTTGCGGCAGATGAAATCCCAAGGATATGCATCAACGGCGCTGGACACTTGGCTTGCCAGTTTCGATCCAGGCAGCCCGAACGAGCAGAATGAAGATGCGGATCTGCACGAGCATGATTGATTTGGAAAGAAAGCGACATCATTTCGACCAAAAATAACGCTTTCTGTGATCAGATCCCGTGATAAATGAAGCCGCAAAACCTCTCGACGATTTCTGTCGCAACTCGAATGGCGTGACAGGAGAGAATGTCGAAGCTGCCGCCGATTCCTAAACAGATTCGGGTGGGCCTGGGGTCAAAAACAACATAGTAGATTGAGACAGACTTGAAATGACGAATGACGATCAAGGCCGCGACGACCGGGCGGCAAAGGCGGCCGAGGCCGCCAAGTCCGCGATGGCCGAGCGGGAAGCCGCCACGAAAGCCACGCTCGATAACATGGCGAGGTTGAGGGCATTGCGGCTGGCGCGCGAAGCTGCCGAGCCGCCGCGCGCGCCCGCGACGAAGAAGGCGCGCGCCGCCAAGGCACGGAAGCCGGCGGAGAAGGCCCCGGCCCTTTCCGACTGGCTGGCGAACCAGCAAAGCGGCGGACGGCGAATCTGAGCGAGCCGCGCAAAAGTCCGGTGCGTTACGCCGGCCCCGGCCAATCGATCAGCGATCGCGTCTTGTTCTCGGCATCGTAGACCTGCACCTGCAGCATCTGGAAGCGGTTCTTCAACGCCATACCCGCTTCCTCCGCCGCCTCAACCGTATCGTGATGCGACTTGAAGTGACCATCGACCACCAGCGAGTAACCGGAGGTTGGCGCCTTGTCGGCACGGATGGTCTTGCGCGGCTGCGGTTCATCCAGCGCAATGCGGGGCTTCTTCATACTGGCTCCATGTAAGGCCCTTCGGGCCGCAGCCGCAAAAAGGGCGGGAAGAATTGTCTGATCGGCGCTAGGATGCCGGCCAAACGCGGCAGATTGAGGTCATGCCGTTACCCTGAGTCGGCGCGCAGCGCAAACGCCGATTGATCCGGCAGGAGGCATCACATGGACGGAACGGGCAGGAAGAACGAACCTCCGAAAAAAGCGGACGACAAGCCGAAAAAGCCGGAACGCATTCCGGCCGAGGACGAGGATGACGAGGACGGCGACATCGCAACGCCGAAGCGCGACCGCACGGGTAATGACGACGAGCCGTTGTGAGCGCAGCATACCAAGGTGTCATCGCCTGCGAAGGCGGGCGATCCAGTACGCCGAGACTTTCCGTACAACGTCGGCGCCGCGGAATACCGGTCAAGCCGGGCGATGACGGGCTGTGTCTAGTCAAGCTCCTCCCCCTCGATCGCCCGGATACTTCGGAGATCAAGCATATGCGCACTAAACCCGCCCCGCGCAAGTTTGACCGCGAGCTTCGGCGAGGCCAGCAGCAATGCCGCCGTCATCGCCAGCGGCACGGCACTGAGCCAGTCTAACTGCACTGGCATGAGTTCTTCGCTGCTGCCGGCATAAGGCCCTCTCCTCGCAACGAGATACCGGCACTCCCTGACAATGTCGCGCCGCGTGCCGCCGCGCGCCCCACATCCGAGCAACGCCTGTATCGCCAGATGCGTAAGCACGCCGTTGCTACTTGCGGGCAATGCTTCCGGCGTTTCGCCGAGCGAGATCCGAAGCAGGAGCCCGACCAAATCGACACCGGATCGATACGCATTCATCGGCTCGACCAGCCGTGGATTGCAATCGATCAGCAAGGGCGGATCGTTATCGCTGCGCATGAGATAATCAACGGATAGCGCGCCATGCCAGTCGAGCGCCTGTCCGATCTTCTCGAGATAGGTCCGCACCACCGGCCGGCTCACGCTCTGCTTGATGGCCTCGCCGCCGCCGATACCCGCGGCCACCTGCCGATAGGCATGAAAGCCGATCAGTTGGCCGCGGCAGAACACCGACTGCGCCTTCTCGGTGGTGCCTGCGATGAGGTCTTGCATCAGCACTTCGCTGGTGAATGCATCGCTGGCCGCAAGATCGCGCAGCGCGCCTTCGAAATCGTCCGCGCTGTGCACGAACCAGATGCCGCGGCTCGCGGTGCCGACGGAAGTTTTCACGACGGCCGGAAAGCGGATCGCGTCACGGACAGCCTGAGCCGATGTGACGATCCGCGTCAGCGGCTGCGGCACCTCCAGCCGATCGAGCACGCGGCTGAATCCGGCCTTGCTATGCGCTTGCCGATAGTTCTCAAAATCCGGCAGCGCGATCCCGGCGCGGCCCGCGATGCGGTGCGCGACCCGCGCAAATAAAAATCCCTGCTCATGCGTCGGCAGCAGAACATCGAATTTTCCATCGGCCAGAAGCTGTTCGATAAGGGCCAGATAACCGGCCGGGTCATTCCGCAGCCCGGGACAGCGGTGAAATTTCCGAACGAAGCGAGAAAACCGCGAAAGACACCAGGGCGAGGGATCGCAGACCTCGACGTGATGGCCCGACAGCCCCAGAATAGTCACCGCCTCCCGGGACGAGGTACTGGAACCTTCGGAGACGAGCACCCGGAGCGGCTTAGCGGGATCAGGCATATCGGATCATTGCCGCGCCAAGCCGCCTTTGTCTTCCGATTTCCTGAGCCATTCGCACGCCCCTGCCCTCCGCCGGGGCAGCCATGCAGCTGCATTCATGGACAAATAACGGCCTGCCTATATTTTCAGCCCGCCCAGCCGGGCCGCAAGTCACACAGGATTTTGAGCTGACATGGTCGATATTCTGGCCGCACCGCAACAGGCCAAGGCGGACACATCGCTGCGCACGCTCGCGGCGATCTCGGTCGCCCATTGGGTCAGCCATTTCCATCTGTTCGTGCTGCCGATGCTGTTTCCGTTCCTGAAAGAACAGCTTGGCGTCGGCTATATCGAGCTGGGTTTTGCGCTGACCGTCTTCGGCGTCGTCTCCGGCCTGACGCAGGCTCCGATCGGCTATCTCGCCGACCATATCGGCGCGCGAAAGGTTTTGCTGATCGGTCTCACCGTCGGCGGCCTGGCGCTGATCATGCTCGGCCTGCATCTGAGCTACGCCTCGCTGATCGCCTGCGCCGTCCTGCTCGGCCTCGCCAACAGCGTCTATCACCCCTGTGACTATGCGATCCTGTCGACACATATGGATACACGGCGGATGGGCCGCGCGTTTTCGGTCCATACCTTTGCCGGCTTCCTTGGCGGCGCGGTGGCGCCCGCGATCATGGCTGCGCTGGTGGCCGCCGTCGGCGGACTCGGCGCGCTGATCGTGGCCGGTGCGGTTGGGCCAGTGGTGGCGCTGCTGTTGATTGCCGTGAAAATTCCCGATGCGAGTTCTGCCGATCGCAAGGTCGACGGCGCAGCGGCGCCGCAGCAGCAGAGCATCGTGACGCCGGCGCTCATCGTGCTGACGATCTTCTTCATGCTGCTCGGCCTTTCCAACGCCGGCATCAGCAATTTCGGCGTGGTCGCGCTGATGAGCGGCTATGGCGTGACATTCCACGCCGCCAATATCGCGCTTACCGCCTTTCTCGGCGCCAGCGCAGCCGGCGTGCTGGCCGGCGGCTATCTCGCCGACCGCACCAAGCGTCACGGCAATGTCGCTGCCGCCTGCTTTGCGATCAACGCCATCATCATCACGATTATTGCGGCGACCAACCTGCCGCCGGTCGTGCTGACCGCCGCGATGGGGCTGGCCGGATTCCTCGGCGGCGTCATCGCACCCTCGCGCGACATGCTGGTTCGTAACGCTGCTCCCGCGGGGGCCGCAGGCCGCGCCTTCGGCATTGTCTCTACCGGCTTCAATTTCAGTGGTATTCTTTCGCCGCTTTTGTTCGGCTGGATCATGGACCAGCACCTGCCGCATTGGGTTTTCGGCGCGTCCGTCGCCTTCATGGTGCTGACGGTCCTGCTGGCGCTGGTGACCGACCGCAAGCCGGCGGAACCCGTCAAGGCATAACGCGGTCTCTATTTTACGCGTTTTCTTCACGCGAACCGGTACCCATCCCCGGATCAATTCCGAGGGCATGCTTCGCGCGAAAACGCTTCCGATGCATTCCTGAACCCCATCCCCGGCGGTTGACTGTGCCTTGTGACGCCGGATGATGCAGCAACAAGAACAGCACCGGGATGGAAGCCATGACCTCGACCCCCGACCTCGTGATCCGCGGCGGCACCATTGCCGATGGCAAGGGTGGTGAATTGTTCGAAGCGGACGTTGCGATTGCAGGTGGCCGCATCGCCGAAGTCGGCAAGGTTGCCGCGAAGGGCAAGGAAGAGATCGACGCCAGGGGCAGACTGGTCACGCCGGGCTTTGTCGACGTCCACACCCATTATGACGGACAGGTCACCTGGAGCCAGGACATCACGCCCTCGTCACAGAACGGCGTCACCACGGCGATCATGGGCAATTGCGGCGTCGGTTTTGCGCCGTGTCGTCCGGCTGACCATGTCAGGCTGATCCAACTGATGGAAGGCGTCGAGGATATCCCCGAGCCGGTACTGAGCGCCGGCATTCCCTGGGCGTGGGAGAGCTTCCCGGACTACATGGACTGGCTGTCCAAACGAAACTTCGACATGGACATCGGCGCGCAACTGCCGCACGCGGCGCTGCGCGTCTATGTGATGGGCGAGCGCGGCGCGCGCCGCGATCCCGCAACGCCGGAGGACAACAGGGCGATGGCGGCGCTCGCCGGGGACGCCGTGCGATCAGGCGCATTGGGATTCTCGACATCGCGCACTCTCAACCACCGCACCTCGACGGGCGACTACACGCCGACGCTGAAAGCGGGCGAAGATGAATTGACCGCGATCGCCGGCGCGATGCATGGCGTCGGCCGCAGCGTGCTGCAATTCGTGCTCGACCAGAGCACCGTACACGAAGACCTGCCGATGATGCTGCGGGTCGCTGAAAAGACCAGGTGCCCGATCTCATTTTCCGTCGCCCAGGCCGACAAGGCGCCGCGGCGCTGGCGGCAGACGATGGACACCATCAACGAAGCCGCCGCCCGCGGCCTCTCGATCACGACCCAGATTGCCGCGCGGCCCGTCGGGTTGCTGCTTGGCCTGGAATTGTCGCGCAATCCGTTCCAGACCCATCCGAGCTACCGCGCCATCGCCAACCTTCCGCTGGCGGAGCGGCTCACGCATTTGCGCCGGCCCGAGGTGCGCGCGGCCATCCTGAACGAGACGGCGACGGCAACCGACGACCCGCTGTTCTTCCGGCCGAACTACGACAAGATGTACCTGCTGGGTGATCCCCCTGATTACGAGCAGCCGCCGGAAAATGCGCTCGGCCCGCAGGCCCGCCGTCAGGGCCGACAGCCGGAAGAACTCGCCTATGAAGCGATGCTGACGGACGAGGGCCGCGGCATGCTCTATGTGCCGTTCCTCAATTATGCCGACGGCAATCTCGATGCCGTGCATGAGATGCTTCGCGAACCCAGCGCCGTGCCCGGCCTTTCCGACGGTGGTGCGCATTGCGGCATCATCTGCGACGCCAGTTTCCCGACCTATCTTTTGACACACTGGACACGCGACCGCAGCCGCGGCGAAAAGCTGTCGATTCCGTTCGTAGTCGCCGCGCAGTCGCGCAAGACCGCGCTCTCGGTCGGCCTCTACGATCGTGGCGTGATCGCGCCCGGCTTCAAGGCCGACGTCAACGTGATCGACTACGACCGCCTGCATCTGCATCCGCCGAAGGTGCATTACGACCTCCCCGTCGGCGGCCGCCGCCTGATGCAGCAGGTCGACGGTTATGATGCCACCATCGTCTCCGGCGTGGTGACACAGCGCGGCGGCAAGGCCACCGGCGCCCGCCCGGGCAAACTGGTGCGCGGTGCGCAGGGTTCAAAACCGCAGTTCGACGCGGCGGCGAGTTAGCTGGGGCATCGCCTCATACGCGGTGTCGTCCCTGCCGGCAGTAAGCCGTAGCCCGGGTGAAGCGAAGCGCAACCCGGGATTCTCACAGGCGGATGGGCTTGCCCCGGATTTCGCTTCGCTCCATCCGGGCTACGAACCTCACGCGAATTTCGGCTGCGCGGCGGCCTGCGCCATCAGCCTTGCGCGTTCCGTGTTCGGCCAGAGCAACAGCAGGCCAAGCAGGCCCGATGCCGCCATGATCACGGCATTGATGGTGAAGCCGGTCATGTAGCCGTCGAGCGGCACCGCCGCGTTCTGGATCACCGCGCCCATCACGAAAGGAGCGATCATCCCGGCCAGCGTATAGATCGCGCCATAGATCGCGATGACGGCGCCGCGCTGCTGCACCGGCGTGAATTCGCCGAGCATCGGCGGGCAGACCACATAAATCGAGCCACAGAGCCCGGAACCGATCACGAGAAAGGCGATCTGCCATCCGGCACCGTTGACGTATGGCAGCACCGCAAGGATCAGCCCGCCAATGATCAAGGGTACCGAACCGAGCACGCCACGGGCGCCGCGCGTGGTGTAACCGCGCGTCAGCATCACCTGCGAGATCCACCCCGTCAGCAGCACGATGACCGCGCCGAATACCCAGGGCAAAACCGAAATCCAGCCCGCATCCTTTTGCGAGAAGCCGAGCCCCTTGACGATGAATGGCGTGAACCAGGTCAAGCCGAGCGACAGCGCCCAATAGGCGCCGAAGGTGGCAGCGACGCAGCCGATGAAGGTCCGCGACGTCAGAAGCTGCACATAGGGAACGCGCGGATCGGCTGATGCCGTCGTAACGGTCTGAACCAGCGGTCCTTCCTTGCCCATCACCAGCCACGCCGCCACCCACAGCAAGCCGACCACGCCAAGCGCGCCGAACGCATAGTGCCAGCTATGATTGACGATGATCCAGTTCAGCGCGGGCACCGCGAGAATCACACCGAACGCCGAGCCCTGCGAGAGGATGGCGGTTGGTAGCGTCCGCTTCTCGTCGGGAAACCATTTGTAGATCGCATGCGCAGCCACAGCGAATGCCGGACCCTCGCCGGCGCCGAGGATGATGCGGCAGATGACGAGCGTCGTGAACCCGACGGTGCCGACCATGGGGAATTGCGATATCGACCAGATGATGGCCATCACAAGCAGCACCCAGCGGGTGTCGACGCGGTTGACGATGAAACCGACGACGATGGCCGAGATTGAAAACAGGAAGAAGAACGAGGAGCCAAGGAAACCGAATTGCTCCGGCGACAGTTTCAACTCGTCCATGATCGGCGCGCCAGCCAGGCCAACCACGATCTTGTCGGCGAAGTTCACCAGCATGAACAGAAACAGCAGGAAGGTGA
Source organism: Bradyrhizobium sp. WYCCWR15520 (assembly GCF_056174665.1). NCBI lineage: Bacteria > Pseudomonadati > Pseudomonadota > Alphaproteobacteria > Hyphomicrobiales > Nitrobacteraceae > Bradyrhizobium > Bradyrhizobium sp. WYCCWR15520. The sequence goes on from NZ_JBWBWM010000012.1 coordinate 115,930, forward strand.
TCTTCCAGGCGCCCTTGGGCGTCGCTTGCGCGGTCATGGCAGGTTTCCCCGTTTTGTCTTTGCTGGCTCTGTGGGATTGGCCGGTTCCAATGCTACAAGGGGGTTCCCGCGCAAGGCAACCCGGATTTTCACACAAGGCGCCCGCGCCGCAAACTGCTAGCTGAAAGGGCAGGCGCAGGCCACAACTGGATCACGATCACGCGGTAGCGCGATTGAGGCCGTGATCCGGTGCAACAGCGCTGATATGTTGCAATGCCATCACGTCAGGGGGAGCTTACATGGTCAAATCGGTCCATCTTCGCGCATGACCAACGGCAGTCCCATCGTGCCCAACGTGACCGGTCATGTTCTTCACGTGACCGGCCTGACCAAGAGCTACCGCGCCGCCGGCGAAGAGGTCGCGGTGTTGCGCGGGGTGAACCTTATGGTCGCTGCCGGCGAGAGCGTAGCGCTGACAGGGGAATCCGGCAGCGGCAAGAGCACGCTCCTGCACTTGATCGCCGGCCTCGATGCCGCCGATGGCGGCGAGATCAGGCTGGCCGATGCGTCGGTTTCCGAGCTCAGCGATGCCGGCCGGGCGGAATTGCGCCGCGACCGGCTCGGCCTGGTGTTTCAGCAATACAACCTGATTCCGAGTCTCACGGTGGAAGACAACCTGGTTTTCCAGTCGCGCATCGCCGGCCGTCATGATGCGGCCTGGCACCACGAACTGGTCGAGCGGCTCGGGCTCGGCCGTTTCCTGAAACGCTATCCCGAACAATTGTCCGGCGGCCAGCAGCAGCGTGTCGCGATCGGCCGCGCGCTGGCAACAAAGCCGCTGCTACTGCTCGCGGACGAGCCGACCGGCAATCTCGACGAGGACACCGCGGACGAAGTGCTGGCACTGGCGCGCGATCTGGTGACGCGCAGCGGCTGCGGGTTTCTGATGGTGACGCACAGCGCACGGCTCGCCGCAACGCTCGACCGGCAGGTCAATCTCCATGCCGGAGTGATCGCGTGAAACGCGCGCTGTGGACGCTGGCCGTGCTGCTGAGCCATTGGCGGCGGCATCCGATGCAACTCGCGACCCTGCTGATCGGGTTGATCTCGGCGACCGCGCTGTGGAGCGGCGTGCAGGCGCTCAACCAGCAGGCACGCACCTCCTATGACCGTGCCGCCGCCATGTTCGGCGGCACGCGCACCGCCATGCTGGTCGCCCGCAGCGGCGCAACCCTTCCGCAACAACTCTTCGTCGATCTGCGCCGCGCCGGCTGGCCGGTTTCGCCGGTGCTGGAGGGCCGCATCCAGATCGAGGGACGGTCGTTCCGTCTGTTGGGCATCGAGCCGGTGACGCTACCCGCCGAAGTCGGGAACGCGCCGACAATCGGCAAGGCCGGCCTGCAATCCTTCATGACACCGCCGGGCGAAATGCTGGTCGCGCCGGAAACGCTTGCCGATCTCAAGCTCGCCGAGGGCGCGCGCCCACAAGCCAATGGCGGCGCATCACTGCCGCCGCTTCGCGTGCAGCCGAACCTGGTGCCCGGCGTGCTGGTCGTCGACATCGGCATCGCGCAGAGCATCCTGAAAATGCCGGACCAACTTTCGCGCCTTCTGATCGGCAAGACGACAAGCAGGCACGCGCCGCTCGAAAGCGTTGCCGGCGACAAGCTTCGCCTGATTAAGCCCGATGCCGAGACCGACCTCGAGCGCCTCACCGACAGTTTCCACCTGAACCTGACTGCTTTCGGATTGCTGTCGTTCTTTGTCGGCCTGTTCATCGTCAATTCGGCGATCGGTCTCGCCTTCGAGCAGCGCCTTCCGACCTTGCGCACCCTGCGCGCCTGCGGCGTCTCCGCGCGGATGATGAACGTCGTGCTGGTGATCGAACTGGTGTCGCTGGCGCTGGCTGCGGGGCTGATCGGCCTCGTTTGCGGCTACTTCATCGCCGGGGCGCTGCTGCCCGATGTCGCCGCATCGCTGCGCGGGCTCTACGGCGCGCAGATTCCTGGACATCTGACGCTCAAGCCGCAATGGTGGATCGCGGGCGTCGCCATCAGTATTCTCGGCGCGCTCGCTGCGGCCGCCGCCAGCCTGACCAAGGCGCTGCGACTGCCGCTACTCGCCACCGCCCAGCCTTTCGCCTGGCAACAGGCGCAGCGGCGCTGGCTGACCTACCAGAGCGCGCTGGCGCTCGCGGCGTTCGCTGCAGCCGGTTGCTTTCTCTGGTTTGGCGATTCCCTGATTGCGGGCTTTGCCGTGCTCGCCGCACTGATGCTCGGCGCCGCGCTGATCCTGCCGATGCTTCTGGAGATCGTGCTGTCGCTTGGCCAGCGCTACGCGCGGGCCCCGCTCGGCATCTGGTTCTGGGCCGACAGCCGCCAGCAGCTGTCCGGTTTGTCGCTCGCCCTGATGGCGCTATTGCTGGCGCTGTCAGTCAATGTCGGCGTCTCCACCATGGTCGAGAGCTTTTCCCGCACCTTCCTGGTCTGGCTCGACGGGCGGCTGGCGGCGGATGTCTATGTCAACGCCGCCAACGACGAGCAGGCACACGAGATCAGGGCGTGGCTGCGCGAGCGTCGCGAGGTCGAGGCGGTGCTGCCCGGCGGCCGCGCCGATACGCAATTGGCCGGCGCGCCGCTCGAAGTGCTGGGTCTGCCCGATCACGCCACCTATCGCGACCACTGGCCGCTCTTACAATCGGCAGACGATGCCTGGATCAAGCTTCGCCCCGGCGACGCCGCGCTCGTCAGCGAACAACTGGCGCGGCGGCTTCATCTTTCCGTCGGCGACCGCATCGAGGTGCCCGCGTCAGGCGGCAACTGGACGCTCAACGTGGTCGGCATCTATGCCGACTACGGCAATCCCAAGGGCCAGATCGCGGTAAACTTCGCTGCGCTGACGCGGCGCTTTCCGGAAATCCCGCTGACGCGGATGGGATTGCGGGTTGCGCCGGCGAAAATCCCGGCGCTGATCTCGGCGCTGCAGGAAAAATTCGCCCTCGACAACCGCAACGTTGCCGATCAGGCAACGATGAAGGCGGAATCGACACGAATCTTCAACCGCACCTTTGCGGTGACGGCCGCATTGAACGCCTTCACGCTCGGCGTTGCCGGCGTTGCGCTATTGACGAGCCTGCTGACGCTGGCCAATTCCCGCCTGCCGCAACTGGCGCCATTATGGGCCATCGGCGTCACGCGTCGGCGGCTCGCGGCGATCGAGCTCCTGAAGACGATGTCGATGGCGCTGATCACCACACTCTTCGCGCTTCCTTTGGGTCTGCTGGTCGCGTGGTGCCTGCTCGCGATCGTCAACGTCAAGGCGTTCGGCTGGCGGTTGCCATTCCATGTCTTTCCGATGCAACTGTTGTGGCTCACCGGCGTTGCGATGGTGGCGGCGCTTGCGGCTTCCGCGCTTCCCGTCATCAGGCTGGCGCGCATGCAGCCGGCCAGCCTGATCAGGATTTTTGCCAATGAACGGTAGCGGCCCGATCACCCGCCGCGGCTTCCTCGGCGGCGCGCTCCTTGCCGGGCTGGGCGGCAGCGCGTTCGCACAGGGCTTTGCGGGTTTGAGCGAAAGCGCGGATGGATTTGCGCCTGTTGTCCCCGACAGGACATTCGCATTTCCCGCCGACCACGGACCGCATCCACAATTCCGCATCGAGTGGTGGTATGTGACGGCCAATCTCACGGATGCGCGCGGAACGGCTTACGGCGCACAGTGGACGCTATTTCGCCAGGCGATCGCAGCGGGCGGCCCGCAGGAAGGCTGGGCCAACCAGCAGATCTGGATGGGTCATGCCGCCGTCACGCGCGACGATACCCATCGCTTCAGCCAGACGTTTGCGCGCGGCGGCGTCGGCCAGGCTGGCGTCGAGGCGGCGCCGTTTCACGCCTGGATCGACGCCTGGGAGATGCGCGCCCTCGATTCCGTCAACGACGACAATATCGCACCGTGTGCCCTGAAAGCATCGGGCGCCGATTTCAGCTACGCGCTGCGCCTCGATGCGGAGCGGCCGCTGACGCTGCAGGGCGACGGCGGCTACAGCCGCAAATCACTGCGCGAACAGGCGTCTTACTATTACAGCCAGCCGCATTATGCGGCGGCGGGCATTCTCACCATTGACGACAAGCCCATCGACGTCACCGGCATGGCCTGGCTCGATCGCGAATGGAGCAGTCAGCCGCTGGCCGCGGACCAGAGCGGATGGGACTGGCTCTCGCTGCATTTCAATTCGGGCGACAAATTGATGCTGTACCGGATGCGCCAGAACGACGGCCAGCATTACGGCTCCGGCAAGTGGATCGCGCCCGACAACACGGTCGAGACCCTGGGCTCCGACGACATCGTCATGACGCCGCTGACCGTCACCAAGATCGAAGGACGAAAGATCCCGACTGCCTGGCGCATTGCGGTCGCAAAAATGGCACTGGCGATCGAATGCCGGCCGCTCAATCCCAGGAGCTGGATGGGCACAAGCTTTCCCTATTGGGAAGGCCCGATCCGCTTTGAAGGCAGCCACACGGGAGTGGGCTATCTGGAAATGACGGGCTATTAAGCCCGCGCACGAAACAGGAGGAAACTTGGCGATGTATCATCTCACCGCGCTCGTCACCTTGCTGGCGATCCTGGTCTATTTCTACTCGTCAGTTCTGGTGTCGCGGGCGCGCGGCACGTTCGGCGTCAAGCTGCCGGCAATTTCGGGCAATCCGGATTTCGAGCGCGTGTTTCGCGCGCAGATGAATACGCTGGAATGGCTGCCGATCTTCCTGCCGTCGCTGTGGCTGTTCGCGATCTATGTCAGCGACGGCATTGCCGCCGCGATCGGGCTGGTGTGGGTGATCGGCCGCATTCTCTACGTGCTCGGCTACGCCAGGGCGGTCAAGGACCGCAGCCTGGGTTTTGCAATCCAGGCGCTGGCGACGATTGCGCTGTGGGTGGGCGCGCTCGGCGCCATCGTGTGGCGGATTGTTCAGCAAGCCTTGTAGGGTGGGCAGAGGAGCGAAGCGACGTGCCCACCATCCATCAGCGAACGAGCTGCGAGATGGTGGGCACGCTTCGCTTTGCCCACCCTACGGCTTTTACTTCACCAGCGGGCAGCCCGAATCCTTGGCCGCGGGAAACGCCTTGTCGCCGGGCACGACGGCGAGCTGCTTGTAGTAATCCCACGGCTTCTTCGACTCCGACGGCTTCTTGACCTCGAACAGATAGAGGTCGTGCACCATGCGGCCGTTTTCCAGCACCTTGCCGCCTTGCGCGAAGTCGTCGTCCACCGGAAGCTCCTTCAGCTTCTTGGCGACCGCCTCGGTGTCCTTGGTGCCGGCGGCCTTCACCGCCTTCAGATATTGCAGCGTCGCCGAATAGGTGCCGGCCTGGATCATGTTCGGCATCCGGCCGGTGCGCTTGAAGAAGCGTTCGGCGAGGTTGCGGCTCTTGGGATCGCGGTCCCAGTAATAGCCTTCCGTCAGCACCAGACCTTGCGCGGCGTTGAGTCCGAGGCCGTGCACTTCGGCCAGGGTGAGCAACAGGCCGGCCAGCTTCTGGCCGCTCTTGACGATGCCGAATTCGGCGGCCTGCTTGATCGAATTTGTCGTGTCGAGGCCGGCATTAGCGAGGCCGATGATCTTGGCCTTCGAGCTCTGCGCCTGCAGCAGGAACGAGGAGAAATCCGACGAGTTCAGGGGAATGCGGACCGCGCCGAGCACCTTGCCGCCCTTCGCCTTGACGAAATCGCCGGTGTCCTTTTCCAGCGCATGGCCGAAGGCGTAGTCGGCGGTCATGAAGAACCAGCTATCGCCGCCGGATTCCACAAGCGCGCCGCCGGTGCCATAGGCGAGCGCGTGGGTATCGTAGGCCCAGTGAAAGCCGTAGGGCTGGCAGGCATCGCCGGTGAGGCGCGAGGTCGCTGCGCCCACGACGATGTCGATCTTCTTCATCTGCTTGGAAAGCTCGTGAATCGCGAGCGCGACCGAGGAGGTCGTCAGCTCCGTGATCATGTCGACGCCTTCGACCTCATACCAGCGCCGCGCGATCGCGGTGGCGAGATCCGCTTTGTTCTGGTGATCGGCGGAGATGATTTCGATCTTGTGCCCGAGAACCTCGCCACCAAAATCCTCGACCGCCATCTTGGCGGCCTCGAACGACCACTTGCCGCCATAATCGGCGTAGACGCCGGATTGGTCATTAAGAATACCGATCTTGACGCCCTGCGCCGATGCCGGCGCGGCGAGCAAGAGACCACCCAGCGCAACGGCGGCCAACAATCCCGACTTCATTTTTTTCTCCCGGAATTTTTGGTCAGAGGAACCTGGCGACATTATTCAATAACCCCGCAAGTGCCCATCCATTTCGGATAGGCCAAAAGTATTGGGGAACTCGGGAATGCGAGGCGCGCCAACGCCTCATCCGTCATTCCGGGGCGCGCGAAGCGCGAACGCGGAATCCATGTCGCGACGAGTTATGCGGCCCGATGGATTCCGGGTTCGCGACTTCGTCGCGCCCCGGAATGACAGCGCTGAAAGAACCTGCACCTAGGCCGCAACCGGCTTCTTGCCCTTCCCGTCCGCGAGATTGCGCACGATGACGTAGAAGATCGGCGTGAAGATCAGGCCGAACAGCGTCACGCCGAGCATGCCGAAGAAAACCGCGACGCCCACCGCCTGACGCATCTCGGAGCCGGAGCCCGACGAGATCACCAGCGGCAGCACGCCGAGAATGAAGGCGAACGACGTCATCAGGATCGGCCGCAAGCGCAGCCGGCAGGCTTCGATGACTGCCTCCAACCGCGCCTTGCCCTCGAGCTCGATATCGCGCGCGAACTCGACGATCAGAATAGCATTCTTGGCCGCCAACCCCACCAACACCACGAATCCGATCTGGGTCAGGATGTTGACGTCCTGTCCCATGATCCGCACGCCAATGGTAGCGGCAAGCAGGCACATCGGCACGATCAGGATGACCGCGAACGGCAGGCTCCAGCTGCCATATTGCGCCGCCAGCACCAGATAGACGAACAGCACGCAGATCGGAAACACGAGGAGGCCAGCTTGACCGCCGGTCACCTGCTGATAGGACAAATCCGTCCATTCAAAGCCGAAGCCGGTCGGCAGCGTCTCCTCGGCAAGCTTCTTCATGGTGGCGATGGCAGTCGCCGAGCTGGTGCCCGGCAGCGTGTCGCCCTGCAGCTCGGAAGCTGGATAGAGATTGTAGCGTGCGACGCGGTCGGGGCCGGAGATATCCTTGAAGTCCACGAGGCTGCCGAGCATCACCATGTCGCCGGCAGCGTTGCGGGTGCGCAGGCGCGAGAGATCAGCGCTCTCCTTCCGGAACGGCAGATCGGCCTGTGCCGTGACGCGATAGGTGCGCCCGAACAGGTTGAAGTCGTTGACATAAGTCGATCCGAAATAGGTCTGGATCGCCTCATTGATGTTCGCGATTGGCACGCCGAGCTTCTGCGCCTTCACGCGGTCGATATCGACGAACAATTGCGGCGTGTTGGCGGTAAACGGCGAGAACACCTGGGTCAGCCCCTGTGCCTTGCGGGCAGCGCCGACCAGTTCGTCGGTCGCAGCCGCCAGCAGTTCAGGGCCGCGCACCTGGCGATCCTGGATACGCATGGCGAAGCCGCCGCCGGTACCGATGCCGGGCACCGCCGGCGGCGGAATGACGACGATGAACGCGCCCTGGATGCTCGCAAGCCGCTTGCGCAGCTCACCGGCAATTGCGTCGGCGGACAGTCCCTTCTTGTGGCGAACCTCCGGATCTTCGAACACGGGGAATAGCGCCGCGGCGTTGCTCGCTTGCGTGCGGGTTGCGCCCGAGAAGCCCGCAAACGCCGCGACCCGGATGATGCCGGGCGTATCGAGCGCTCTTTTCTCGATCTCCCTGACGACCTCGGTCGTCCGCGCCAAAGAGGCCGCGCCCGGAAGCTGCACGGAGACGATGACGTAGCCGCGATCCTGCGGCGGAATGAAACCCTGCGGTGTGGTGACGAGCAACCATCCGGCGCCGCCGATCAGCGCCACATAGACCAATAGCATCACCACCGAATGCCGGATCACGAAATCGGCGGCGCGGGCGTAGCCATGCGAGAGCCGGTCGAAGCCGCGATTGAACGCGCCGGCAAACGCGTTCCAGCCGCGGGCGATGAAATTCCAGCGCGCCGGCGGCCGCTTGTCCGCATGCGGCTTCAGGATCTGCGAGGCCAACGCGGGCGACAGCGTCAACGAACAGAAACATGAAATCGCGGTCGCCACCGCAATGGTGACGGCGAATTGCTGGAAGAATTGCCCTGATATGCCGCCGAGAAACGCCGTCGGCACGAACACCGCGCACAGCACCAGCGCGATCGAAACCAGCGCGCTGCCGACCTCTTCCATGGTACGGAGCGCCGCATCGCGGCGGCTCATGCCGTGCTCGAGATGGCGCTCGACGTTTTCGACTACCACGATCGCGTCATCGACCACGATGCCGACCGCAAGCACCAAACCGAACAGGGTCAAATTGTTGATCGAGAAGCCCAGCGCAGCCATCACCGCAAAGGTGCCGACCAGCGATACCGGAATCGCGATGATAGGAATGATGGCCGGTCGCCAGCCCTGTAGGAACACGAGCACCACGAGCACGACCAGCGCCATCGCTTCGTAGATCGTCTTGATCAGCTCGCTGACGGACTGCGCAATGAATTCGGTCGGGTTGTAACCGATATTGTAGTCGAGCCCCTGTGGAAAGCTGGCTTTCAGCTTTTCCATCGTGTCCGAAATGCCCTTGGCGGTTGCCAGCGCGTTGGAGCCCGGCCGCTGGGTCACCAGCATGGCGACGGCGGATTTCCGCAGCATGAAGCTGTTGGTCGCATAGGCGAGCGCACCGAGCTCGATCCGCGCGACATCGCGCAGCCGCACGATACGCCCGTCGGCACCGGCCTTGACCACGATCTCCTCGAACTGTTTGGGATCCTTCAATCGGCCGGTGAAGGTAAGATTCGGCGAAAAGGCGCGGTCGGCAATCGGCGGTTCGGCGATCTGGCCGCCCGCGATCTGCACGTTCTGCGACCGGATCGCCGCAACTATTTCGCCCGCTGTCAGGCCCAGCGTGGAGACCTTGTCGGGATCGAGCCACAGCCGCATCGAATAGTCGCGCGCGCCGAAGATCTGGATGTCGCCGACGCCGTCGAGCCGGTCCAGCTGGTCGCGGACCCGCAGCAGCGCGTAGTTACTGATGTAGAGCTGGTCGAACGTGTCGTCCGGCGACAGCATGAACACGACCATCAGGATGTCGGGGCTGTTCTTGCGGGTGACCACGCCGCCGCGCTGCACTTCTTCGGGCAGCCGCGGCTGCGCAATCGCGACGCGGTTCTGCACCAGCACCTGCGCCTTGTCGAGATCGGTCCCGAGCTTGAACGTAACTGTTATCGTCAACTGTCCGTTCGAGGTCGCCTGGCTGTAGAGATACAGCATGTCCTCGACGCCGTTGATCTCCTGCTCGATCGGGGCGGCGACGGTGTCAGACACGGTTTGCGCCGAGGCGCCGGGATATTGCGTGGTAACCGTCACCGTCGGCGGAACCACTTGCGGATATTCCGCGACCGGCAGCGTGGTGTAGGCGATCGCGCCAACGATCATCAGCACGATCGACAGCACCATCGCAAGAATGGGCTGGTTGATGGAAAGCCGGCCAAGATTCATGTCTTGCCACCGGCCGGCTTGACCTCGGCGGTCTGCGGGGTGACTTTCGCACCCACGCGCGCCCGCTGCAGGCCGTCGACGATGACGCGGTCTTCAGCTTTTATCCCTTCGCGGATCACGCGCAGGCCTTCATCCAGCGGCCCAAGCGTCACCGGCTTCGCCTCGACCGTATTGTCGTCCTTGACGACAAAAACGATCTTGCGCGACTGGTCGGTCGCAATCGCGGTATCAGGCAGCAACAACGCCTCATAAGGCGCACTGCCGATGATCCGAACGCGGCCGAACTGGCCGGGGAGGATCGAAAGATCCTTGTTGGGGATGACCGCGCGGCTGCGCAGCGTCCCGGTCGAGACGTCCAGGCGGTTGTCCAGGAAATCCATCTTGCCGTCGTGCGATGGTTTGGTCTCGCCCGTGAGCGTTACCTGGACCGGGTTCGGCGTATCACGCGAGCTCGGCCGTTTGCCTTCAAACCAGAGCCGGCTGTTCCTCTGGTAAGTCGCTTCATCGACGTCGAAATAGATGTAGATCGGATCGAGCGAGACGATCGAGGTCAGCAGCGTGGATCCGCCATCGCTGCCCTGCACGAGGTTGCCGGGCGTGACGAGATGCCGGCTGACGCGGCCGGTGATCGGCGCCATCACATGGGTGAATTCGATGTTGAGCTTGGCGGCCTTGAGCAATCCTTCGGCCTGCATTTCCGCGGCGCGCGCCGCCTGCAGGGTCTGGCGCCGCTGGTCGACGATGGAATCCGACACGGCCTGGGTCTGGTTCAACGTCAATGCGCGATCGAGTTCGCGCCTGGCAAGCTCGGCCCTCGCCCGCGCGTCGGACAATTGGCCGTCGGCCTGCTCGGCGACCGCCTCGAACGGACGGGCGTCGATCACATAAAGCAGATCGCCCGCACGCACGATGCTACCGTCGCGGAATTCGACACTGGTCACGAAACCGCCGACGCGGGCGCGAACCTGGACTTCCTGAACCGCCTCGAACCGTCCGGTGAATTCATCCCAATCCGTAACCGTGCGTTTCACCGGTTGCGACACGGTGACCGTTGGCGGCGCCGCCGCCGGCTGTTGCGCCGCCTTGTCGCCGCAGGCGGACAGCGCCAGCGCGAGCAGCGGGGCCAGCCAACCGAGGCGACGAAGTGCGGGGTTATCGATGTTTGCCGGTGCAGCCGGACTTTCCAATTGCTCGGTCGTGCTCAATCCCATCTCTCCTGCACTCACAATCCTGATCGATGGAAGCGGCTGCCATGGAACCTTGAAGGGCGGAGGCCACAGATGTGATCAGTTCCCAGTCTCGTCAAGAACCCGGCCGGATCAAGCACAATCGTTATGCATCCACATAGCCACCCCTGCGCCATACGGATTTCAGGCTTTCCGCACTGCGATGAGAGCGGGATCCGCCGCGACGAGGGCCCAGCTAATCGCCGCCTGATGACGAAAACGTGACGCCGCACGAAGGTGTCTTCCGCGCTGCCGCCCTCTCCTCATTCCGAGGGCGCGGGCTTCGGAATGGCGGGGGATGCTCAATCGTAGGATGGTGGAGCGAAGCGATATCCATCGCCATGGGTACCGGTGTTGATGGGTATCGCTGCGCTCCACCCATCCTGCGCGACCTTCCCCAGCATCATCTTCGGGCATGACGCCGCGAATTTCCTCCGCTAACCTTGTGGCAAGGCCCGCGACAAGGGCCAGAAAATGTCCGGGGAGGACAAGAGTGCACAGAGGGCGTGTCGTGTTCGGCGCCATGGACGAGGTCGTGTTCGGGCGGCCGGCGTCCGAGGCGCTCGTCGAGCAGTTGAACCGGCTCGGCGCTACACGCACCTTTCTGATGGTCAGCGGCACCCTCAACCGCCAAACCGATGTGGTCGAGAACATCCGCCGCGCGCTGGGACCGCGCTGCACCGGCACCTTCGACGCGATGCCGCCGCATACGCCCCGCTCGGCCGTCATTGCCGCCACCGAACAGGCCCGCGCCGCGAATGCCGATCTCATCGTCACCATCGGCGGCGGCTCCATCACCGACGGCGCCAAGGCGGTGCAGCTTTGCCTCGCCAACGATGTCCGCAAGCCTGAAGACATCGACCGGATCAAGGCGGGGCGCGGCGGTTCGCCGCAACTGGCAGCGCCGACCGTGCGCCAGATCAGCGTGCCGACGACGATTGCCGGCGGCGAGTTCTCCGCTACCGCCGGCGTCACCAATGAGAAGACCAGGGTCAAGGAAGGGCTGCGTCATCCGCTGATCATGCCGCGCGCGGTGATCCTCGATCCCCGGCTCGGCCTGCACACGCCGGAATGGCTGTGGCTCTCGACCGGTATCCGCGCCGTCGACCATTGCGTCGAAGGCATCTGTTCGCGCGAGGCGCATCCTTACGGCGACGCGCAGGCGCTGAAGGGTCTGTCGATGCTGGCGCAGGCGCTGCCGCGGGTAAAGGCCGATGCCAAAGACCTCGATGCACGAATGGATTGCCAGATCGGCACCTGGCTTTCGACCGGACCGCTGGCCTCCGGCGTGCCGATGGGCGCCAGCCACGGCATCGGCTACGTCCTCGGCGCCGAGTTCGGCGTACCGCACGGCTACACTTCCTGCGTGATGCTGCCGGCGGTGATGCGCTGGAACAAGACGGTCAATGCCGAGCGCCAGGCGCTGGTCGCTGGCGCCATGGGGCACCCGAACGAGGACGCCGGCGGTGTGCTCGACCGCTTCATTCGCAGCCTCAGCATGCCGCGCAGCCTGCGCGAGGTCAAAGTCGGCTCCGAGCATTTCGACCGGATCGCGCAGGCCGCGATGGCGACGCCCTGGGTGCCGCGCAACCCGCGCAAGATCGAGGGACCGGCGCAGGTGCGCGAGATCCTGGACATGGCCGCGTAAGGAGACCAAAGCCCAACATGTACACCGGCAAGCACGTTCATCTTCGTCCGCTTCAGCCCGCCTTCATCATGGCGTCTTCGGGCGAAACCGTCACTTATCGCGAACTGGAGGCCCGCTCCAACCGGCTGGCGCATCTGTTTCGCAAGTATGGTCTGAAGCGGCTCGATCACTATTCGATCTTCATGGAGAACAACAGCCGCTATCTCGAAGCCTGCGGCGCCGGCGAGCGCTCGGGCCTCTATTATACCTGCGTAAATTCCTACCTGACAGCGAGCGAGCTCGCCTACATCCTGACCAACAGCCAATCGCGCATTCTCATCACGTCGAAGGAAAAACTCGATGTGGCGCGCGAGGCGTTGAAGGAATGCTCCCAGGTCGACCTCTGCATCGTCGCCGATGGCGCGGGCGAAAGCGATCGCATCGTCGGCCTGCAAGAAGTAACGGCTGACATGCCGCACACACCGATCGCCGACGAGTGTATCGGCACCGCGATGCTTTATTCCTCCGGCACCACCGGCCGCCCGAAGGGGATTCTACGTCCGCTGCCGGAACTGCCGGCCGATCAGCAATTGCCGCTGTTCGATTTCCTGGTGAAGATCTGGCAGTACCGCGAGGGCATGATCTATCTGTCGCCCGCGCCGCTCTACCACTCAGCGCCGCAGGCCGCCGTCAACCTCACGATCAAGATGGGCGGCACCGCCATCATCATGGAACGGTTCGATCCCGAACATTATCTCGAACTGGTTCCGAAATGGGGCGTCACGCATACCCAGCTTGTGCCGACGATGTTCTCGCGCATGCTGAAACTGCCGGAGGAGGTGCGGACGCGCTACGACCTCTCATCCCTTGAAATCGCGATCCATGCCGCGGCGCCTTGCCCTGCGGCGGTGAAGGACGACATCATCAAATGGTGGGGACCGATCATCCATGAATATTACGGCGCCACCGAGGGTCTCGGCTTCACCTCCTGCGACAGCGAGCAATGGCTGGCCCATCGCGGTACCGTCGGCAAGGTGCTGCTCGGCGAGCTGCATATTCTGGACGAGAACATGCAGCCCTGCCCGGTCGGCACACCAGGCACGGTGTGGTTCAAGACCGCCACGCCCTTCGAATATTTCAACGATCCTGCCAGGACCCAGGAGGCCCGCTCGGCCGACGGCAGCATGAGCACAGTCGGCGACGTCGGTTATGTCGATGATGACGGCTATCTCTATCTGACCGACCGCGCGACCTTCATGATCATCTCCGGCGGCGTGAATATCTATCCGCAGGAATGCGAGAACCTCCTGATCACCCATCCCAAGATCGCCGATGCCGCGGTGTTCGGCGTGCCCAATCCGGATCTCGGCGAGGAGGTGAAGGCCGTGGTGCAGCCGATGCCGGGCGTTTCGCCGGGGCAGGAACTGGCCGACGAGTTGATCGCCTTCTGCAGGCAGTCGCTGTCGCGCCAGAAGGTGCCGCGCTCGATCGACTTCGAGGCGGAATTGCCCCGGCTTCCGACCGGCAAGCTCTACAAGAGGCTGTTGCGCGACCGCTATTGGGGCAACAAGACCTCTCGGATCGTCTGAAGTTGCGACGATGTGAGATGGTGAAGCCGAACACGACGTCGCAATGCCCGGTGGGTGCGGTGCATCATCGGGTGAGGCATTTTGGCGCGAGCCGCGAGCGGCTGCACCGCAACGAACTTGCCGGTTTCGCAGAAAATGGGCCGGGCGGCGCACGCGTTCCGCCACACGGATTTCGATTACGTCGAATTACCAACTTCAGCACGGACTTGCCCGGTTGCCCGGACGGATCGTCATGCTATCGTCCCATGCAATCGGCCAGTCGAGACCGAATGATGTGGAGGGGAATCATGCGGAGCGTTCATGCGCTTGCCGCCGCGGCGTTGTTATTGCTGCCGGCTTACGACCTTGCCTCGGCGGAGCCGAAACAGGGCGGCATCCTCCGGGTCTATCACCGCGACAGCCCGGGCAGCGCCTCGATCCATGAAGGCGCGACCTACTCGATCAACGTTCCCTTCATGCCGGTCTTCAACAACCTCGTCATGTTCAAGCAGGACGTGGCGCAGAACAGCGTGGAGTCGATCGTTCCCGATCTCGCCGAGAGCTGGGCCTGGAGCAGCGACAACAAGAAACTGACCTTCAAGCTGAAACAGGGCGTCAAATGGCACGACGGAAAGCCGTTCACGTCGGCCGACGTCAAATGCACCTTCGATATGCTGATGGGCAAATCGCAGCAGAAGTTCCGCCAGAACCCGCGAAAGTCCTGGTACGACCAGGTCAACGAGGTGACCGTCAACGGTGATTTCGAGGCGTCGTTCGAACTGAAGCGGCCGCAGCCGGCACTGATCTCGCTGCTCGCGTCCGGCTACACGCCGGTCTATCCCTGCCACGTCTCGCCCGCCGATATGCGCACCAAGCCGGTTGGCACCGGCCCGTTCAAGTTCGTCGAGTTCAAGGCCAACGAGTCGATCAAGCTCACCAAGAATCCGGACTATTTCAAGAAGGGCCTGCCGCATCTCGACGGCATGGAATTCACCATCATCCCGAACCGCTCGACGGCGATTCTCGGATTCGTTTCCGGCAAATTCGACATGACCTTCCCGACCGAAGTGTCGATACCGCTGCTCAAGGAGGTCAAGGCGCAGGCGCCGAACGCGGTCTGCGTGGTCGAGCCGATCAACGTCTCCACCAACATCATCGTCAACTCCTCCTCCCCGCCATTCGACAATCTCGACATCAGGCGCGCGCTGGCGCTGGCGCTGGATCGCAAGGCGTTCATCCAGATCATGTTCGAGGGGCAGGCCGATATCGGCGGCACCATGTTGCCGGCGCCGGGCGGCCTGTGGGCGATGCCGAAGGACATGATGGAATCGATTCCCGGCTACGGCCCCGACATCAACGCCAACCGCGAAGAGGCGCGCAAGCTGATGCAGAAGGCCGGCTACGGCCCGGACAAGCGCCTCGCCGTCAAGGTCGCCACCCGCAACATTCCGATCTACCGCGACCCTGCCGTCATCCTGATCGACCAGATGAAGAACATCTATATCGATGGCGAGCTTGACGTCGTCGACACCGCGCAATGGTTCCCGAAAGTCGCACGCAAGGATTACTCGCTCGGCCTCAACCTCACCGGCAACGCGGTCGACGATCCCGACCAGTCGTTCTACGAGAACTATTCTTGCGGCTCCGAGCGCAACTACACCAACTACTGCAACAAGGAGATCGAGAAGCTGTTCGACCAGCAGTCGGCCGAGACCGACAAGGAGAAGCGGAAGAAGCTGGTCTGGGAGATCGACAAGAAGTTGCAGGAGGACGTGGCGCGGCCGATCATCTTCCACGGCCGTACCGGGACGTGCTGGAATCCCTACGTCAAGGGCATCACCGTGATGGTGAACAGCTCCTATAACGGCTATCGTTACGAAGACGTCTGGATGGACAAGTAATGTCCAGCCGCGATAGCGTTTTCGAGCGAAAGCCTGCCCCGGACGTGATCCGGGGCGCATCCCAGTTCACGTGAAAAAAAACATCAAAGCAAGAAGCGAGAGCCCGGTTCTGATTCTTCAGAACCGAAGGGGCTCCAGCCGATGGGTCAGGGAGAGTAGCCGGGTGTTTGCTTACATCGTGCGACGCCTCGCCTTGATGCTCGTGACCCTGGTCGGGATCTCGATCATCATCTTCGTCCTGCTGCGCGTCGTTCCCGGCAACATCGTCGACATCCTGTTCGATGCCGCCGGCTTCGTCGATCCGACCGACAAGGCCAACCTGGAAAAGGAACTCGGCCTCAACCTGCCGATCTACCAGCAATATCTGAACTGGATCGGCGGGTTGCTGCACGGCGATCTCGGCTATTCCTATGTGTCGGAAAAACCGGCGCTGCAGGAAATCCTGCCGCGCATTCCGATCACCGCACGGCTGGCGGCGCTGGCGCTGTTGTTCTCGGCTTCAATCGGCATTCCGTTGGGCGTGTTGAGCGCCGTCCATCAGGGTTCAAAACTTGATTATACGCTCCGCGTCGTCAGCCTGAGCGGCCTGTCGTTGCCCTCGTTCTGGCTTGGCCTGTTGATCCTGATGGCGTCGGTCTCGCTGTTCGGCAGCATGCCGATCTACAATCCGAATCCGAAAACCTGGACGGAAGCATTCGCGATCTACGCCGTCCCGGCGATGGCGGTCGGCTTTCGCAGCGCCGCACTGACCATGCGCATCACGCGCTCTTCGATGCTGGAAATCTTGCGGCAGGATTACATCCGCACCGCGCGCGCCAAGGGCGCTTCCGAGACATCCGTCAATTATCGCCACGCGCTGAAGAACGCCATTTTGCCCGTCATCACCGTGATCGGAATCGAGGCCGCGTTCCTGATCGGCGGGCTGATCGTCACCGAAACCGTGTTCAATATCCCCGGCGTCGCCCGCTTCCTGGTCGAGGCGCTGCGCTGGCGCGATTATCCGATCGTCCAGAACCTCGTGATGCTGATCGCCGTGGTCGTGGTGGTCGCAAACTTCACCGTCGACATGCTTTACGCCGCGATCGACCCGCGCATCCGGTATGGGGACTAGCCGCGTGACCACGATCAATTTCGACAACGAACTGAGGCGAGCCGGCGCGCATTCCACGCATGGCTGGCGCCGGCTATTGTTCCTGGCGCAGCGCTATATGCTCGGCACAATCGGCCTCGTCATCATGGTGCTGTTCGTCTGGATGGCGATATCGGCCGACCTGATCTGCCGCTTCAGCCCGCTCAGCGTCGATTCCGCGCACCGGCTGGCGCCGCCCGACGCCGTGCATTGGATGGGCACCGATTCATTCGGCCGCGACGTCTGGAGCCGGATCGTGCACGGCGCGCGCATCTCGCTCGCCGTCGGCATCGGCGCTACCGCGCTGGGATCCTCGATCGGCGTCATCGTCGGCCTCGCATCGGGCTACCTGTCGGGCTGGGTCGATCTGCTGTTCCAGCGCGTCACCGACATTTTGCAGGCTCTGCCGCTTCTGGTGCTGGCGCTGGTGATGACGGCGGCGCTCGGGCCGTCGCTGCCGAACGTGATTATCGCCATTGCAATCCCGCTGATCCCGACGGTCGCCCGCGTGATCCGCGCCAATACACTGGCGCTTCGCGAACTGCCGTTCGTCGAAGCCGCCAAGTCGATCGGCATGAGCGAGACGCGCATCGCGCTGCGCCACGTGCTGCCAAACACGCTGGCCCCCTTGATCGTGCTGGCGACCGCGCAGCTCGGCTCCACCATTCTCACCGAAGCCTCGCTGTCGTTCCTCGGCCTCGGCATTCCCGAGCCCTATCCGTCCTGGGGGCGCATGCTGTCGGAATCGGCCGCCGAATATGTTCGCACCGCGCCGTGGCTGGTGATCTTTCCGGGGGTAGCCATCTCCCTTGCCGTGTTCGGCACCAATCTGTTCGGCGATGCGCTGCGCGACATCCTCGACCCGAGGCAACGCGGCTGATGAACGAGGCGCGTAAGGACGACACCATTCTCGATGTGAAGAACCTGCAGACGGTGTTCTTCACCAATTCCGGCCTGTTCCGGGCGGTCGACGACGTCTCGTTCAACGTCCGCCGCGGCGAGACGCTGGCGATCGTCGGCGAATCCGGCTGCGGCAAGAGCGTGACCGCGCTCTCGGTGATGCGGCTGGTGCCGGATCCGCCCGGCCGCGTGGTCGGCGGCAAGGTCACGTTGGAGGGCACCGATCTCCTCAGCCTTGATGAAGCCGAGATGCGCAAGATCCGCGGTAACCGGATCTCGATGATCTTTCAGGAGCCGATGACCTCGCTCAATCCGGTGATGCGGATCGGCGACCAGATCACCGAAGTGCTGCGCCTGCACCAGGAGATGACGTCGAAGGCTGCCTGGGCCAAGGCGGTTGAGATGCTTCGTCTCGTCCGCATTCCCGAGCCGGAGCGGCGCGCGCAGGAATACCCGCATCAGCTCTCCGGCGGCATGCGCCAGCGCGCGATGATCGCGATGGCGCTGGCATGCCGACCGGCGCTGCTGATCGCGGACGAGCCGACCACCGCGCTCGACGTGACGATCCAGGCGCAGATCCTGGCACTGATCGTTGATCTGCAGAAGACGCTCGGCACCGGGCTGATCCTGATCACGCACGACCTCGGCGTGGTGGCGCAGACCGCGCAGCGCGTCATCGTGATGTATGCCGGCAAGAAGGTCGAGGAAGCGACGGTAGAGGATCTGTTCGAGAATCCCAAACACCCTTACACGCGCGGCCTGATGGCCTCGATGCCGGCGGTGATTTCCTTCGGCGCCAAGACCGACGCGCGGCTGAACGAGATTCCCGGCATGGTGCCGTCGTTGACCAATCTGCCGCCGGGTTGCGCTTTTGCCCCGCGCTGCAGCCTCGCCATGGACCGCTGCCGCGCTGAATATCCGCCGCTGCAGGAAGTCGATGGCGACCACTTCGCCGCTTGTTGGCGCGCGGCCGAATTGGTGGGTGCGCCATGACCGACCAACGTCCCCTCCTCGAGGTGACCGACCTCGTCAAGCACTACGCGGTGCGCGGCGGTGTGCTGCGTCGGCGCGTAGGCACCGTGCATGCGGTTGACGGCGTCAGTTTTTCCGTCGGCAGGGGCGAGACGCTCGGCCTCGTCGGCGAATCCGGCTGCGGCAAATCGACGGTCGCGCGCAGCGTGTTGCGGCTGGTGGAGCCGTCGAGCGGCGCCATCAAACTGAACGGCACCGATATCACCGGCCTCAGCAAGACCGAGATGCGGCCGCATCGCCGCTCGATGCAGATCGTGTTCCAGGACCCGTTCGCCTCGCTCAACCCACGCATGACCGCGGGCGATATCGTCGGCGAACCGCTCGGCGTGCACGGACTGGCCACCGGCCGCGCGCAACAGGAACGCGTCGCAGAATTATTCGGGCAGGTCGGCCTGCGGGCGGACCAGATGAAGAACTATCCGCACCAGTTCTCCGGCGGACAACGGCAGCGCATCTGCATCGCGCGGGCACTGTCGCTCGGGCCCAGCCTGATCGTGTGCGACGAGCCGGTGTCCGCACTCGACGTCTCGATCCAGGCGCAGGTGATCAATCTGTTGATCGACCTGCAGCGCAAGAACGATTTTTCCTACCTGTTCATCGCTCACGACCTCGCCGTCGTCGCCCATATCAGCCACCGCGTCGCCGTGATGTATCTCGGGCGCATTGTCGAAATCGCCGACAAGGCCGAATTGTTCGCCAATCCGCGCCATCCCTACACGCAGGCGCTGCTCGCGTCGGTCCCGATCGCCGATCCCAAGGCAAAGCGCCTTGCGCCGATGGTCGACGGCGACGTCCCGAGCCCGATCAATCCACCCTCCGGCTGCGCCTTCCACACCCGCTGTCGCTACGCGATGGACCGCTGCAAGGTGGAACGCCCGGCGCTGGTGGAAGCCGGCGAAGGGCATCAGGTGGCGTGCTGGTTGAATGATGGGACGGGACGGCCGGAGTGAGATTCGTAGGGTGGGCAAAGCGTAGCGTGCCCACCATTTCGCGCACGGCAAGAATGGTGGGCACGTCGCTACGCTCCTTTGCCCACCCTACGCACCTACGCCGCCGAAATCTCGACCACGATCCTGCCCGTCGTCACTTGCTCGCCCTCGGCGACATCGATGGCTGACACCGTGCCGGCAACACCCGCCGTATGCACGTGCTCCATCTTCATCGCCTCCAGCGTCATCACAGGCTGGCCGGCGGCGACCTGCTCGCCTGGCTTGACCAGCACTGCCGCCACCCGCCCGTTCATCGCCGCGCGCACCTTGCCGTCGCCACCGGCGGCGGAGGCAGATTCCGGCGCTGCAAGCGTCAGGTCGCGCACGGCGATCGTGACACCGCGATGCAGGATGTACAGACGATCGCCATCGCGCAGAAACCTTGCCGATTCCATCACACCGTCGGTACGGAAGCGGATCGTATCGCGGCCGAGTTCGTCGATCTCGAAACGAAACTCGCTGCCGTCAACGGCTGCGATATACCCACCATCGCGGCCACGCGCGATGTCTACCTCCAGCACGCCACGGCCGGGATCGATCCGCATCGTCAGCGGAAACGTCGCCGCCAGACTGCGCCCGCTTCGCCAGGGCGGCGCATGCGGATTGGTGACGTAGAGCAACAGCGCCGCCAGTGCGGCCTCCGCTTTATCATTCGCGCGCGGCGCAAGCAGTTCATCACGGTGATTGCCGATGAAGGAAGTGGTCGCCTCGCCCTTGGCGAAGCTGGGATGGCGGAGGCAGGAAATCAGGAATCCCTGATTGGTGGTGACGCCGAAGGCGGCGGTC
This sequence comes from Bradyrhizobium sp. WYCCWR15520, assembly GCF_056174665.1. Classification (NCBI taxonomy): domain Bacteria; kingdom Pseudomonadati; phylum Pseudomonadota; class Alphaproteobacteria; order Hyphomicrobiales; family Nitrobacteraceae; genus Bradyrhizobium; species Bradyrhizobium sp. WYCCWR15520. Next base: position 136,747 of record NZ_JBWBWM010000012.1, read on the forward strand.
TGCTCCAGGCCGCAGATCAGCCGGCCCCGCGCCTCGCTGCGATCGGCGCCGTGGCTGATGACCTTGGCGATCATCGAATCGTAGAATGGCGGGATTTCGGAACCGGATTGCAGCGCGTGCTCGGCGCGGACGCCGTCCGGCATCTGCCACAGCGCCATCCGTCCCGACTGCGGCATGAAGTCATGGTCCGCATCTTCCGAGCACAGCCGCACCTCGATAGCATGGCCGAAGAATTTGACGTCTTCCTGCCTGAGCCCGAGCCGTTCGCCGGCGGCAATCCGCAACTGCAGTTCGACCAGATCGAGCCCGGTGATCGCCTCGGTGACGGGATGCTCGACCTGCAACCGCGTGTTCATTTCCATGAAATAGAACTCGCCGCCCTCGTCGAGCAGGAATTCCAGCGTGCCCGCGCCCTCATAGCCGATCGACTTGACGGCCTCCACCGCGACCGCGCCCATCCGCGCCCGCAATTCCGGCGTCACCTTCGGAGACGGCGCTTCCTCGATCAGCTTCTGATGCCGGCGCTGCACCGAGCAGTCGCGTTCGCCGAGATGGATGGCGTTGCCGTAGCGATCACCGAACACCTGGATCTCGATGTGGCGGGGATCGACGATGGCGCGCTCCAGAATGACGGCGGGATCACCGAACGCGCCTTGCGCCTCGGACCGTGCGCTGCGCAGCGCATCCGGAAACGCCGCGGCGTCCTCGACCAGCCGCATGCCGCGCCCACCGCCGCCGGCGACCGCCTTGATCATGACGGGGAAGCCGATCTTCCCAGCTTCCGCCAGCATCACGGCGTCGCTCTGGTCCGCACCCTGATAGCCGGGAACGATGGGCACGCCGGCCTCTCGCATGATGTCCTTGGCGCCGGCCTTGTTGCCCATCGCCCGGATCGCCTCCGGCGACGGACCGATGAACACCAGCCCGGCATCGCGGCAGGCTTGGGCAAAATCCTCATTCTCAGCGAGGAAGCCGTAGCCCGGATGCACCGCGCCGGCGCCGCTGGCTTTGGCGGCAGCGATGATCGCATCGACCCGCAAATACGACTGCGCCGGCAGCGCCTCACCAATGCGCACCGCCTGATCGGCCTCGCGGACATGCAGCGCGTCACGATCGGCGTCGGAATAGACGGCGACCACGCCATAACCTAGCCGGCGCGCCGTGCGCATGATCCGCAGCGCGATCTCGCCGCGGTTGGCGACGAGAACCTTGAAGAACGGCGTCCGCTTCATTGGCATCCCGCTCATGGCCGGGCGACCGAGAATTGCATGCGCTGCGGCGTGCGGGACTCGGCTTCGCGGCAGATCGCCAGCACTTCGGCAAGCACGCTGCGGGTATCGCGCGGGTCGATCACGCCGTCATCGAGCACGCGCGCGCTGGTCGAGAACACGTCCATCTGGCCGTCGAACACGCCGGTGATCTGCGCCTTCATCGCCTCCAGCTTTTCCTTCTCAATCGGCTTGCCGCGCCTGACAGCCGCAGCCTCGGTCACGATCGCCATGGTCTCGGCCGCCTGCTCGCCGCCCATCACGGCGGTCTTGGCGTTCGGCCAGGAGAAGCAGAAACGCGGATGGAAGCCGCGCCCGCACATGCCGTAATTGCCGGCGCCGAACGATGCCCCGCAATAGATCGTGATCTGCGGTACGGTCGCCGAGGTTACCGCCTGGATCATCTTGGAGCCGTGCTTGATCATGCCGGCTTCCTCATAGGCTCGGCCCACCATGTAGCCGGTGGTGTTGTTCATATAGAGGATCGGCGTGCGTGACTGGCAGCAGGCCTGGATGAAATGCGTCGCCTTGTTGGCGCCGGGCACGTCGAGCGGGCCGTTATTGGTGATGATCCCGATCGCCTGCCCTTCGATGCGGGCATGGCCGCACACGGTCGCCGGGCCGTAATTGGCGCCGAACTCGGTAAAATCGGAATCGTCGACGAAACGCGCGATAGCCTGGCGCATGTCGACCGGGCGTTTGTGATCCATCGGCATGATGCCGAGCAACTCCTCCGCATCGTAGCGCGGCGGCTTGAAGGAAGCTTCCGCCGGCTTCGGCCGATCCCATTCCAGATTGGCCATGATATCGCGCGCGATCCGCAGTGCATCGCGGTCGTCCTCGGCCAGATAATCGCCAAGGCCGGAAATGGAGGTATGCATCTCGGCGCCGCCGAGTTCCTCCTCCGTCGCGATCTCTCCCGTCGCCGCCTTCAGCAGCGGTGGGCCAGCGAGGAATGCGCGGGTGCGGCCGCGGACCATCACGATGTAGTCGGATAATCCCGTTTGATAGGCGCCGCCGGCGGTCGACGATCCATGCGTCACAGTGACGACGGGCAGTCCGGCCGCCGACAGCCGCGCCAGGTTGCGAAAAATGTTGCCGCCGCGGATAAAGTCCTCGACGCGGTAGCGCAGCAGATTGGCGCCGGCGCTTTCAACGAGTTGCACATAAGGCAGCTCGTTCTCCAGCGCCAGTTCCTGCACCCGCAGCGTCTTGTCGAGACCGAACGGCTGCAATGCGCCGGCATCGATGCCGGAATCATTGGCGCTGACCATGCAGCGGATGCCGGAGACAAAGCCGATGCCTGCGATCACGCCACCGCCGGGTACGCTCTTTTCGGCGTCCGGCACGTCGAACATGTATCCGGCAAGCGTCGATAGTTCGATGAAGGGCGAGCCGGGATCGAGCACCAGCGCCACGCGCTCGCGCGGCAGCAATTGCCCGCGCTTGTGGAAGCGATCCTTGGCCGCGGCCGATGCGGCGCGCGTGCGATCCTCCAGCGAGCGCATCCGCGCGATCAGCGCCAGCATGCCGTCGCGATTGGCCTTGAAGGCGGCGCTCGAAGGCGAGATGGTGGTTTCGAGAATGGCCATAAACTATTTTACTCCGTCATTCCGGGATGGTCCGAAGGACCAGACCCGGAATCTCGAGATTCCGGGTTCGCTTCGCGCCCCGGAATGACGACCTCAATGCCTTGTCCCGAAAATCTGCCGCGCTTCTGCGGGGCTCGCGATCTCGCGGCCCGCGCGTCGCGCACAGGCGGCGATGGCTTCAATCAACTGCCCGTTAGAGGTCACCTTGGTGCCATCACCAAGATAAAAAGTATCCTCCAGTCCGGTACGCAGATGGCCGCCGAGATTGGCGCAGCGCTGGTGCAGCGGCCAGATTTCGGCGCGGCCGATCGCGGTGACCTGCCAATGCGCTTCCGGCAATTTCAGCTTCAACAGGATCGGAAGTAGTTCCGGATCGGCCGGCATGCCCGACGCGACGCCCATCACGAAGTTATATTCGAGCGGTCCGGAATACATGCCGGTCTGCCGGTACATGCCGACGCAGCGCACGATGCCGACGTCGAAACATTCGAACTCCGGGATCGTGCCGGCTTCCTTCATGACGTCGAGATAGTCCTGCACCTTCTCGACCGCGTTATCGAACATCATCGGCGGCCAGGCCCAGGTGTTGTCGGCCTTCACCTTGAGATAATTCAGCGAGCCGGCGTTGCAGGCAGCGATCTCGGGCCGGGTCTCGCGCACGCAATCAAGCGCGCCCTGATATTTCGGGCCGGAGGTACCCGTGGTGTGGTTGATGATGACGCCGGGACAAGCCTCGCGAATCGCCTGCTGGATTTCCCTGCTGACGCTCACGTCCCAGGACGGCAGATGCCCCTTGTTCGGCTCCTGCTGGCGCAGATGAACATGCATGATGCTGGCGCCGGCGTTGAAGGCAGCCCTGGCCTCGCGGGCCATCTGCTCCGGCGTGACCGGTACGTTATGCTGCTTTGGATCGGTCAGCACGCCATTCAGCGCGCAGGTAATGACGGCCTTGTCACCCATGGATCAACCTTCAAATGCGAGACGCGAAGGATCGCGAGAAAATCCAGCGCGATCATGCGTTCCGCATCAGTCGGCTTCTTGCGTCCACCCGCTATCCGGCGCTCGCATGGCGGTGGCTATAAATCGCCAGATCGCGCGAGCCGGAAAAGATCGCGCGCGGCTTCAGGCCATAGAAGCGGCGGATCGAATGGCTGAAATGCGTGGAATCGGGATAGCCGATATCCTGCGCCAGATGCGCAAGGTTGATGTCCTGGTTGGCGAAATGCAGCAGATGCCGCGCGCGCTTCCAGGCGCGGAACGAGCGGAAGGAGATGCCGGTCTCCTCCTTGAACAGATGCAGGAAGCGCGACGGTGATAATCCCGCCTCCGCGGCGCAGCTCGCCGCCGTCACCGGTTCGCCGGAGAATTTTCCGATCTGCAGAATCGCGCGCGCCACGCGAGGATCGAGTTCGCGCTGCGGCAGGACTTCGCCGAGGCAGAGGGAATCGAATTCGGCGCTGGAGAAGTCGTTGCCCGCGTGATGCTCGCGCAGCTCGCGATAGGCGGCGCGAATGCGGTTGGCGAACGTTGCGCCCTCCGGCCCCGCGAGACGCTGCGCCAGCTCTTCGAGCGCACCGGGACGAACGCTCTCCGGTTCGATCACGACGCTGAGCACCGAGCGATGATCGCTGGCGATGGTGTGCCTGACGTTCGGCAACAGCGCGACCATTTCACCATGGGTTTCACGGCCGTCAGCGGTGGTGAGCCAGAGACTTCCTTCAATCGCGACATAGATGTTGAACCCGCCCGAGCAGCGTTGCCGGGGCCGGCCGAGCAGGCCGGCATAGAACACGCGCTCCGGGGTGATCAGCATCAGATGGCCGGATTTGTGGCCGGTATCGTCCATGGCTCGTCCTCCTCGCGCGGCTCTCTGGCCGCTGCGATGGGGTCAACCATAGCGGAAATTCGTCGCCTGTCACCGACATAAGGGGACTGTCATTCCGGGGCGCGAAGCGAACCCGGAATCTCGAGATTCCGGGTTCGATGCTTCGCATCGCCCCGGAATGACGACGTTAATCAAGCCCGTATTCGTGGCGCGACGTTTTGCTCGACACCCGCCTTGCGTTCGGCCGCAACTGCGCGCTGGTAGCCCTCACGTTCCTGCAACCGGGCCCAATACGCCCTGACGTTCGGCCCGAAATCCTTCGCGAGCCCGATATTACCGGCCAGCCGCAGCGCATAGCCGTTGACGATATCGGCAGCGGTGAAGCGGCCAGCGCACAGGTTTTCGGCATTGGCGGTCGCTGCCTCAACCGCGCGCAGCCGGCCGAGGAACCATTTGGCATAGTCGCCGGCTACCTGCGGGTTCCGCCGTTCTTCCGGTTCGAGCTGGCTGTATCTCAGCACCAGCGTTTGCGGAAAGGTCAGCGTGGCGTCGCTGAAATACATCCAGTTCAGGAAGGCGCCATAGGCCGGATCATCCATCCCCACCACCAGCGGGGTCGGGCCGTATCTGGTGCCGAGATAATAACAGATGCCTGACGACTCCGTCATCTTGGTCTCGCCGTCGATCATGAATGGAATGGTGCCGAGCGGATTGATCGCGAGATATTCCTTGGCAAGCACCCGCGGCGGGAATGGCAGCATCTTCAGCTCGTACGGCAGCCCCATCTCTTCCAGCATCCAGAGCGGGCGGAACGAGCGCGCGCCGTCGCAGTGATAGAGCGTGATCATCAGGCGTTCCTTTTTATTTCTCTGGTCCGTTCTTATTGGCTTTTCGGCAGCGTGCCCATCATCTTGCTCAGCACCGTCAGCATCACCTCGTCGGCGCCGCCGCCGATCGAGGTCAAACGGCTGTCGCGATAGGCCCGGCTGACCGGTGTCTCGTTCATGAATCCCATGCCGCCCCAGAATTGCAGGCAGGCATCGGTGAGTTCGCGGCCCAGCCGGCCGGCCTTCAGTTTGGCCATGGTCGCAAGCCGCGTCACGTCCTCGCCCGCGATCAGCGCCTCGGCGGCGCGGTAGACCAGCGCGCGCAACAGCTCGACCTCGGTCTGCATTTCCGCGAGCTTGAAATGAACGGTCTGGTTATCGAGGATCGACTTTCCAAACGCTTTTCGGTTGCGGGTATATTCGATCGTCTCTGCTATGATGAATTCATGGGCCTTGAGGCAGGCCGCCGCGCCCCACAGCCGCTCCTCCTGGAACTGCACCATCTGGTAGGTAAAACCCTTGCCTTCCTCGCCGATCCGGTTGCGCTTTGGGACGCGGACATTGTCGAAGAAGATCTGCGCGGTGTCGGACGAGCGCATGCCCATCTTGTCGAGCTTGCGCGCGACCTGCACACCCCTGGTCTTCATCGGCACGCAGATCAGCGACTTGTTGCGATGAACCTGGCCATCGCTGGTATTGGCGAGCAGGCAGATCCAGTCGGCCTGCACGCCGTTGGTGATCCACATCTTGCCGCCGTTGATGACGTAATCGTCGCCATCGGAACGCGCCTGGGTCTTGATCGACGCGACATCCGAGCCGGCACCTGGTTCGGAAACGCCGACGCAGGCGACCGCATCGCCCGCGATCGCGGGCTCGAGAAATTCGCGGCGCACTTCATCGGAGCCGAACCGCGCCAGCGCGGGTGTCGCCATATCGGTCTGCACCCCGATCGCCATCGGCACGCCGCCGCATGTGATGGCGCCGAGCTCTTCGGCCATCATGAGAGCGTAGGAATAATCCAGTCCCTGCCCGCCGAACTCGACCGGCTTGTTGAGGCCGAGGAAACCGAGATCGCCGAGCTTCTTGAACAGTTCATGCGCCGGGAAGATGTCGTTCTTCTCCCATTCATCAACGAAGGGATTGATCTCGGCAGCGATGAATTTTTGCAGGATGCGGCGGGGTTCGTCGTGGTCGGCGGTGAAGAGCATACGTTCCTTCCTGTCATTCCGGGGCGCGCAAAGCGCGAACCCGGAATCTCGACATTGTGTAACTCATCTCCAGATTCTCCGATGTACAATTGCACATCGTAGTTCGATGCTTCGCGTCGCCCCGGAATGACGGCAACTCACAGCCCCATCTGCCGCGAGGCGAGATCCTTCATGATCTCCTCGGTTCCGCCGCCGATGGCATTGACCTTGACCTCGCGGTAGATGCGCTCGACTTTGACGCCGCGCATGAAGCCGGCGCCGCCGAAGATCTGCACGGCCTCGGAGGCGCAGAATGCCATGGTCTGGGTCGCCTGATTCTTCATCATGCAGATTTCGGCAACCGGGCTCTCGCCCTGCCCGAGCCGCCACGCCAGCATTTCCAGCATCGCCTGCGACGCGGCGACCTTCTGCGCCATGTCGACCAGCTTGTGGCGGATCACCTGGTGCTGCGAGATCGGCTTGCCAAAGGTCTTGCGCTCCTTGGCATAGGCAATTGCCTCCTCGACGCAGACGCGGGCATAAGCCGTGCAGCTAGCCGCCATGCCCATGCGCTCGCTGTTGAAATTATGCATGATGATCTTGAAACCCTGGCCCTCCTCGCCGATCAGGTTTTCGGCCGGCACGCGGCACTCGTCGAAATGCAGCGTTGCGGTATCCGATGCCCACCAGCCCATCTTCTTCAGCTTCGTGCGTGACAGGCCCGGCGTGTCGCCCTCAATCAGAAGCAGGCTGACGCCGCCCGGCCCATCGCCGCCGGTACGCACCGCCACCGTCAGATAGTCGGCTCGCATACCGGAGGTAATAAACGTCTTCTCGCCGCTGACGACATAATGGTCGCCGTCACGCCGCGCCTTGGTGCGGAGGTTGGCGACGTCGGAGCCGCCGCTCGGCTCGGTGATCGCAAGCGCGGAAATCTTCTCACCCGACAGAACCTGCGGCAGCACGCGCGCCTTGACCTCGGGCCGCGCGGCACGGGCGATCGGCGGCGAGCCGATGGTATGACTCATCAGGCTGGAGCTGACCCCGCCAGCGCCGGCGCGTGCCAGTTCCTGCGAGGCCACGATCTTCATGAACTGGTCGGCAGGCACACCGCCATACTCTTCCGGAAAGCCCAAACCCAACAGCCCGATTTCGGATGCTTTCCGATAAAGCTCGCGCGGAAACTCGCCGACCTCGTCCCATTCGTGGGCATAGGGCTCGATCTCGCGCGCCACGAAGCGGCGCATCACGTCGCGAAACGCTTCATGGTCCGCCGTATAGAACGGGCTTTGCACCTTCGTTCGCTCCAGCATGCTTTCCTCCCGCGCAATGACGATGCCCCGATTTGGCCTGCTCAAACTTGCGTTGAGCGGCTGGCATCATCGTGCTGACGCGGCCTGTCGCACCGGCAAACCCGACGCGTGCTGTGTCCAGCAACTGAACGCAAGACCGGTTGCCCGAGCATGCCCTAGCCTTGATGCAAAACCAATAACAACATTGTCGGCCATTCGCCGGGAGGATGAAGCATGATCCGATCGAACAAGTTCGTCCCGGCCGCCATCTTTTCAGCTTTGCTCTCCCTCACTGCTGCGACCACAGTCTCGACTCAGCAACCCGGCATCACTGACACCGAGATCAAGTTCGGCAACATCATGCCGTATAGCGGCCCGGCGTCGGCGCTCAGCGTCACCGGCAAGGCCTTTGCGGCCTATTTCGACCTGATCAACGAGAAAGGCGGCGTCAACGGACGCAAGCTCAACATGATCTCGCTCGACGACGGCTTCTCGCCGCCAAAGACGGTCGAGGCGACGCGCCGATTGGTCGAGAATGACGGCGTCGCCTTCATGTTCGGAACCATGGGCACCGCACCGAGTTCGGCGACCGCAAAGTATCTGAACGGCGCCAAGGTGCCGCATCTGTTCCTGATCAGCTCGGCATCCAAATGGAACGACCCGGTCAACCAGCGCTGGCTGATGGCGCTACCCTGGGCGCCCAACTATGTCGAGGAAGCCGGCATCGAGGTGCGCTTTGCCCGCGCCAAGAATCCCAATGCGCGCTTTGCGATCCTTTATCAGAACGACGACGCCGGAAAGGATTATCTGCGCGGCGTCAGGCAAGCGCTCGGCGCGGACGCCGACAAGGTGATCGCGCTGGCAACCAGCTTCGAGGTTGCCGATCCCACCGTGGATTCGCAGATCCTCACGCTCGCCAACACCAAGGCCGATGTCTTCCTGATCTACAGCGTAACGCCGCGCGCCTGCGCCCAGGCGATCCGAAAGGCGCACGAGACCGGCTGGCGGCCGATGCGTTTCATCTCCTCAGGCTGCGCCAACAAGGAATTGGTGATGGTGCCGGCAGGGCTTGAAGCGGCAACCGGTATCATGTCGGTCGGGGCGCTCAAACCCTATTCGGCTGACTCGACCGATCCCGACCTCGTCACCTATCGCGATTTCATGAAAGCGCGGCTGCCCAACATCGATCCGGCCAATCTGGCGGCGGGATATGGTTACATGGTGGCACAGGCGCTGGTCGTGGTGCTGACGCAGTGCAAGAACGACCTCAGCCGCGAAAACATCATGGCGCAAGCGGCCAACCTCAAGGACGTATCGCTGCCGATGCTGATGCCGGGCGTCAAGCTCAACACCTCGCCGACAGACTACCGTCCGATCAAGGACGGCTATATGGTCGAGTTTCGCGACAACCAGTTCAACGTGATCAGTGAGCTGCTGCGGGGTTCGTGAGCGTTGACGCGACAAGACAAGCAATGAGTCCAACGTAGCCGGCAGGTGATCGGGCAGTTTTCGGGAGGAAGCATGTCGTCGGTTCGCTATTACGACTGGATCGCGCATTTCGGCCGCCGCACGCCGGACAAGATCGCGGCCATCGACCTCGCCAGCGACCGCCGGTTGTCCTACGCGCAGTTCGATGCGCGCATCTCGCGGCTTGCCACTCATCTGCGCGACAAACTCGGTGTCACGCGCGGCGACCGGGTCGCCGTGCTCGCGCTCAACACCACCGATACGCTGGAGGTGCAGTTCGCCTGTTTCCGGATCGGCGCGGTGTTCCTGCCACTCAACACCCGCCTCACCGTTCCTGAATTGCAATTCATTGTCGGCGACGCCTCGCCAAAAGTGATGATCCACGACACCGATCTCGCCGAGGTCGCACTCGCGGTCGCAAAGCTCTGCAACGTTTCATCCGCGTTGCTGCTCGGCCCCGGCGGTTCCTACGAGGCGGCAATCGCGGCTTCGGCGCCGCTCGATCGCGCGGAGATGGTCACGCTCGATGACATCTCGACCATCATGTACACCTCGGGCACGACAGGTCAACCCAAGGGCGCGATCATCACCCATGGCATGACGTTCTGGAACTGCGTCAATCTCGGCGGCCCCGCCTACGTCTCGCCATCGACGGTGCTGCTCACCGTGCTGCCGCTGTTTCATACCGGCGGGCTCAATTGCTACACCAACCCGGTGCTGCATGCGGGCGGCACCGTGTTGATCATGCGCACATTCGACCCCGGCGTGGCGCTGCAACTGATCAGCGACCCCTCCTACGGCATTACCCAATTTTTCGGCGTGCCGTCGATCTACCAGTTCATGGCGCAGCATCCTTCGTTCGCGACGTCCGATTTCAGCCGCCTCGTGATCGGAGGCGTCGGCGGCGCGCCGATGCCCGTACCGCTCCTGAAAGTGTGGGAAGAACGCGGCGTGGCTCTGCAGCAGGGCTATGGCATGACCGAGACGTCACCGGCCGTGCTGGCGCTCGACCGCGAGGACGCCGCGCGCAAGGCCGGCTCCTCCGGCAAGCCGGTGCTGCACACGGAAGTGCGGATCGTGCGCCCCGACGGGACCGATGCGGATGTCGGCGAGCTCGGCGAACTCTGGGTCAGGGGACCGAACGTCACGCCGGGTTACTGGAACCGGCCAGATGCCAACCAGTCATCCTTCACCGACGGCTGGCTGCACACCGGCGATGCCACCCGCGTCGACGAAGAGGGCTTCTACTACATCGTCGATCGCTGGAAGGACATGTACATTTCCGGCGGCGAGAACGTCTATCCGGCCGAGGTGGAGAGCGTGCTGCATCAGCTCACGGCAATCGCCGAAGCTGCCGTGATCGGTATCCCGAACGAGCAATGGGGCGAGGTCGGCATGGCGATCGTGGCCGTCAAGCCCGGCCATACGCTGACACCAGCGGAGATTCACGCGCATTGCGCGGCCAATCTGGCGCGGTTCAAATGCCCGCGGCTGATCGAATTCGTCGATGCGTTGCCGCGCAACGCAACGGGGAAAATCCACAAGCCGACATTGCGAAAGAATTTCAGCGCGCCGAGGCCGACCGACAAAGCGGCCATTGCTTCATGATCGTGCGCCGGCATTCGACAAACGAAAAGCCCGCCGGTTCATCACCGGCGGGCTCTCGTATAGGAGGCCAATTAGAGGATCCCAGTACATCCGTGGAAATCCCGAATCGGCAACCTTTAACCGACGCGAAGGTTCTCGGCGCTGGTCTTGCCGCGCATCGGGTCCTTCTTCGCTTCGAACGAGATCTTCTGACCTTCGTTGAGCGAGCTCAGACCCGCACGTTCGACGGCGCTGATGTGGACGAAAACGTCGGTGCTGCCATCATCGGGCTGAATGAAGCCAAAACCCTTGGTCGCGTTGAACCACTTAACTGTTCCGGTAGCCATGTAACCATCTCCAAGATGCGCGAAAGCGCTTTGCCCGCACGACCTCCGCGCAGGCTTGATCCGATTTCAACGATGTCTTGGGGATTGGAGCCGGTTCGGCGTGGTCAACAAGGCAGAGCGATAATTCGAATAGGGCTCATATAGTGTGTCTCGCCGGGAATGCAAGGCTTGAGAGCGCTATCACGACAGGAACAGCGCGAACGATTCATCTGTCGTCCGCCGCAAATGCTGGCGGTACAGCGCATAATTGGGATCGTCGGACGAAACCCTGCCAAAGGTCGGGTGAGCTACCATCTTGATCGGAAGATAGGCGATTGGCGCTGCGATCGGCGTCAGCAACGAGCCGCGACCCGCAAGCAGCGTCGTAATGATCCCGTACATCTCGCCTGAAATCGCCAGGTGCGCCACTGTGATCAGGCGATGCTGGCCATGCCGGTTGGTGACGAGATAGATATGTCTCGACTGGTTCGGCACCGCGACTTCGCCGAACTGGGTGAAGGCTGCGTCCTGCCGCTCGCTCTCGTGAAACACCAGCGATGAGGCCGCGGTATCCCAGGTGATCTCGGTGCGGTAGGCAAAGATCGCGTCCTTGTCGCCGAACGACGGCCGCACCGTGACATAGGTTCCTTCGATCCACGCCACCGCGCGGCGCGAATAGGCGCCCAGGCCATCCGGCGCAACCTCGCCGTTGACGGCAGCGACAGACGCCGGTGCCTCCGGCGTCTTGCGCAAGGAAACGCCGAGCGCCTGTTCGAGGCGAACGGTGGTGGCCAGCGTAAACGGGCGGCGGCCGCCCAGCACCTTTTCCAGCGTCGAAAGGCTGAGTTTTGCGAGTTCGGCCAGAGACTGCCGGGAGATGCGGCGACGGGCGAGCTCTTCGCGAATGGTGTCGGCAATCTGCCGGCTCTGCTCGGCGGAAAGCTGCTTGTCCGGCGTCGGCATCGTCATCCCTGCTTCAACTCCCGTCATTGTACCAGACGCACAATCCATCACAAACCCGTACAAAACCGCCCCAGCCGTGGCGGGGCACGGTGGCGGATGACCGAACAAGGCCGATCATTCCGCTCGCGCCAAATCGCTGAATTCCACACCCTTCTCGCACGGCGAAATCGCCGTTCGGGAGTTAAGCGACATTACGACATCAGACGAAATTGAGGCAGACAAATGCAGCGAACAGCCCAGCCTGATCAGGCTGGTGCTGTTCTTCGTGATGCAGGGCGTTGCCGTAATCCTGGTCGGGTTTGCGGCATTATTTTTGAGTTTTGAGCCGGTCTGGTCAGCGGAGCGCCTGCAGTCGACGTTCCTCAAGCCCGGCGACGTCCGCGCCGGTTCGCTGCTGCTGAAGATTGACGAGGGCTATGCCGTTGCGTCGCGGCTCGGCGTCGATGTTGATCTCACCGTGTCGGGGCCGACGGTCCGCGCCCGCGTCACCCAGATTTTTCGCAACCTCGAAGCCGTCTACGTCTATCCGCTGCCGTCGGGCGGCGCGGTCGATACGCTGAAGATGGTGATCGGCGATCGCGTCGTGGTTGGTGACATCAAGGAGCGGCAGCAAGCAAAGATCATCTACGAACAGGCGAAGCAGAGTGGACACAAGGCGGCGCTGACCGAACAGGAGCGGCCGAACATCTTCACCAATTCGGTCGCCAATATCGGCCCCGGCGAAACCGTGCTGGTGCAGATCGAATATCAGGAGCCTGTCGCACAATCCGGCAACGAGTTCTCGCTGCGGGTGCCGATGGTGATCGCCCCACGTTACAATCCCGCGCCCGTCGTGCAGAGCGTCGATTTCAAGCCTGATAGCGGCGGCTGGGGTTCGGCCAAATCCGATCCCGTGCCGGATCGCGACCGCATCTCGCCCGAAGTGCTCGATCCCGCCACCAACGCGCCTGTTAATCCGATCCGCATCACCGTGCGGCTGCAAGCAGGCTTTCCGCTCGGCGAGGTCAGGAGTCACCACCATACGATCAAGACCGAGAAGCCAGACGCCAGCACCAGCATCATCCGCCTTGCTGAAGGCCCGGTGCCGGCGGACCGCGATTTCGAACTGACCTGGAAACCCGCGGCCGAGAAGGCGCCGTCGGTCGGGCTGTTCCGCGAGCATGTCGGCAATTCCGATTATCTGCTGGCGTTCGTGACACCGCCCGCGGTCGAGCAGGCGCAGCAGAAACCGATGCCGCGCGAAGTGATCTTCGTGATCGATAATTCCGGCTCGATGGGCGGCGTCTCGATCATTCAGGCCAAGGCGAGCCTCACCTACGCCCTCGGCCGTCTGCAGCCGAACGATCGTTTCAACGTGATCCGCTTCGATCACACCATGGATGTGCTGTTCCCGTCAGCGGTGCCCGCCGACAGGGAGCATATCGGCCGGGCCACCTCCTTCGTCGGCGCGCTGCAGGCCAATGGCGGCACGGAAATGGTGCCCGCGATGCGGGCGGCGCTGTCCGACAACAGCGGCGACACCGGTTACGTCCGCCAGGTCGTATTCCTGACCGACGGCGCCATCGGCAACGAACAGCAATTGTTCGAAACCATCAGCGCGTTGCGCGGCCGCTCGCGCGTCTTCATGGTGGGCATCGGCTCGGCGCCAAACACCTACCTGATGACGCGCGCCGCCGAACTCGGCCGCGGCACCTTCACCCATATCGGCGCGGTCGAGCAGGTCGAGGAGCGCATGCGCGGACTGTTCGCCAAGCTGGAGAATCCCGCGGTGACTAATCTGACCGCGAAATTCTCCGATGCCACGGCCGACATCACGCCGGTTGCGATCCCCGACGTCTACCGCGACGAGCCGCTGGTGCTGGCCGCAAAACTCGACAAGCTCGCGGGCTCGGTCGAGATCAAGGGCCGCATCGGCGATCGCCCGTGGGTCGTCACCCTTCCGCTAGCGAATGCGGCCGAAGGCAAGGGCCTGTCCAAGCTCTGGGCCCGCCGCAAGATCGCGGATGCGGAGGTTGGGCGCACCACGCGTCAGACGACGCCGGACGAAGCCGACAAGGCCATCCTCTCGCTGGCGCTCGAGCATCAGCTCGTCACGCGGCTGACGAGTCTGGTAGCCGTCGACAAGACGCCGAGCCGTCCGCAAGGAGAGCCGCTCAAGGTTTCGGAACTGCCGATCAACCTGCCTGCGGGATGGGACTTTGAAAAGGTGTTCGGCGAGCGCCCGCGCGTGCCGGCAACGCCGACGGAGCGGCGCGCCGATACGGAAGAGGCGCGCGTTCAGGTCGCGGCGCTGAAGCGGGTGCAGCCTGTCGTCACCCAGCCGCCCAGCACGCTCGCGCTGCCGAAGACGGCAACTGACGCCGAGCTGAAGATGATTGCCGGTGTGATCCTGCTCACGTTCAGCCTGATCCTGTTCGTGCTCAATCGACGTCAGATGTCACGGTGTTGACGTCGGCTGAAAGGAGGAGGGACCCCTGACCTCCTCTTTCCAGAGCGCGCGCGGCTCCCACCCGTCCCCCCAAGGCCGCGCGCGCCGCCTTTTCCTCAACCGCCGTCATTGCGAGCGAAGCGAAGCAATCCATCTCGCCGCGGAAAGAAAGATGGATTGCTTTGTGCCTTTCGCTCCCTTGCGCAAACGCCTCGCGTTTGTCGCAGGCAATGACGGATAGAGTGTCCATGCGTTTCATCCTCCCTCTCCTCCTCGCTCTCATCGGCCTGATCTTGTTCGGCCAGGGCGCCTACATCCACGCCAAGGCGCTGGTTGCACAGGTCCTGCTGGAACGCGCCTTCGAGAAAACCATCGCCACCGGACACGAGACGAAACCGTGGTCGTGGGCCGACACATGGCCGGTTGCCCGTATCGACGTGAAGCGGCTCCATGCCCGCACCATCGTGCTCGCAGGCAGCAGCGGCCAGGCGCTCGCCTTCGGTCCGGGTCATGTCGAACGGACACCCGATGCCGGCGAGCGCGGCGTCGCCGTTTATTCGGCGCATCGCGATACGCATTTCGCCTTTCTGAAGAACGTCGTCATAGGTGACGAGATCGAGGTCACGCGAAGCGACGGCAAGCAATTCCGTTACCAGGTGGATGCCACTTCGGTCGTGCGCTTCGACGCCTCCGGCATCGATCCGCTCGCAGACGGATATCATCTGGTGCTGTCGACCTGCTGGCCATTCGAGGCGCTGACGCCGGGGCCGGAACGCTATCTTGTGCACGCCACCATGATTGTATCAGCTCCGAATCCGCTGTGAATTCTCCGCGAGCCGGGAAATCGTGCGCGACGCGAATGGCACTGCGCGCGCAACGCGTGTTGCCACCCTTGCCAAGTCTCAATAAAAAGGTCGCAATCAAAAGAACGCACAGCGAGCGTTGTCGATCGCCGCTGCCAAAACAGCAGAGTAAGGGACATCCATGGACGCTCAGGCAAGCACCGCATCGCATCAAGCCGAACAATGGTCGCCCTCGCCTGACGCCAGCGACATCGTCAAGAGCATCCATGCGATGCTGCACCCGCGCAATATCGTGCTGGTCGGCGCCACCGACAAGCCCGGCAACTATGCCGAGCGCATCTGGAACAATCTGATCAAATACAAATACGAAGGCGGCCTGTTCCCGGTCAACGCTAAGCGCGAAACGATCTGGGGCGTGCCCTGCTACAAGGATTTCGCCAGCCTCCCCGAGAAACCCGATCATGTGCTGGTGCTGGTGCCGGCGCGTTTTGCCGTGCAAGTGATCCGTGACGCGGCGGCAGCCGGTGCGCGCTCGGCCACCATCGTCACCTCGGGCTTCAGCGAGTTGCAGGACGAGGAAAGCCAGCGGCTTGCAGTCGAACTGAAGCAGGCCGTGAAAGAGACCGGCCTTGCCGTCACCGGCCCGAACTGCCTCGGCAATCTGAGCGCAGGCGAAAAGCTGTTCACCAATATCGACGACCGCATTGTCACCATGGAAGCCGGCCCGGTGGCGATTGTCGGACAATCCGGCGCGATCGTGATGGCGATCCGCCAGACGCTGGAGGATCGCGGCGTCGGCGTCGGCTACATGGTCACGACCGGCAACGAGACCGGGCTCGAGACGCCCGACCTGATGGCCTATTTCGCGGCCGATCCCTCGATCCGCGTTATCGTGGTCTATCTCGAAGGCGTGCGGAACACAAAAGTGTTCCGCGAAGCCTGCAAGGCGGCCCGCGCCGCCGGCAAGCCCGTGATCGCGCTGAAACTTGGCGCCTCCGAAGGTGGCCGTGCCGCCGCGATGGCGCATACCGGCGCGCTTGCCGGCTCGATCGAAACCTTTGACGCGATCTCGACCCGCGAAGGCGTGATCCGCGTCCGCGGCCTCGACGAGCTGATCGAGACCACCGAATGTTTCGTCCATGCCGATCCGCCGAAGGGCAACCGTCTCGCCGCGGTGTCGCTGTCCGGCGGAAAGCGTGGCCTCCTGATCGATGCATTCTATTCGGCCGGCATGAACTTCGCGCCGCTCAGCGCGAACGCGACGGCGCAACTGGCGGAAATGCTCGGCCCCGGCAGCATTGTCGGCAATCCGCTTGACGCCGGCTTTGCCGCTGTCGTCGACCCTTCCGTCTACATGAAGTCGATCAAGATCATGATCGACGATCCCGACACCGACATCGTCATCATCGACGCCGAATTGCCGAAGGCGCCGCATGAATTGCGCGAGCGCAACTTACGGATCGTCAACGAGATGGCGGGCGCCGCCAGCAAGCCCGTGGTCTACATCAGCGCGATGTCGATCGGGTTCACCGAATTCACCAAGGGTTTGCGCAAATCGCTGCCGAACATCGCGGTCATGCAGGGCCTCGATCGCGCCGTCGGCGCGATCAAGTCGCTGATCGAGTATGCGTCCCTGCGCAAGGAGGTGCCAGACATCCTATCGAGCTCGAAGGCTTCCGCGCGCGCGGTGCTGGAGAAGACGCTCAAGGCCGCCAACGGCGCCGCAGCGTTGGACGAGGTCGCGTCGAAAAAGCTGCTCAAGGCTTATGGCATCCCGGTTTCAAAGGAAGAGATCGCGCAGACGGCGGCGGAGGCCGTGAAGATTGCCAAGAAGATCGGCTTTCCCGTCGTGGCCAAAGTCGTCAGTGCCGACATCCTGCACAAATCAGACATCGGCGGCGTGGTGCTGAACCTCAACAGCGCGGCCGAGGTGAAGAAGGCGTTCAACGACATCACCGCGCGGGTAAGGAAGATCAAGAGCAAGCCGAAACTCGAAGGCATTCTAATCGCGCAGCAGGTCAAGGCCGATCTCGAACTCGTGGTCGGCGCTTCGCTCGACGCCGAGATGGGGCCGGTGGTGCTGTTCGGCACCGGTGGCGTCGATATCGAGTTGATGAAGGACGTAGCGCTCGCCGGCGCGCCGCTGGACGAGGCCGAGGCGAAGCAATTGATCGCCAAGACCAAGGCCGGCGTGAAGCTGAAGGGCTATCGCGGCAAGCCGGCGCTGCACGAGCCTTCCGCCGTGAAGGCGCTGGTCGGCCTGTCCAATCTGATGGCC
This sequence comes from Bradyrhizobium sp. WYCCWR15520, assembly GCF_056174665.1. Taxonomy (NCBI): domain Bacteria; kingdom Pseudomonadati; phylum Pseudomonadota; class Alphaproteobacteria; order Hyphomicrobiales; family Nitrobacteraceae; genus Bradyrhizobium; species Bradyrhizobium sp. WYCCWR15520. The sequence continues at coordinate 154,590 of NZ_JBWBWM010000012.1, forward strand.
GATGCCGGCAGCCGCATCGCCTCGATCGACGTCAATCCGTTCCTGATCAACAGCAAGGTCGGCGTCGCCGTCGACGGCTTGATCGTGCTGAACAACGATGCAGCGAACAAGGCTGCGGAGCATTGAGTCACGGAAGCCGTAGGGTGGGCAAAGCGTGGCGTGCCCACCATCGCGAGGAGTGCTTGATGGTGGGCACGGCGCAAGTGCGCCTTTGCCCACCGTACGGCACTGAGCAAGCTACAACGCCGCGCCCCATTTCTGCGCGGTCTGTAAAACCCAGTCGCGATACAGCGTCAGCGGCGTAACCCCGGTCATGCCGCCGCAACCCGCCGAGCCATTCGGCCCCGTTGACCAGCTCACCACGCCGACGATCGCGGGGCCGCCTTGTTTGTCCTCGAAAACAGGCGCGCCGGAATCGCCGGTGCAGGCACCGAGGCCGTCGCGCGTGCCCTGCCCCACGGGGTCGACAAGCCTAATCTGAAGTGTCCCCGGCCTGCCCGTCGCAACCAGGCCGGCGACGCGGATGGTGCCGCCGCTCCTGCCATCGCCGCGCACGGACACGCCGATTCCCGCGATGGTAAAACGGCTGCCGACATTGATCGGGATCTCAGGTAATCCGAGCACGGCCGCCGTCTTGCCCTTGGGCGGCGCGGCCAATTGCAGCAACGCGACATCCGCTGTCGCACGATGTCCCGACATCGCCTGCATGTTGAAGCCGGGGTGAATGGCGACGCTCTTCACATCCTGCAGCGTCGGCTGCCGGTCGGCGCCATATTCGACGATCTTGTAGTCCGCGCCTGATGGCACGCAATGCGCCGCGGTCAGCACCAGCCTTGGCGCAATCAACGCGCCAGTGCAGAAGTTGCCGCGCGAGCCGACGATGGTGACGACCGAGCGGGCCACGCCTTCCGTCGACGGCGCACCGCCACCGACAATGGCGTGCGCGGGAACGGACAGCAGCAGGACAAGGCTGGCAATCAAGCGAAGCAGGATCTTCATCGATGCAGCAATAGCCTTTGGTGCGCGTATCGCCAAGCGCCGGATCGGGCTGGTTCTCAAGGGCATTTCGTGTTAGCCGCTCCGCAAAGATATTTTTCAGGCGGGGCATGATGATCGAGGCAGTGATCTGGGATTTCGGCGGAGTGCTGACCACTTCGCCCTTCGAGGCCTTTGCGCGGTACGAGACCGAGCGCGGGCTGCCGGCCGACATCATCCGGCGCACCAACGCCGCCAATCACCTGGAGAATGCCTGGGCCAAATTCGAGCGCGCCGAGGTCGACATCGAAGCTTTTGACGAATTGTTCGCGGCGGAATCGCTGGCGCTGGGCGCAGCGGTTCGCGGCAAGGACGTGCTGCCGCTATTGTCAGGCGATCTGCGGCCCGAGATGGTCGAGGCGCTCAAGCGCATCAAGGCCAAATTCAAGACCGGCTGCATCACCAACAATCTGCCCGCCAACGCCATCGGCAGCCACAGCGGCCGCACGCTCTATGTCGCCGAAGTGATGGCGCTGTTCGACCATGTCATCGAGTCCGCCAAAATCGGTCTCCGAAAGCCCGATCCGCGTATCTACCGGATGATGGTCGAGACACTGAAGGTCGATCCCAGGAACTGCGTTTACCTCGACGACCTCGGCATCAACCTGAAGCCGGCGCGCGAGATGGGCATGACCACGATCAAGGTGGTCAGTGCGGCGCAGGCGATCGGGGAGCTTGAGGCAGCTACCGGGCTGGCATTGCGCTAGGCGGAAAAATACCGGAACTTGCGCCCTCGTTATGCCCAAACGGCGCTTGTCCTTTGCCGGGAACGCAGGCAGAACATTCCGAAATCCATCGAATTCGGAGTTGAAAACCCGTGGCTGATACCAGGCCTTCGGCCTCGATCGAGGCAGTGGAAAGCGGTCTTGCGGCGCAGGGCTATATTGCGAGCCGCCAGATCGCGACCGCGGTCTATCTGGCGCAGCAGATCGAAAAGCCCATCCTGGTCGAAGGGCCCGCCGGCGTCGGCAAGACCGAACTGGCGAAAGCGATCGCTGCATGGCGCGGCATGAAGATGATCCGCCTGCAATGCTATGAGGGGCTCGACGAGGCCAAGGCGCTCTACGAGTGGAAATACGCCAAGCAGCTTCTTTACACGCAGATCCTGAAGGATAAGCTCGGCGAAGTGCTCGGCGGCGCGCCGACGCTGGAAGCGGCGCTGAACCAGCTTCACGATTTCGGCGACGTGTTCTTCTCCAAGGAATTCGTCGAGCCACGGCCGCTGTTGCAGGCGCTGGAGCAGCCCGCGGGCTGCGTGCTGCTGGTCGACGAAATCGACAAGTCGGACGCCGAATTCGAATCGCTGCTGCTGGAAATTCTCAGCGACTTCCAGGTCACGATTCCGGAACTCGGAACCGTGGTCGCGGTTTCGCCGCCGACCGTGATCCTGACCTCGAACAGCGAACGCGATCTCGGCGATGCGCTGAAGCGCCGCTGCCTGCATCTGCATATCGGTTTCCCCGAGCAGAAGCTTGAGGAGCGGATCGTCGAGAGCCGAGTATCAGGCATTTCGCAGACGTTGCGCCGGCAGATGGTGGGCTTCATCAACGAGGTCCGCACGCTGGACCTGAAGAAGCTGCCGTCGGTCAGCGAGACCATCGACTGGGCGCGCGTGCTGGTGCTGCTGCAGGCGCCCGAACTCGGCCATGAGGTGGTCAAGGACACGCTGAACGTCCTGCTGAAATACGAGGCGGATATCGAGGCCACCATGCCTCAGGTTTCCACCTTCATCGCCAAGGCTTCGCGTCAGGGCGTCTTCGGGTGAGGCGCGAATGAGGGAGAACCTGCATCGCTTCTTTCGTGCGGCGCGGGGCGCAGGCGTCAGGCTCTCGCCGGCCGAAAGCATCGATGCGATGCGGGCCGTCTCCAAGGTAGGCTTTACCGACCGCACGATCCTGCGCGACACGTTCCTGCTGACGCTCGCCAAGACGCAGGACGAGAAGAAGGCACTCGGCGACTGTTTTGACCTGTTCTTCGATCAGCCGGAGCCCGAAGACAGCAAAGCAGACGAGCAGGAGACACAAGGATCCAACGCGGGCTCCGATTCACCCAGCGAGACAAGCGGCGACGAGCAGGCCGAGGGCCTCGGCCAGCTTGCGCAAATGCTGCTGGCGCAGGACCGCAACCAGATTTCGGCCGCCATCGCCAATGCGGCGAGCGCGGCCTCGCTGTCCGACATCCGCTATTTCACGCAGCGCGGTATCTTCTCGGGCCGCATCCTCGACCAGATGGGCATCCAGCGCCTGCGCGACGACCTCGACAACCTCACGGCAACCAATCCTGCACTGGCGGAACGGCTGACCAATGCACTGGATGGGCTGCGCGGCACCGTCCGCGATACGGTTTCGCAGGCGCTGATGTTGTACGGGCGCGAGGAAGCGGAAAATTTGCGCAACGAAATTTTGCGTAACGCGCCGCTGTCGCGGATCGAGCCGCGGCAGGTCGAGCAGATGCGGCATCTGATCCGCCAGATCGCCCGCCGCCTCCGCGAGCGCTACTCCAAGCCGCGCAAGCGCCAGCGCCGCGGCCATCTCGACGTGCGTCGCACCATCCGGCGCAATGCGGCGTGGGGCGGCGTGCCGTTCCTCACCGCCTGGAAACGGCGGCACCGCGACAAGCCGAAGATCGTTGCGCTGTGCGACGTCTCGGGATCGGTGGCGCGGGTTTCCGATTTCTTCCTGCTTCTGATTCACAGCCTGCATGAGGTCGTGGATGACGTCCGCTCGTTCGCCTTTTCGGGGCATCTGATCGAGGTCAGCGACATCCTGGAATCCAAATCGCCGGAAGAGGCGATGGCCGAGATCATGTACAAGGTCGGCTTCGGCTCCTCCGACTACGGCAGCTCGCTTGACGATTTCGAACACGGCTGGATGAACGCGATCACGCCACAGACGACCGTGATCGTGCTCGGCGACGCCCGCAGCAACAATCTCGATCCGCGCGCCGATATCCTTCGCCGTATCGCCGAGCGATCGAAGCGGCTGGTATGGCTCAATCCGGAGGGCCGCATGGCCTGGGGCTGGGGCGATTCCGAAATGCCGCGCTATTCGACCTTCTGCACCGTGGTCCGCCAATGCGCGACCGCGAAACAGCTCGAACGTGCGGTGTCCGATATCGTGGCGAGCTATCAGTAATGTCGTCTTCGGCAGTTCTTCCCCGTGACAATGCCCCCGACGCGCTGTCGGTGCTGAACTCCGTGTTCGGCCTGCCGACCTTCCGCGGTGCGCAGGAGGAAATCGTTCGTCACATCACCGAGGGCGGCAATTGCCTAGTGCTGATGCCGACCGGCGGCGGCAAGTCGCTGTGTTACCAGTTGCCCTCCTTGTTGCGCGAAGGCTGCGGCATCGTGGTGTCTCCCCTGATTGCGCTGATGCGCGATCAGGTCGCGGGACTGCTGGAGGCAGGCGTCAATGCGGCCGTTCTGAACTCGACGCTGTCGTTTGACGAAGCCTCGGAAGTCGAGCGGCGACTGCTGGCCGGCGACCTCGACCTGCTCTACGTCGCGCCCGAACGCTTGCTGACGCCGCGCTGTCTGTCCCTGCTCGGCCAAGCCGATATCGCGCTGTTTGCGATCGACGAGGCGCATTGCGTGTCGCAATGGGGGCACGACTTCCGTCCCGAGTATATTGGCCTGTCCGCGATTGCGGAGCGTTTTCCGGATGTGCCGCGCATCGCACTGACTGCGACCGCCGACGAGATGACGCGCAAGGAGATCGTGACCCGGCTCGGGCTATCGGGCGCGCCGAGCTTCATCTCGAGCTTCGACCGCCCGAACATCCGCTACGAAATCGTCGAGAAGCAGAACGCTCCGGCCCAGCTCAAGGCTTTCATCAGCGAGCGCCATGCCGGAGATGCCGGCATCGTCTATTGCCTGTCGCGCGCCAAGGTCGAGGACACCGCTGAAGCGCTGACCAGCGCCGGCATCCCCGCCCTGCCCTATCACGCGGGCCTCGACGCCGGCATGCGCGCCCGCAACCAGGACCGCTTCATCAACGAGGATGGCGTCGTCATCGTCGCCACCGTCGCGTTCGGCATGGGCATCGACAAGCCGGACGTGCGCTTCGTGGCGCATCTCGATCTGCCGAAGAGCATCGAGGCCTATTATCAGGAAACCGGCCGCGCCGGGCGCGACGGCAAGGCCTCCAGTGCCTGGATGGCCTACGGCCTCTCCGACATCGTGCAACAGCGCCGCATGATCGACGAATCCACCGCATCCGATGCGTTCAAGCGCGTGTCGATCGGCAAGCTCGATGCGCTGGTGGCGCTGGCGGAAACCGCCGGCTGCCGCCGCGGCCGCCTGCTCGGCTATTTCGGTGAGGACGTCACCGGCAGCAATTGCGGAAATTGCGACAACTGCCTGTCGCCGCCGCAACTCCGCGACGGCAAGGTCGCCGCGCAAAAACTATTGTCCTGCGCCTATCGCACCGGGCAGCGGTTCGGCGCCATGCACCTGATCGACGTGCTGGTCGGCCGCATGACCGAGAAGGTCACGCAGTTCAGCCACGACAAACTGTCCGTGTTCGGCATCGGCCGCGACCTCAACGAGAAGCAATGGCGTGCGGTAATCCGCCAATTGGTCGCGATGGGCCATCTGCGCGCCGATAGCGAGGCGTTCAACGCACTGAAGCTGACCGAGAGCGCGCGCGGCGTCCTGAAAGGCGAGACCGAGATCATGTTGCGCGAGGCGGCGCCCGGCACGCGTGTTCGCGCCAGCCGCGCCAAATCACGGCGCGGCGATCTGGCGCCGCGCGCCGACACCAAGCCCGCCGATGCCGGCCTGCAGGCCGCGTTGCGGGCATGGCGCTCCGACATCGCGCGCCAGCGAAGCGTGCCAGCCTATGTCGTGCTGCACGATTCCACCATCGACGGCATCGCCGCCGCGCGGCCAATGACGCTCAACGAACTCCGGAATATCCCCGGCATTGGCGACAAGAAGCTCGAGCATTACGGCGACGAATTGCTCGCGCTGGTGCGAGCGGCGGACGCGTAGAGCTTCGGTTCTGATTGAATCAAGAATCGAAGCTCTAGATTCTAGTGTTGACGCGTTTTCTTGACGCGAACCGGCATCCACTTCGCTCGAAAACGCTATGGTAGCCCTCAACCGTTGCGGAAGGTGTAGGCGTATCCGTTGATGGCGGGCGCACCGCCGAGATGGGCGTAGAGCACCTTCGATCCCTTCGGGAAATAGCCCTTGTTCACGAGGTCGATCATGCCCTGCATGGATTTTCCCTCGTAGACGGGATCGGTGATCATGCCTTCGAGCCGTGCGCAGAGTCGGATGGCTTCCTTGGTCTCTTCTGAGGGAACGCCGTAGGCCGGATAGGCGTAATCTTCGATCAGGACGACATCGTCTTCGACGAGTTCGCGGCCGAGCTCGACGAGCTTTGCGGTATTGCGTGCGATATCGAGCACCTGGGCCTTGGTTTGCGCGGGCGTGAAGGACGCATCGATGCCGATCACCTTGCGCTCGCGGCCGTCCTTGGCAAATCCCACCAGCATGCCGGCGTGGGTCGAGCCGGTGACCGTGCAGACCACGATATAGTCGAAGGCAAAGCCGAGTTCCTTCTCCTGCGCCCGCACCTCCTCGGCGAAGCCGACATAGCCGAGCCCACCATATTTGTGCACGGAGGCGCCGGCCGGAATCGCATAGGGCTTGCCGCCCTTGGCCTTCACGTCCGCAATCGCCTCTTCCCAGCTCTGTCGAATGCCGATGTCAAAGCCTTCGTCGACCAGCCGCACATCCGCGCCCATGACGCGGCTGAGCAGGATGTTGCCGACACGGTCATAGACGGCGTCCTCATGCGGCACCCAGCTTTCCTGCACGAGCCGGCACTTCATGCCGATCTTGGCCGCCACCGCAGCGACCATGCGGGTGTGGTTGGACTGCACGCCGCCGATCGAGACGAGCGTATCCGCGTTGGAGGCGATCGCATCGGGAATGATGTATTCGAGCTTGCGCAGCTTGTTGCCGCCAAAGGCAAGACCGGAATTGCAGTCCTCGCGCTTGGCGTAGAGTTCGACCTTGCCGCCGAGATGCTGCGACAGCCGCTCCAGCTTCTCGATATGGGTGGGCCCGAAGGTGAGCGGATAGCGTTCGAATTTCTCCAGCATCGTCATCCCCGTAGATGTCTGATCTCCGGAAACGCCCCTACCATTAAGGGCTGGAAAGGTGCTCTCTAAATGATCGGGTATTCTTCACGAAGATTGCAAACGAGCTCTATTTGACTACTATTTCATCCAGTATCCGGCATAATTTCGAGAGATTCTTTCATGGCCGGCAGGCTGGACCGTATCGACCTTAAGATATTGCGTTTGCTACAAAATAGCGGCCGGCTGACCAACGCCGAGCTGGCCGAAATGGCCGGCGTCAGCGCCGCCACCTGTCACCGCCGTACCCAGCGCCTGTTCGACGAGGGCTATATCGCCCAAGTCAGGGCGATGGTGGCGCCGCGCAAGGTTGGCAAGGGTGCACTGGTCATGGTCGGCGTCGTGCTCGACCGCTCCACGCCTGAAAGCTTTGCCGCCTTCGAGCGGGCGGTCGCGCAACTGAAATTCGTGCTGGACTGCCATCTGGTGGCCGGCGATTTCGACTATTTCCTCAAGATCCGCGTCGGCGACATGGAGGATTTCAACCGCATCCACGGTGACCAATTGATCGCGCTGCCAGGCGTCCGCCAGACCCGGACCTTCTTCGTCATGAAGGAAGTGGTCGACAACGCACCGCTCGATTTCTGATGGCGGACTATCCTACCTTGAAGCCAGCCGCGGAACTGGGCGAGATGCTGGTCACGTCGCACGCCATGTTCTATCAACCGGACATGATCAGAAAGCTTTGCCGGCGGGCTTTGGCGCTTGCCACCATTTTTATTGCGCCGCCGGCCTTCGCCTCGGACGAACTGCAGCGGCAAGAGCCCGATACCGTCATCTTCGCGATGATGTCCGGCAAGTGCGCTACGCTCAAGGTCGCGGGCCGGGATTTTGGCTGCCGGGCCGTGGCCTTCTTCCAGACCGAGGAAGGCAGGGCGAATTTTACCGTGGCGCTCGACGACCCCGGCGACGACAGCCACATCATCACGTTTTCCGGCGACAACGGGCGAAGGCCGGAGGCCAATCTGTACGAACTGCCGATCGACCGGATGCTGCTGAAATCCAAGGACCGGCCCAAGGCCGATGGCCTGCCGGTGCCGTCAGTCGAATCGACCGCCGGCCTCTGCAAGCAAGTCGGCAACTTCGTGACGCTGGAGCTTTCCTCCATCTCCTGCATTGCGGTCGACAGGAACGGCAAGAAGTACGAGCTGCAGTATCAGTCCGACGGCGCGCCGATGGCGGTGCGTCGCATCAAGCGGATGCGCGTCGGTAGTCCCGCGGTGTCGCCGTTCGACGACGCCAAATGAAAGGCCGCCGGCGGAAAACCGACGGCGGCCAGTGTCGATCCACGCATGGCTCGCGACTGCGCGGACAGCGTCAGGCTAGTTCGAAATTCCTCGTAAGGCGTGCAGGCTATCAGTCAAAGTCGAGCGATTGCCTTCATACCGGCTTTACCGTGAGCCACCGCGCTCGCGCCCGCTCCTCATTGGCAGAATCGAGCTCGCGATATCAAACGCGATCGCCCATCTCGGCTTTTCTTCCTCGTCGCCCGGCACGTTGATTTGAACGCCACCACCATCGCTGACAGTATCGGCCGCAGCCACTACGGCGGCTTCGAGGGCGGCGCCGCGGGAATCGTAGACGCCGCCGATCTTGACGTTATCCGCAAACACCGACCAGCCCAGCGGCGCCTTCACGACTTCGAACACCGATCGTTCCATTAGGTCTCCTGTATCGGCTTCACCGGTATCGCTTCCGCCCCTCGCCGACGCGGCGAATCCTGGCGAAGGAAGCGTGGTGCCGGGACGCCGGCTTGTCGCCGGCGGTGGCCTTGGTCCGCCACTCGAAAGCCCGCAACCCCGTCGGCAAATTCACCACCGGTGCCAGCGCGATTTCCTTCCGCACGGCATCGACAATCCGATCGAACTCAACTTCGCTCATTCGCACGCTCCATTGCGCCAGGCCGGCATTCTGCCGCCAGGACGATAAGAGGGGACCGCGCTGAGCACAGATCGCCATGCAAGTTTGTTGTTTGAAGGCTCGCCCGCGGTCGCTTCGATGGCAAAAAGAGGCCGAAATCGGGAAGGCTCGAATCGTTCCGTGCGAAACCAGTGGCTCCCGAGGAACCCGCCGGTGGCCCCCTTGGCCGAACTTGCCCCTTGCGTGCTAGATTCGGCCGCGAATCAGGAGGGTTTGCATGCCGGTAGACAGTGACAGCGCCATTGCGTGGCACCGCGCCCAGCTCAAGAAGCTTCGTGAGACCTTGAGGAACATCGAGACGACGAGGTTCATGGTGGGCGAGTCCGCCCAGGCAACCAGGACCGGCAAGACCCAGAAGACGATTGCCGAGCTCGAACAGAAAATCCGGCAGTCGCAGCACATCATCGCCGCCTATGAGCGGCAGACCCGGCGGCCGCTTGCAACGGACCAGCGCAGCCTCGCCAGCGTGAGCTGGAGTAGCTGGACTGCCCAGACGGCGCACGGCCGTGGCAATTCGCGGTAAGCCTTCGCCAGTGTGAATGCCGCCGGATTAACCGGCGGGTCTCGCACAAGGTTTCGAACCAGCGGTCACCTTGGCGCGCAGAGAATGCGCCCACTCATTCGCGGCCGGCCGACGCGGTCGACCCCAACTCCATCCAGCGATGGCGCTTAGGGATGGTGCCCTCCCTTCGGCGGCCGCGGGCCCCCGACCCGAGAGCAATGGAGGAGATACTCCCCGTCGTCGTCCCAAGCTTTGGTCTCAAAGACCGCCTTCCAGCCAAGCTTCGTTTCGTCAAGCTCCAGCACCCGTGGCTTGACCTCAATAAGCGGTGCGGTTTGCACCTCGATTTTCTCGATCTTCCAATCGTAGACCAGTGCGAGCGCGCCCGGCTGATGCGCCAGCCGCTCGAAGTAGAAGAACGGATCGATACCGATAGAGATTTTCCCACGCAACCAACTTCCCGGTCGCACAGTTGCCGGGGGCTCCCCTTCCTGAAAGACGAGCACACCTACATCAATAACCCACCAATCATTCGCAACGTGGGTAACTCGGCCGACAATCTCGTAGTCAGCATCTCGGATGCGAATTAGGGCCGGAACCGTCTGGAGGTTCGACTCGAATATCTCCAGCGGCGCCGAGGCGTAAAACTCAAGGGCGAAAGCCGCCTTCATACCCCGTGCAAAATCGCCGTAGTTGCCGTCCTGGATTATCCATGAATGGAGCCCTACAACCAGGGTATCAGCCATCTGCACTCCGGCCTTGCTTGGGTCTAAGAACTTTCCTTGAGCTCCCGAGGCAAAAACCAGCTAAGGGCTCCCAAGAGCGAAACGGCGCCACCGTGGCCTTCATCCCGCGTTCTTCGTCATCTCTTTTTCTCTCGCCTTGGCCTTGCACGAAATCAAGAATGTAAACGCCCGCGCGTTGCGCGCGATGTCGGCCGTCTTCAGCTCGGCCTTGGCGTCGGAGATCTGATATGGCACCACGCTGTTGTCGAGAAAATCCCGTAAAGCGCCCGTCTTGATGGCGAAGTTGATGTTCTCGGGAATGTTGCCGGTTGCCCGCGCGAACCTGAATGCATTCAGCTTGGCGGCGACGACGCCGCTCGAGGCCAGCAACGGTCCCCCGCTGTTGCCGGGCTGAACGGCCGCGCTGATCTGCAGAAAGCGCGTATCGTTCAGGATGCCGCTGAGCGAGCTCACGATCCCGGTCGTCACCGTGAAATCGGACGTCAGCAGTCCATGAAAGGGATAGCCGATCGCCACCACGCTGTCGCCGGACTGGATCGCCTTGTCGCGGATTTTGGTAACGTCCTTGAACGAGCCGGTCACCTGCAGCAGCGCCAGGTCGTTGGTCTCATCGCTCGACACCAGGCGCAGTTTGGCGGACGCCTCGCCGGACAGATTGCCCTGGATATCGCCGACGCATCCCTGCACGACGTGGGCGTTGGTGACGAGGTGCCCGTTCGTGCTCACCAGGAAGCCGGTGCCGGTCTGGTCAAGCAGCCTGTCGGGCTTGGCCGGCGCAGCATCCGGCGCCGCCGCTGCGGCGATCGGCTTAGCCACGGGAAGGACCGAGAGATCGCCGGCACTGGCCAATCCCGACTGCTTGATCTTGGCAACACAGTTCGCCAGCACCGGCAAGAGCTGTCCGGTCTGGTCGAGGTTGAACTGGAAGAGCTGCCCCTGCGTATAGGCGGTCATGGCCTTCGCCCGCCGGAACTGGCCGATCAGCGAGGAATTGTTCGGCATCGGCACGCGAACCAGCTTGTCGGCGATCGGGATGCCATGAACGTTGAACGGTTGCTGGCCGTCGAATGTCAGGGTCAGCGGAAAGGCCTGCCCGGTCGTGAGCCGCCATTCTTCATGCATGAAGCCGAGGCTCCAGCCGCCGGTGTGATCGATCATCACCAGAAAATAGACGCCGCTGGCGTACGAAGCGCCTGCCGCACAGTGCGAGAACGATCCGGTCTGGTCGTTGGTGTAGGCCCCGCCCTTCCAGTTGCCGACGCTGATCGAACCATAGGGTCCGCGCGCATGCGCATTCGCACTGGCAAAAATCGTACACAACAAAGCTGCAACCGCAGCAGCACGGCATTTCATATGCATATTCCCCACATTCCCAGGGTGAGCATATTTATCTTTGCAACCGGAGTCTATTTGGACCGGCACGGGGGGCCGAAAATTCTCCCGCGGGGTAGCAGGAAAACAGGCTCGCCGTTGGTCACACACGGTGCGGCAGCGGCGGCCTGAAGCTCACTTCGTTAAGTTCTTTGCCGGATATTCTGCCTATCGTCCCGATCGTCGTAAGATCGAGACCGATTCGCGTCCGCCCGTCGCAAGGCGGCTCATCGCTTGGCAGGACAACGCATGGACTTGGCACACGGCGGAGGCAACTTCGAGAGGGCCGAGCTGCGTCCGCCTGCGGTCGTGCTGATCCCCGCCCTGGCGATGTCGTTTTACATTTGGCTGATTCTCGTCACGACCATTCCCTACCCGGGCAAGATCGGGCTCGACTACAATACCCTTGGCACCGACTGGATGGTGTTCTACGGCGCGATCCGCTCGGTGCTCGACGGCAATGCGCCGCTGATCTTCGATGGCGATCGCTTCACCGACTTCATCAACACCGCGTTTGCCGGCTGGCTCTCCGCGCCGCTGGAATTCCGGCCATGGGCCTATCCGCCGAGCTTTCTCTTGATCCTGCTGCCGTTTGCGCCGTTGGGTTTCTTCGGCTCCTATGTGGCATTTCAGATCGCGACCGCCGCCGCGCTGGCGGTAGCGCTGCGCGCGTCCGCGGCAAAGAGCCTGCCATCAGGCGCCCTGCTTGCAGCCGTGCTGATTTGCCCGGCATCTGCCATCAATGCGATCAACGGTCAGGCCGCCTTTCTGGTCGCAGCCCTGATTGTCGGCGGATTTTCCCTTCTCAAGCGGCGCCCTTACCTGGGCGGATTGGTGTTGGGACTGCTGACGTTCAAACCTCAATTCTGCGTCCTGGTTCCGATCGCACTCGTCGCCGCCGGGCAGTGGCGCGCGTTTTTGGCATCGGGCCTGTCTGCGCTCGCCATGATGATCGCGAGCGGACTGGTTTTCGGATGGGACCTGTGGCTGCGCTGGCTTCCCCTCATCCTCGAAAATCTCAACAGCCCGAACCCGAAATGGATCGAGTACGGCCGCATGTGGGGCCACAGCGTCTATACCTGTGCGGTTCTGCTCGGCGCGCCGCAACGGCTGGCGTCGTGGATTCAGCTGCTCGCTACGTTGGGCGCGGCCATATCCGTCGTCATCGCTTTCCGGTCGAGGTTGGGGATGCCGGAAAAGATCGCGGTTTTTCTCGCCGCCACCGTCCTCGCCGCGCCGCATTCCGGCGCCTATGATGGAACGCTATTGGTGATCGCTGCAGCCTTCTGGTTGATGGCCCGGGCCTCTTCCCTACCGCTGTGGTGCTGGACCCTGGCTTTCATGATCTGGCTGCTGCCGATGCTGAGCCCACCGCTGGTGTTCCCCGTGGGCCGGATCGCCCCGCTTTTGCCCGTGCTGCTGATCGTGCTTCTGCTTCGTCCCGCAGGCCCCGCGGAGAGCGTAAAAGCGCCGGTTCCTGCCGGATAGCTTTGCGCAGCCCTCTCTGGAACGATGGCACGGAAATGTCCAGCGGTAGCGACCAAACGCCCCGGTGCCGCCCTCTTTCCAGCCGATCATTTTGATGGATCGCGCCTGGCATCTTGCATACGGTAGGGGTCCCATTGCCCTGTCCATTCCGGGCGAACGCCGGAACCAGGAAGGCAAAAACAATCGCGCCGCCGACAGCGGACGCCAATTTTCAATAACCGGAGGAAAATGCCGTGAAGCCAAGAGTTGTCCGGTCCGCCCTGTTTACACTTCTGGCGGTCGTATCCGCCATGGCCGGCCAGGCGCAGGCCCAATCATGGCCGGAGAAACCGATCACCTTCATCGTGCCGTTCGCGGCCGGCGGCGGCACCGATGCCTTTGCCCGCCCGCTGGCGGCCCAGCTCGATACGCAACTGGGCAAGCGCGTGCTGATCGAGAACCGCGCCGGCGCCGGCGGCACGGTCGGCGCCTCCGCTGCGGCGAAGGCTGCTCCCGATGGCTACACCTTCTTCGTGGGCGCGGCGCATCACGCCATTGCCCCCTCGCTCTATCCCAGCCTCGATTACAATATCGAGAAGGATTTCATTGCGGTGGCGCTGATCGCGCGTCCGCCGCAGGTGGTTGTCGTCAATCCGGACAAGGTCGCCGCCAAGACGCTGGCCGAGTTCATCACCTATGCCAAAGCCAATCCCGGCAAGCTGAACTACGGCTCCGCCGGAGCCGGCACCACGCATCATCTCGCGGGTGAACTATTCAAGATTTTGACCAAGACCAACATCCAGCACGTCCCCTACCGCGGGGCTGGTCCCGCGATGCAGGATCTCATCGCTGGCCATGTGCCTGTTGTGTTCGACGGGCTCGGTTCGTCGGCAGGACCGGTCAGGGCCGGACAGCTCCGTGCCCTCGCCGTCGCCGCGCCAAAGCGGGTGCCAGCCTTCCCCGATCTTCCGACCGCCGCGGAAGCGGGTCTGGCCGGCTATGAAGTGTCGACCTGGTACGGCCTGTTCGCGCCGAAGAACACGCCGCCGGCGATCGTCGAACAGATGGTCAAGGAGTTGCAGAAGGCGATGCAGACTCCCGCCATCAAGGAGGCCTGGGAGCGCAATGGCTCCGATGTCCCCGACGTCGCTGGTCCTGCGTTCGCAAAAATGGTGTCCGCGGAAGTCGAGCGCTGGCGCAAGGTCGTGACCGAGGCGAACGTGAAGCTGGATTAGCTTGGGAGCCTGGGCGCGGCACCGTTGCTACGCGTCGCCGCGCCGGGCTCGCTGACTAGTTGCTGCTGCGTACGCCATAGCGCGTAAAGTCGTCATCGATCCCGCGCTGGATCGTCCTCGCCGCGGAAATATCGGCATCGCCGCCAGGCTTATCGCCGTTCCTGAGCCTGGCGAGCCCGCGCCCGTAGAGCGCACTTGCCAGCTTCGGATCTACCCGCAGCGCCGAACTGAAATCATCGATCGCGGCACCGGCTTGCCCCATCTTCAGGCGGATCAGTCCACGCGAGTCATAGGTGGCGGCGTCGTTCGGCCACGACTGCAGCACCTTGTTGCAGTCGTCGAGCGCTGCTTGCAACGAGCCGAGAATGGCCCGGGTCCAGCAGCGTCCGCTCCACGCGGCTTCCAGATTGGGCTCGAGGCGGATCGCCTCGTCGTAGTCCCGTGCGGCGCGATCGTACTCGTGCCTTTTCAGGTAGACTCCGGCACGGTTGACGAAAGCCCTGCCGTAGTTCGGATTGAGCTTGATCGCCTGATCGAAAGATTTGATAGCGAGGTCGTATTCGCCTTTCGTCAGGTAAGCCGCGCCGCGGTTGTTGAAGGGCTTTGCGTAAGTCGGATCGAGCTTGATCGATTGCTCGAAATCCAGCAGAGCGCGGTCAATGTCTCCGCTTGCCGTATGGGCATTGCCACGATTGTTATAGGCAATTGCAAGAGCAGTCGTCGTAGCTTGACCAGACTCGATGAGCGCCGTGCAGCCATTGATGCGGATTGCAAACGACGTGCGATCCGAGCCGTTGCACAGCGCGATGTTCTCGATATAGTCGCTCTTCTTGGGGCTCTGCGCGGCAGCCAGAGACCCGAGCAGCAGCAAGGCAAGAGCCGACGCGAGGCCCTGGATGACGCGCCCGCTCGCACCGACTTTCATGTCAGACTCCCCGATCCCAGCACCAGCGAATGAGCAACCGTCGAAATGAGTTTCCGGACCTGGTTGGCCGACAATTCCCGCGCCGCGAACGGGCCTAGCACCCCCGGCATATGTTCAGATTTGATTTTGGAGGCGGCTTTTGATCGGGTTGCTGCGCCGCCGGTGCGCCGGGCTTTCGCGGGCCCTTGCTCTTGCCTTCTTCAATGAGGGTGGAAAATCTGACTGTCCCGTCATCCGAAATCTCGACGCGTGGCGTGGTGCCTCGAACACCCATGGTCGCGACCGGAGTGTCGATCTTCATGTCGCCGGTCTTCGCGACTTTACCTGCGATAAAGGTGAAGGTTCCCTTGGTCAGACTGAACACGGTCGAGTTGGATAGACTTTTTGGGTCGTACACGAACTCGTCCAAAGCCATGCGCGCATTGTTCGACAGATTGAAGGACGAGCCATCGGTGAAGTTGATGCCGACCCGGCCGTCGGCGCCGGTTGCAACGATATCGCCCTGATAGACGAGATCGCCCTCTTTCGCCTGACCAGCCGGACCTGAGGTGCTCGCCTGAACCACCACCGCATTCGCGCGTTCAATCGTGACCGAACCTGTGGCAACAACAACTTTTCCAATTGGTTTTGCCACGACATCCTGAACGGCGGGCCTGACTTGCGCGTGAGCTGGCGCGACGAAAAGCCCGCCTGTCGCCAGAACGGCGCCTGTCACCAATGCGGCAATCGCATGCGTGCACATGATCCCCCCTTCCTGAGAAGATCTTGTCTGAGATAACGCTCACGGGCTCTTTGAACGCCGGTCGGCCGCGACATTAAACCCGATGTCCGGGGAAGACATCATCTCTCCTTCGCTCGAAAGGATTACTCCTTTTGAGCCTAAAGCCTAATGCCCGTGGATTGGCTAACTTGAAGCAGGAACTCTCGGCTCCGGCCGCCCGGCCGGCAGCAGCGCGATTATTTGACTTCATGGGCCTCGACAAGGCCAGCCGTTGAAAATCGCACGGGGTAAGTTGCAAACGGGGTTGGGCCATGCTGGTCGGGTCCCACGCCGGGACTGGGGATGAACGTAAGGCCGCTGTGGCCCCGCCTCCCCGCATCGGCAACGTTCAGACTGCGGCCAGGTTCGGCACCCTCAGGGGCGCGCCCTGCGCCGCCGCTCAAGTCGCGGATGGTAATCTGCGAAGCCGGGCTCGTGCCGGCAGGTTTGGCATGCTGTGGCTCACGGCACTAACCTTCTTGTTTGGGAAGCAGGCCCAGGCTGCCGGTCCTGATGTCACGTTCCTTGACGACGGCAACATCACATACAAAGACCTCGAACATGGATCATTCGAGCTTGTCACCAAGGAGGCGATCCCTCGACACATCCTCGTTGACGATCCCGGACAGACCATCATTCTGCGTTCGCAAGGGTCCTCGGTCAGCGTAAGTCAGAGCACGAACTCGGCTGCGCGGATGGCTGAATTGCAGGCGGCCCAGCAGGATGCGCTCGCCACCTACGAGAAGGGACTGGGGTCGACGGGATCGAGCACGCCGCCTCCGCTCGAGCAGCTGCCGGTGCAACCGATCAATTTCATCCAGACTGATGACTCCCCCCCAGAGCAGGATGTGCCTGCTTTGCCCGCGGTGATCCTCGCATCGGCCCCGGAGATGATTATCGGGCAAATACCGCCACCACCGCCAACGCCAACGCCGCCAACGCTGAATACGGTGATCGGGCCGACCGAAATCGACACCAGCGTCTTTGACCTCTTCACCGCAACAAGCGGCACTTTCATTGCCAGCAGCCCCAACAGCGCGACACTGACCTTCGGCATCAGCGGGGGAACCGTCGGCAGCACCGTCATCGATGGCGTGACCTACAACGTGTCAAGGACTGGTCCCTACGGCACGCTTTACGTCGATAGCACCACCGGCGCCTATGCGTTCGTTCCGGACAATGACGCGATCAATGCGCTGACTGAGCCGACCACCACGGATTTCACGATAACCGTTTTTGACGGGACGCTCTCGGCCGCGCAGCCCTTCACGATCGCCATCAACGGCACCAACGACGCGGCCATCATCTCCGGCGTCACCGATGGCACAGCGATCGAGGCCAGCGGTGTCGCCAGCACCGCGCTCGGCCCGCTGAGCGCCAGTGGCACGCTCACCAGCGCCGACGTCGACGACGCGCCCAATACTTTCACGGTGGTTGACACTCCGACCGCGAGCGCGCGCGGCTTTGGCGCTTTCACGATGACGGAGGACGGCGTCTGGACCTACACGGTAGATGATTCCAACAGCGCGGTTCAGGCGCTCAATATCGGCGACACGCTGACCGACTCCTTCACGGTGACCACCATCGACGGCACTGCACAGGTGGTGACGCTCATCATCAAGGGCGCGAACGACGCAGCGGTCATTTCCGGCACCACGACCGGCTCCGTGACCGAGGACGATGGCTCCAGGTGCGATCCACCTACAGCGACCGGCACACTCACCGTTACCGATGTCGATAACGCGTCCGGTTTTGTGGCAGTCAATTGTCCGACGGCCAGCGATGGCGGCTATGGCACCTTCACCATGACGGCGGACGGCGTGTGGACCTACACGCTCGACAACGCCGATTGCGCGGTACAGGCACTCAATGTCGGAGACAAGCTGACCGACACTTTCAAGGTGACCTCACTGGACGGCACCGTGCAGCTGGTGACGGTTACCATCAACGGCACCAATGACGCCGCCATCATTTGCGGAACCAAGGAGGGCTCGGTCATCGAGGCCGGAGGCGTGGCCAATTCCGCATCTTGCAAACCAACCGCGACCGGCACGCTCACCGATACTGACATCGACAACACACCGAACACCTTTACGACGATCGATACGCCGAAGGCGAGCGCGGGCGGCTATGGCACTTTCACCATGACGAAGGATGGCGTCTGGACCTATACGCTCGATAACAACAACTGCACCGTGCAGGCACTCAATTCCTGCGACACGTTGACGGACTGTTTTACGGTAACGACCATCGACGGCACGCCGCAGGTGGTGAAGATCACCATCAACGGCGCCAACGACGCTGCCGTCATTTGTGGCACCACGACCGGCTCGGTAACCGAAGCTGGCGCTTGCACATACGGTACGCCGATCGCGACCGGCACGCTCACCGATACCGACGTCGACAACACGCCCAATACCTTCACGGAGGTATGCAGACCCAAGGCGAGCGATGGCGGCTACGGCAGCTTCACGATGACGGCGGATGGCGTCTGGACCTACAAGCTCGACAACAACAATTGCGAGGTGCAGGCGCTCAACGACTGCGACACGCTGACCGACTGCTTTAAGGTGACCACTATCGATGGCACCGTGCAGGTGGTGACAATCACCATCAATGGCGCCGACGACTCGTTCCACTTCAAGGACAAGATATCCGACGTCAGCAGTTCGAATATCATCGACGTTGCAGAGGACAGCCCGGCGCCAATCAGTTCGCCCGAAAACGCTGCGGGAACCAGTGGCCAGCCAGCGATTTCAGAGGCAGCCCAAACAGCCGAGCCGTCTTCACAATGGTCCGACAGCTTTGCTTGGAACCAGCAAGGCAACGCCGTTACTACCTACGCGCCGCACGATCTGATCGTGTGACGGAGCTGCGCCGGTTTCAGCGCAGCGGCTTCACCCGGCACAGGACGCCCTACTTCGCTTCGCTCGCCTTGATGCCGGAGCTTTCGATGAGCTTTGCCACGCGTGGCAAGTCGTCGGCGAACAGGCGCGCATGCGCCTCGGGCGTCAACTCGTTGGCCGGGAATGGCAAGGTCCCGAGCTGCTTGAGTTTCTCCACAAGCTCCGGCTCCGACAGCGCACCGCGGAGCGCCGAATTCAGCGCATTGATGGTCTCCTTAGGCGTGCCCTTTGCCACATAGAGCCCATGCCACATCGAGTAGCTGACCTCGGGCATGCCGAGCTCGGCGGTGGTCGGCACGTCCTTCAACTGTTCGAGACGTCCCGGCGACGTGATGGCGATGCCGTGCAGTGTTCCGGCCTGAATCTGCGGCAGCGCGTTGGTCACCTGATCCCACAGCAAATCGATCTGCCCTGCCAGCAGATCGGCGATCGCCGGAGCGGATCCGCGATAAGCCACGACCGTCGGCTTGAAGCCGAGCACGTTACCCATCATCACGGCGCACAGGTGGCTATTGGTCCCGAGGCCGCCATGCGCGAAGTTCGCCTTGTCGCGTTGCGCCTTGATCCAGGCCACATGGTCCTTCGGGCCTTCGCCGGGGATCGACTTCCGGCCAATCAAAACCATCGGCGCATTGTTGACGAGGCCGACCGCCTCGAACGCGGTCTTGGTATCGTACCGCAAATTGGTGAACAGGCTGGGCGCCGCGAGCAGCGCGACGTGATTGATCAGGATCGTGGAGCCGTCAGGCGCCGAGCGCGCCACGCGATCGTTGGCCAGCGTGCTGCCGCCGCCGACCACGTTCTCGACGATGACGGTCTGTCCGAGCGTCCTCGACATCCGCTCGCCGATCAAGCGGGCGACCGTATCCGTGCCGCCGCCGGCCGCAAACGGCACTACCAGCGTCACCGTCTTCGCGGTTGATTGGGCATAGGCCTGCGGCGCAAGCGCCGCGATCAAGAG
Organism: Bradyrhizobium sp. WYCCWR15520; assembly: GCF_056174665.1. Taxonomy (NCBI): domain Bacteria; kingdom Pseudomonadati; phylum Pseudomonadota; class Alphaproteobacteria; order Hyphomicrobiales; family Nitrobacteraceae; genus Bradyrhizobium; species Bradyrhizobium sp. WYCCWR15520. Next base: position 174,565 of record NZ_JBWBWM010000012.1, read on the forward strand.
GCCAAGGCCGATAAGCGCGCTGTTACCAAACCGATTGCTCACGATGGCGTCCTCCACAGTCTTGTTTGTTGTTATGGCGCATTCTTTTCGATGCGCGCTCATTGGCGAAGCCCCCGCTGCTGGCAAGCAGCGTGACCCCGCATGACGTCAGATCATGCTGGTTGCATTTCTACAAATCAACTGCAAAGCGAGTGTAATTCGCACAGGCGAAGCGGCATTTGGTCCATCGCTGCACCATCGATCCAGCATCGGGACGCCGGGCAGATCGGCGTGATAACATGTCCGGAAGGCGCAGATAGCATCGGGACCAACTTGAAATGAGCCAGCCTGCATATGTCGCAGTCGATTGGGGCACGAGCAGTTTTCGGCTTTGGCTCGTCGACCGGAGCGGCGACATCCTCGGGGAACGGCGCAGCCAAGAGGGCATGATGGCGGCGGGCAAGCTTGGCTTTCCGGCCGTGCTGCAATCGCATCTGGACGCAGTCGGTGCCGCGGATCGGCTGCCCGTTATCGTCTGCGGCATGGCCGGCGCCCGGCAGGGATGGGTTGAGGCCGGATATGTCGACACGCCGGCGCCACTCGCATCGATCCTGAAGCACGCCGTCGCGGTGCCGGGACAGGATCGTGACATCCGCATCCTCCCCGGAATCGCGCAACGCGATCCCATGGCGCCCGATGTCATGCGAGGCGAGGAAACACAATTGCTCGGCGTCCTGGGCATGGACGCTGCGGGGGATGCGCTCGTCTGCATGCCGGGCACCCATTCGAAGTGGGTCAGAGCCAATGGAGCGACCGTCGAACGCTTCGCCACCTTCATGACCGGAGAGCTGTTCGACGTCATATCGCGCGAAACGATTCTGTCCCACGCGGTGGCCGGCGCCGATGAAGAGACAGATGTTGAAGCCTTCCAGTCCGCCGTCACGCGCGCATTCGAGACGCCAGCGAACGCCGCCAACCTGCTGTTCCAGGTGCGATCGGGGCAACTCCTCTATGGCGCCACGCCATCCTCGGCCCGAGAGAAAATATCGGGCACCCTGATCGGTCTCGAATTGGCGGGCGGGCTCGCCGGAGGAGCGCCGAGGGCCGCGATTACGCTGGTGGCGTCAGGGAAGCTCCAGACGCTCTACCAATTGGCGTTTGACACGGTCGCCATTCCCGTCAGATCAATCGGCGCCGAGGATGCGGTCCGTCGCGGTCTTTCGATGGCCGCTCAATCGATTTGGAATGTGTAGAGGATCAGTCGAATGCGCGTTATCCCATTTCCCCCGATGAAGCGTCCGCTGGTCGCGATCCTGCGCGGCGTGAAGCCTGATGAAGCGGGCGACATCGTCAGCGCGCTGATCGACAGCGGCATGACGGCAATCGAGATTCCACTCAACTCGCCGGATCCGTTCCGCTCGATCGAGATCGCCGTCAAGAAGGCCCCAGCCGGAATCCTGGTTGGCGCGGGCACGGTGTTGACGCTGGAGAACGTCGCGCGACTCCATGACGTGGGCGGCCGGCTCCTGGTGAGCCCCAATGTCGATCCCGAAATCATTGCCGCAGCGAGGGGGCGCGGCATGGTCACGATGCCCGGCGTCTTCAGTCCGACCGAGGCGCTGCTGGCTGCCAAGTCGGGCGCCTCAAGCCTCAAATTCTTTCCGGCGAGCGTGCTCGGGCCGGCGGGCATTACCGCCATCCGCGCCGTGCTCCCCCCGGACCTGATGATCGCCGCGGTGGGCGGCGTCTCCGACAAGAACTTCGCGGACTACACCAGGGCCGGCATTCTGGCGTTCGGCCTCGGCAGCAGCCTCTACAAGCCCGGCATGACGGCAGCGGAGGTAGCCGATCGCGCCAAGGCGACGATCAAGGCGTATGACGCGGCAATTCAACAGACGGGGTAGATCAACGAGAGAGCGCTGCGTTCCAGATAACCTTCGGGACCTGGGACGCAGATTTCAGCTATCGCAAGCGCTGAACGCCGATGGCTTTAGACGTACCGTCCACCTTCATCTTGTGGCCGCCGTCTGATGGATATATTTGAACCTTCGGCATGTAGGCGTAGATGTATTCGTAGTGATACTCTGTCTGCTGCCAGATTTGGCCGGTCATCAACTTCACTATCGTTTGACCCTCCCAGCCTTTGAAGTCTCCATCTACTTGTGTCTCGGCCACGCCGGTGCCGATGACCGGGCTTGCTCGGTCCGCACCTTGGGCAGCGCGATAACCCTGTCGGTACATTCTGATTAGCGCGCCACGCATTGCATCGCGCTTGTCGGGCGGCATCGTTGAGATGCCAAGCTTTGTTTGTTCTTCCTTGGTCAGCAACCGCTCCAGCTGCGCTGCGTCTTGCGCCGTGGCGGATATGCCGGTGGCAATCCAGGCCCAGATGGCCAGGATTGCAACTTGCGTGCGCGACCGTGCGCCAGTTGTGTTCATTCGGCCATACGCGCAGTTCGAGGGGCGGTACGCGGCGAGATAATCTTGGGTATCAAACGCCTGGGCAGATACTGTCGGAGAGAGTGTCTGTCAATCCTCATTGAATGATCGGCAATTTTCGGCCTTCACAAACCAAAACCCGCGATTTGAGCAACAGCTGAAAAGCCTACGCGCCTTCCGGACGGTGCCGTCGCGCGGAGTCGCCGCGGCTCCTACCAAAAACATCGAAAACAACCCCATGCAAAGTAGCCGGCGGCCGCCGCACCCAACGGTTTGGACCGAAAACTTGACACGTCGGGCAAATCAGCGGCACGATTTCATTATCCCGGAATTCGCTAGACGGCGTGCGCGCAATATTGACGCGGTCATGTTGTGCGTGGCCAAATCGTTGAGGACACGCCGCCGCCGCTTGCGCGAGGATGCGGAAACCGCGAAAATCCGGGCTGTTTCAGAACTTGTCAGGGGAATTCGGCACAGATGCAGTTTGATGACGTCATTCTCGGTCGCCGGAGTATTCGCGGTTACAAACCTGATCCAGTACCCAAGGCGCTGATTGCGGAAATCATTGGTTTGGCGATGCGCGCTCCGTCGTCGATGAACACCCAGCCCTGGAATTTCTACGTCGTCACCGGCGAACCGCTGGATCGGATCCGCGCCGGCAACACCGAGCGGATGGTGGCGGGCATACCGCAGTCACGCGAGTTCCGCACGGGTCAGGCCTTTGCAGGCAAGCACCGCGACAGGCAGGTCGGTGTCGCCAAGCAACTGTTCTCCGCCATGGGAATCGAGCGCGACAACAAGGACAAGCGCCAGGACTGGGTACTGCGCGGCTTCCGTCAATTCGACGCGCCGGTATGCGTGATCATTACCTATGACCGCGTGCTTGATGGCAGCGACGATACGCCCTTCGATTGCGGCGCTGTGGCGACAGCCCTGGTCAATGCCGCCTGGTCTCGCGGGCTGGGCGCCGTGATCAACAGCCAAGGCATCATGCAATCGCCCGTGGTGCGCGAGCACGCGGGAATAGCCGACGATCAGGTCATCATGAAAAGTATTGCGCTGGGCTGGCCGGATGAAACTTTTCCGGCGAATGCGGTGGTGTCGGAGCGGAAGTCCGTCGAGGAAGCGACGGTGTTCGTCGGGTTCGAGAAGTAGCGGCGCGGGCGGGTGGAAGGTACAGCAGTGATCCGCGCCATGGTTCGATGTGCACTTGTGCTGACGGCGGCTTTTGCCGCTGCCTTGACACCGGTCACGTGCCTTGGCGAAAGCAGCAAGCCGTTGCCGGCCAAGGCAACACAGGAGCTACCCCCCGAGCTGCTCTCGCTACTCGAACAGAAGAAGATGCCAAAATACTCGCCGATCGTTATGCGTCTTTTCAAGGAGGAGGCGGAGCTCGAAGTCTGGAAACAGGACACGGCCGGCCGTTTCCAGATCCTCAAGACTTATCCGATCTGCCGGTGGTCGGGCGATCTCGGGCCGAAGTTGTACGAGGGCGACCGGCAGGCTCCGGAAGGGTTTTATACGATTACACCTGAGTTGATGAATCCCAACTCCAACTTCTATCTTTCGATCAACCTCGGCTACCCCAACACGTTCGACAAGGCGCACAAGCGCAACGGCAGCTTCCTGATGATTCACGGCGACTGCTGGTCGAGCGGTTGCTATGCCATGACCGACGAACAGATCAGCGAAATCTATTCGCTGGCGCGCGACTCGCTCAGCGGCCGGCCGTCGTTCCAGGTCCAGGCCTATCCGTTCCGCTTGACGCCGGCGAATCTGGCGCGGCATCGAAATAGTCCCAACCTGCCCTTCTGGAAAATGCTCAAGGTCGGCAACGATCATTTCGAGACGACGCAACGCGAACCCAAGGTGGACGTGTGCAACCGCCGCTATGTATTCGATGCGCAACCGCCTGCGAATTCGCCGTCCCCTCTTGTGTTCAACGCGATCGAAAAATGTCCGCCCTTCGTCGTCAATCCGGAAATCGCGCGGCGGGCGCTGGAGAAGAGGCGCGCCGACGAGCTCGAATACGCGCGATTGCTTGAAGACAACGTGCCGGCTGCCCCGATCTACAGCGGACTGGACGGCGGAATGAACAAGGCGTTCCTCGCGCAATTTCCGGGCAGGGTGACGCTTGCGAAAGTAATGCCGTATGCATCCTACCTGCCGCAATTGCCCCCGATCCCCTGGATCGACAACGATGGCTCGTTGACCAGCAAATGGTTTGGCACCTCGTTCTCCAAACCGATCGAGTGTAATCCGGTCCGTGCCGGCTTCCCATCGAGCCGGTGCTGAACTCTTGTCCAACGTCGGCGATGGGTCGTTGGCAGACCACGCATGGTCTCGCGGGCTGGGCGCCGTGATCAACACCCAGCGCATCATGCAATCACCGTGGTGCGCGAACACGCGGGAATAGCCGACGATCAGGTCATCGTGAAAAGTATCACGCTGGGCTGGCCGGATGAAATTTTTCCGGCAAATGCGGTGGTGTCCGAACGAAGGCCTGTCGACGAAGCTACGGTATTCGTTGGGTCGAGAATTGGGCGCGCGCACGAGCAACAGATGCTATCCGGTGTAACGTCAAGCGAAACTCTTCACCTGTTATCGAACGCTGGATCGTGGCAGCTTCAATCTGATGGCGGAGAGAGTGGGATTCGAACCCACGGTACGGTTTCCCGCACACACGCTTTCCAAGCGTGCGCCTTAAGCCACTCGGCCATCTCTCCGGAGGCCCTCTCTTGAAGGGGCAGCACTGATTTTGCAAGGGAGGCTGGCCACCACGGCTAAAATTTCCCCAATTCGTTGAATTTGTTTGGCAATTTGGATCGTCTAGCGTCGGATAATCGGCGGTTTGCCGGGTCTTGAACCGGAATCCGGCCACGATCGATGACGATAAGTGACAGCGCAATTGGTGGAGGACGCACAATGATCGCACGGACGCTCTTGCTCTCGGCTCTGGCCGCGACTTTCGCGGCAGCAGCCGCCAGCCCGGCGCTGGCGCAGGCCTGCACCAAGCAGGGCGTGGACGTAACCTGCGACGACGGCCGGCGCGGCATCTTCGCGGGCGACTCCATCGTATGGGCCGACGGCACGCGATCGAGGCTGGCCTCGCCGCATCCGAGCGTCATCATCGGCAACAAGTCGTCCGTCGTGATCGGCCCCGGCGTATTCGCCGGCAACGGCAAGGGCGGCTACGTGCCGATGGAAAATCCGAGCGCGCCGAGCAAGGCGCGCTGCCCGGTGCTGGATGGCGTGTCGTATTGTTATTGAGCGGGGCCTCGTCGGCCGAGCTCCGTTATCTTGATGCACGGCCGATATGCGGGCCATCGTCCTTCGAGACGCGCGCTATTGCGTGCTCCTCGGGATGACGGGGAGACAGCTTCACAATCTCTCAAGATGGCAGATCGAGTGTTAGCACTAGTGATACCGCGCGCCGCCATTGGTGGCGGAGCGAACCGGCCATAGCGCGGGCTCCGTCATAACCGGCGCCAACTCGCTCTTGTCGAGCTGGCAGTCGTGCAGCGCTTCGGTGAAGTCGGCGAACCATTGCTGGATGGTATGGCTGCGCAACTTATCCATCATCGCTTCCCAGCGCATCCGCCGTTCGGTGAGCGGCATCGACAACGCGATGGCGATAGTGCGCGCCATGCCGTCGATATCGTGGGGATTGACCAGCAGTGCCGTATCGAGCTCGTTGGCGGCGCCGGCGAATTTCGACAGCACGAGCACGCCGGGGTCGACCGGGTTCTGAGCTGCGACATATTCCTTGGCGACGAGGTTCATGCCGTCCTGCAGCGGCGTCACCACGCCGACCTGCGCGGTGCGGTAGAGGCCCGCAAGCACGGCCTGGCCGTAACCCTTGTTGAGATAGCGGATCGGCGTCCAGTCGACCTCGCCATGCGCGCCGTTGACGTCGGTGACGAGCTTGGCGACCTCACTCTGCAGATTGCCATAGGCCTCGATCGCGCCGCGCGAGGGCGTCGCGATCTGCAGCAGCGAGACGGTGCGCGCCAGCGACGGATGCAGCGTCCACATCCGGTCGAACGCCTTGATACGGTTGATCAGGCCCTTGGAATAGTCCAGCCGGTCGACGCCGATCGCGAGCTTCTCGCCGTTCAGGCTGCGCCGCAGCCGCGAGACATCCGGATGGGTCGACGCCTTCGTCGCCAACTGGGCGAACTGCTTCGGATCGATGCCGATCGGAAATACCGCGGCGCGCGTCCGGCCGTAGCGCGAGATGATGACGCCGTCATGCACGACGAGGCCGAGATCGGACTGCGCGTAGGACAGGAAGTTCTCGCAATCTTCCTCGGTCTGGAAACCGATCAGATCATAGGCCAGCATCGCCTCGATCAGTTCGCGATGATGCGGCACGCCTGATATCACCGCACGCGACGGCCACGGCGTGTGCAGGAAGAAGCCGATCGGCTCGGTGACGCCGAGATCGCGCAGTTCGGCGCCGAGCGCCAGGAAATGGTAATCCTGAACCCAGAACGCGGAATCGGCTTTTCGGAATCGCAGCAGCGCACGCGCCATGAAGGCGTTCACTTCGCGATAGCTGAGGTAGTCCTCCTGCGAGGCGCGAATCAGGTCGGCGCGTGAATGCAGTGCCGGCCACAGCGCGGAATTCGCAAAGCCTTCGTAATAACCGCCGTAATGCGCGGCCGGCAGATCCAGCATAGCCAGCGCGCCGGCGCCAAGCGCCTCGATTTCGGCAAATGGTTCCTTCTGGTTCCCATCGCGGACCCTTCCGCTGGAACCAACCCAGATAGCGCCCGACTTCTCGACAATCGGCAATAACGCCGCCGCGAGGCCCCCCGTCATGGGTTCGTTGGGTTTTCCGCGGGAAACGCGGTTAGAAACGACGACGAGGTTCAAAGGTCCCCTCCCGTTGGTACGCTCGCGTTAACAACCGTTCATCAATATGGTTCCTGATCACCCTTTCAACGAATTGAAACCAAATTCGGGCTGCGGCGTGCTGGAACTCACCGGAACTCACGAAAAATAAATTTTGTCGTGAACCTCGGCGTCAAGCGCAAGAATCTATGTTCGAAACTCGTCGAGACGAGAAACATTATGGCAGCGGCGCGTCCCTTTCGTCGTCAAGCAGGTGCGCGAGGAATTCGCGCACGTCGCTCGGCGTATCGAAGTGCCCCGCAACGCCCTTGGCGCGGCGGCCGACGGAGAAGGCAAGCCCGTCGAGGTCGGGCATGATCGCAAATACCGTTTCGTCGGTGACGTCGTCGCCGATGAAGAACGGGCGGCGCCCCTTGAACGGCTCGCGTGTCATCAATTCGTGCACGCCGGTCGCCTTGGTGAAGCCGGAATGCTTGATCTCGCAGACGCATTTGCCGGGCAGCACCTCGATCGGCGCGTTGGGAAGATCGGCCCTGATCAGCGACACCGCGGCATAGATCGCCTTTTCGGCATGCGGCGCGAGGCGGTAATGCAGTGCCAGCGAATAACCCTTGTCTTCCAGCAATATTCCCGGGCTGAGCTTGGCGATCGCCGCCAGCCGGCGCTTCAATTCCTTGTCCAGTGGCGGCGCGTGAGCGTCCACTGACTCGCTATCCGGCTCGATCCGCATCTCGGCGCCATGGCCGCCAACGGCCGGAAACTGATCAGGCGCGAAAATCAGATCGATGTCGTTGAGCGAACGGCCGCTGACCAGCGCCAGCGCGCCGTTGGTTCGCACAAGCAGGCGGTTCAGCGTCTTCACCAGCCCTGGCGGCACCCAGACTTCACGCGGCGTCGGCATCAGATCGAGCAGCGTGCCGTCGATGTCGAGCAGAACGGCGGTCTCGCTCAAGTGCGGCACCAGCGAGCGCGGCACCGGTACAGTTTCCGGTGCGGCATCGTCTTCGCGGACGAAATCTTCTTCCAATGGCATTTCCAACAGATCCTCGTTCATCTCATCCTACTCCACAAATGCGAGTGGCCGTGCGACAGATTCGAGCGACTTGCGCTCGGCCGCGATGGCATACCGCCACGCGACGGCAGCGGCCACGATCATCAATGCCGACCCGAACAGGTAGCCGGCGAAGACACTGTTGCGCGATCCGGTATCGATCAGCGCGCCGAACAGCGCGGGCCCTGCCACGCCGCCGATGCCTGTTCCGATCGCGTAGAACAGCGCAATGGCAAGCGCGCGCACCTCCAGCGGAAACGTCTCGCTGACGGTGAGATAGGCCGCGCTCGCCGCCGGCGAGGCAAAGAAGAAGATAACCATCCAGGCGATGGTCTGAGTCTGTGCAGTCAGAACGCCGATCGAGAACAGATAGCCCGACAGCGCGAGCAAAATGCCCGAGACGCCATAGGTTACCGTGATCATCATGCGCCGGCCCAGCGTGTCGAACAGGCGGCCGAGCAGCAGGGGGCCCAGGAAATTACCTGCCGCGAAGGGCAGAATGTACCAGCCGACATGGTTGGACGGGATGCCGAAGAAATCGGTCAGTATCAGCGCGAAGGTAAAGAAGATGGCGTTGTAGAAGAACGCCTGCGAGGCCATCAGCACCAATCCGACCATCGAACGCTGCCGATAGGTCGTGAACAACGTATGCGCCACCTCACCAAGCGGCGTGTGGGTACGCATCTTCAGCCTGATCTTCGGGAATACCTCATCGGCCGGATGATCCGAATGTCGCGTCGACGATCTCTCGATGTCGTCGACAATCGCGTGCGCCTCCTCGGGACGGCCATGGATCATCAGCCAGCGCGGACTTTCCGGAATCCACATCCGCATCACGAACACGATCAAGCCAAGGGCTGCGCCGATGAAATAGGCCAGCCGCCAGCCGTGGTCCGGCGCCAGCACGTTGGGATCGAGCAGCACGATAGCTGCGACCGCACCGATCGCAGCGCCGATCCAGAAGCTGCCGTTGATCACGAGATCGGTCCAGCCGCGATAGCGCGCCGGCACCAGTTCCTGGATCGTCGAATTGATCGCGGTGTATTCGCCGCCGATGCCTGCGCCGGTCAGGAAGCGAAACAGCGCGTAGCTCGCCACGTTCCACGACAGCGCGGTGGCCGCGGTCGCGGATAGGTAGACCGCGAGCGTAATGAAGAACAGTTTCTTGCGCCCGATCCGGTCCGTTAGCCAGCCGAAACCGAGGGCACCGAGCACGGCGCCCGCGAGGTAGGCGCTGTTGGCGAGACCAACATCGAAATTCGAGAATTGCAGCGTCGGGCTTTCCTTCAGCGCGCCCGACAGAGCGCCCGCCAGGGTGACTTCCAGCCCGTCCAGAATCCAGGTGATGCCGAGCGCGGCCACGACGCGGGTATGAAAACCGCCCCACCGCAAGCAATCGAGCCGCGCAGGTATACTGGTCTCGACGACGCGGTCCGTGTCCTGCGCCGCCGGTGCGGAGATCGAGACATTCTCACTCACTGCCGCACCGTGCCGTATTGCTGTCGGACCCATCAGATTGGACCAATGAAAAAATACCCCGGAACGCCCCAGCCCCAGGGTTTTCTCGCTCAATTGCGGCAAACATGCTGCCCGCGACCGAGATAACGCCCTCGGCTGGCAGGGGTTCCGGCGATTCTCGCGCCGCGAAAATGCATAGCTGTCATGGTGTGTCGGGCATGCAAGATGCTTGTTGCGGCCTTTCTGGGTCATTGCGAGCGCAGCGAATGAAAGGAACAGAACCATCGACCGACCGTTCTTCGGCGAAACAGCAATGGAGCCGATCAATGGCCGAACGCCGGAAGACCGCGCGTCCACACAAGACCACGGCGCGCAAGAGCAGCCGCAAGACCACCGCGAAGAAATCATCGCCGAGGCGCTGGTCGCAACGCGTGACACAGGAAAGCGACGCGCTCGATCTGAAACGTGGCGTCTTCAAGCAGACCAGCGCCAAGAAGATCGCGGCATCGCTCAAGCGTTCTGCCGAGCATAGTTCGCGCCGGAAGAGCGGCGCCTATCGCTCGGCGCTATCGATGCTGACCTTCTACATCAACCGCGCGGGCAAGACCTTGCCGAAGACGCAACGCGCTCGGCTGGAGCGGGCGAAGGTGGAATTGAAACATCAGTTCGGGAGGGAGTAAGTAAAAGCAGCTCTGGGACGCCAATCAATTCCAGCCGTCATACCCTGCGAAGGCGGGGTATCCAGTACGCCGCTGCTTCTCGATTGACCACAACTGTCTCTGGAATACTGGGTCGCCCGGTCAAGCCGGGCGATGACAGCGGAGGTTTGGTGACGCTTCCGGCTACGACGACCGATTGTAGTCGTCCTCACGCCGCCCTGATATTCTCCATGAAGCGGTCGAGCTCTTCGCGCAGCCGCGTGCTTTCGCTCGACAGCGTTCGCGCCGAATTCAGCACTTCTTCGGAGGCCGAGCCGGTTTCGGTCGCGCCGCGGTTGACGTGCATGACGTTGGTGGCGGCCTCCTGCGTGCCTTGCGCGACGTTCTGGACGCTGCGCGCGATTTCCTGCGTCGCCGAGCTCTGCTGCTCGACGGCGCTCGCGATCGTCGCGGCGATGTCGGAGATTTTTCCGATAGTGCCGCCAATCTCCTTGATCGCAGCGACCGATTCCTGCGTCGCGCCCTGCATGCCCGTGATGTGATTGGAAATCTCGTCGGTCGCCTTCGCGGTCTGGCTGGCGAGCGATTTGACTTCGGAGGCGACCACGGCAAAGCCGCGGCCGGCATCGCCGGCGCGGGCCGCCTCGATGGTGGCGTTCAGTGCCAACAGGTTGGTCTGCTCTGCGATCGCCGTGATCAGCTTGACGACATCGCCGATCTCCTGCGCGGCGCGCGACAGCTTGCCGATCCGTCCGTCGGTCTGTTCGGCCTGACGGACGGCGGCTTCCGCAATCTGGCTGGATTCCTTGACGCGCCGCCCGATCTCGTCGACGGAGGCCGACAATTCCTCGGTCGCGGACGCCACCGACTGCATGTTGCCGGAAGCTTCTTCCGAGGCGCCGGCGACCTGGCTCGACAGGCTCTGGGTGGTTTCCGCCGTCCGCGTCAACTTGCCGGCGGCGGATTCGAGCTGCACGGCCGAGGACGACACGTTGGAGACGATGGCACCGACCGCGGCTTCGAACTCATCGGCGAAACGAATGAGTTCGGCGCGGCGCGCGGCGCTCGCCGCCTTGTTCTGAGCTTCCTGTGTGGCGGCGTCGCGCTCGGCGCGGGCGATCGCCTGCACCTTGAACTCCTCGACCGCGCTCGCCATCTGGCCGAGTTCGTCGTTGCGGCCGAGACCGGGCAGCACGACTTCGAAATTGCCGGCGGCGAGTTCGCGCATCGCGCTGCACATCGCAATCATCGGCCGGGAAATGCCGGTGCCGAGCAGGAACGCCCAGACGCAGCCGAGCAGGAAGCCGCCGGCGGCAAGAATCAGGATCAGCCGCTCGGTCTCGCCGATGGTCGCGTTCGATTCGGCTTCGAGCCGCTTCTGATCGGCCAGCAAATCCGACTTCATCGCCAGCGAGCCCTTGTTGATGGCGGCGGCTGACTCCGCCATTTCCTGGGTCAGCTCATCGATTTCCTTGGCATTGTCGATCAGCTTGGCGAGCGATTGCTGGTATTCCGCCAGCATCCCGGAAACTTCCTTGATCCCCTCGCGGATCTTCTCATTGTTCGACGAAATCGCCTTCAGCGAATTCTCGACGAACTTCAGGCGAGCCAGCGCGCTGGCTGCGACGGTCTTGTCGGAATTGACCACGAACGTATTGGCGAGCGCGGAGACCGCCTGGAACTGCTCGGTCACCTTCTTGGCGCCGAGCGTGATCACCTGCATTTCGTCATCGTCGGCATTGCTCGGGAGATCGTCGAGCTTGTAGCGCAGCGAGTTGCCGGTGCGCGTGAGCTGGTTCTGCGTGATGCGCGCGCTCTCGTCCTTGACCTTGACGATATCGGCGAAAATCTTGGTGAAGGTGCGGAACTCGCGCTCGAGCTTGGCGACCTGCTCGAGCCGGGTCGGGTTGGTGGTGCCCTTCATCGAGGCGATGATCGCATCTTTCAGCCCGGCCTCGGCTGATAGCGCCGCCTTGCCGTCCTCTTCCTTGCCCGTCGCCACGAAATAGCGGGCGAGCGAGCGATAGGAAATCAGTTCGCGATCGATGTCGCGCGACAGGTCGGCCTCCTGCACGCTGCGCCGGTAAGACTCCACGCCGGCAGAAACATGTTCGAATCCGAGATAGGCAAACCCCATGCTGGCGGCCGAAATCGCCAGCACGACGGCAAAGCCGAGCATGATCTTGGCGCGGAACCGCAGGGTCGGGATCTTGAAAGACGAGCCGCTACGCTTCGAAAATCGCACGTCACCCCCCGTTTTCGTTCTGAAAAACAGGCATCGGAGACCCCCGCCCCCGATCCGGTGCGCAAACTTAAGGCAGAATGGATAAAGGTGCGTAAATCCGGGAAAGATTGGCAAGGGGTGCTTACACCCTCCCCTGGAGGGGGAGGGTCGACGCGAAGCGGCGGGGTGGGGTGACGGTCTCTCCACATCCAACGGTGCCCGAGTGGAGAGATCACCCCACCCCGTTTCGCATTTTCGCTTCGCTCCATGCGAACCGACCCTCCCCTTCCAGGGGAGGGTAAGAAGAATTCGCATCGCAAGTTTTTCGCGCGCTCGCGAATGTCATCACAATGACACGCCCCAGCAAAATCCTAGTTGCAAGTTCCCTCGCCGCTGTTTCTAATTGGAATAATTATAAAACATCGGGAGGTACCACGCGTGTCTACAGTCAAGCTGACGGTAAACGGCAAGGCCGTCTCGGCCGAGGTCGAAGACCGGACCCTTCTCGTCCATCTCCTCCGCGACCATCTGAACCTGACCGGCACCCATGTCGGGTGCGACACCAGCCAGTGCGGCGCCTGCGTCGTCCATATCGATGGCCGGGCGGTCAAGTCCTGCACCGTACTGGCCGGACAGGCCGCCGGCTCCAGCGTCACCACCATCGAGGGCATCGCCAAGGGCGACGAACTGCACCCGATGCAGGCGGCGTTCCGTGACAATCACGGCCTGCAGTGCGGTTACTGCACTCCGGGCATGATCATGTCGGCGATCGATATTGTGCACCGCCATAGCGGCCAGCTCGATGAAGAGACCGTCCGGCAGGAGCTGGAAGGCAACATCTGCCGCTGCACCGGCTACCACAACATCGTCAAGGCGGTGCTCGATGCCGCCGGACGAATGAAGGTCGCGCAGGCCGCGGAATAGAAGCCGCGGACAGCAAACTTCGAATTCAATACCGCGTTTCGAAAAGGAACAGCGGAAACAATAATTCCGGTCGGGAGGACAGGACATGGGCGTTGAAGGCATTGGCGCAAGCGTCGTGCGCAAGGAAGACCGCCGTTTCATTACCGGCAAAGGACGTTACGTCGACGATATCAAGCTGGTGGGCATGACCCACGCACACTTCATCCGCAGCCCGCACGCGCATGCGAAGATCAAGAGCATCGACACATCAGAGGCGATGAAGATGCCGGGCGTGGTCGGCGTGCTGACCGGCCAGCAACTCGTCGACGACAAGATCGGCAATCTGATCTGCGGCTGGGCCATCACCTCCAAGGACGGCACCGGCATGAAGATGGGCGCATGGCCGGCGATGGCGCCGGAGACCGTGCGCTTCGTCGGCCAGGCCGTCGCGGTCGTGATCGCGGAAACCAAGAACCTGGCGAGGGACGCGGCCGAGGCTGTCGTCGTTACTTACGAGGAATTGCCCGCCGTTCACGACATCCGCGCCGCGATCGCGCCGGGCGCGCCGCAATTGCACCCGGAAGCGCCGGGCAACGTGATCTACGACTGGACCATCGGCGACGAAGGCGCGACCGATGCCGCCTTCAAGTCGGCGGCCAATGTCATCTCGCTCGACATCACCAACAACCGCCTGGTGCCGAATGCGATGGAGCCGCGCGCGGCGATTGCGGAATATAACGAGCCGGAAGAGCATTTTACGCTCTACACGACCTCGCAGAATCCGCATGTCGCCCGCCTCGTGCTGTCGGCGTTCTACAACATCGCGCAGGAGCACAAGCTGCGCGTGGTGGCTCCCGACGTCGGCGGCGGCTTCGGCTCAAAAATCTTCATCTATCCCGAAGAGATGGTGGCGCTGTGGGCCTCCAAGAAGGTCGGGCGGCCGGTGAAATGGACCGGCGACCGTACCGAGGCCTTCCTGACCGATGCCCACGGCCGCGACCACCTCACAAAGGCGGAGATGGCGCTCGACAAGGACAACAAGATCACCGGATTGCGCGTAAAGACCTGCGCCAATCTCGGCGGCTACATGTCGCTGTTCTCTTCGTCGGTGCCGACCTATCTCTATGCGACGCTGCTGTCGGGGCAGTACAACATCCCCAACATCTTCGCCGAGGTAATCAGCGTCTACACCAACACCGTACCAGTCGATGCCTACCGCGGCGCGGGCCGTCCCGAAGCGAGTTTCGTGGTGGAGCGATTGGTGGAGACGGCGGCGCGGCAGTTGAAGGTCGATCCGGCCGAGTTGCGGAAGAAGAATTTCATCACGCAATTCCCGCACCAGACGCCCGTCATCATGGCCTATGACATCGGCGACTTCCATGCCTCGCTCGATGCGGCGATGAAGGCGATCGACTATGCCGGGTTCCCAGTCCGCAAGGCAACGGCCAAGTCCGAAGGCAAGCTGCGCGGCATCGGCATCTCCTGCTACATCGAGGCGTGCGGCATCGCGCCCTCAAAGGCGGTCGGCAGCCTCGGCGCCGGCGTGGGTCTATGGGAATCCGCCGAAGTCCGCGTCAATCCGGTCGGCACCATCGAGATCCTGACGGGATCGCACAGCCACGGCCAGGGCCATGAGACGACGTTCTGCCAGTTGGTGGCCGAACGTCTCGGCATCCCGATCAGCCAGGTCTCGATCGTCCATGGCGACACTGACAAGGTTCAGTTCGGCATGGGCACCTATGGCTCGCGCTCGGCGGCCGTGGGTCTCACCGCGATTCTGAAGGCGATGGAGAAGGTCGAGGCCAAGGCCAAGAAGATCGCGGCCCATCAGCTCGAGGCATCCGAGAACGACATCGTCATCGAGAACGGCGAGTTCAAGGTCACCGGCACCGACAAGTCGCTTGCGCTGCCGATGGTCGCACTCGCTGCCTACACCGCGCACAATCTGCCTGATGGGATGGAACCCGGCCTGAAGGAAGGCGCGTTCTACGACCCGACCAACTTCACCTTCCCGGCCGGCGCCTATATCTGCGAAATGGAAGTCGACGCCGCCACCGGCAAGACGTCCTTCGTCAACTTCGTGGCGGCGGATGATTTCGGCCGGCTGATCAATCCGATGATCGTCGAAGGCCAGGTCCATGGCGGTCTCGCCCAAGGCATCGGCCAGGCGCTGCTTGAAAACGCGGCCTACGATACATCGGGCCAGCTTCTGACGGCCTCGTTCATGGACTACGCGATGCCGCGGGCGGACGATCTGCCATCGTTCAAGCTATCGCACACCACGACGCTGTGTCCGGGCAATCCACTCGGCGTCAAGGGCTGCGGCGAGGCCGGTGCGATCGGTGCATCGGCTGCCGTCATCAACGCCATCACCGATGCCATCGGCAACAACAAGCTGGAAATGCCCGCGACGCCCGATCGCGTCTGGCATGCGATTCACGGTTGAGAGGGAGGAAGCACCATGTACCAGACCACCTATCACCGCCCCTCCTCGATCGACGAAGCGGCGGCCGCGTTCGCCAAGGGCTCGGACTCCAAATATCTGGCCGGCGGCCACACGCTGATCCCCGTGATGAAACAGCGGCTGGCTTCGCCATCCGACGTGATCGACCTCGGCAAGATCAAGGAGCTGGTCGGCATCGAGGCATCGGGCGATGCGCTGACCATCAAGGCGGCCACGACCTATTACGACATCATGCAAAACGCCGATGTCAAAAAGTCGATCCCGGCCATCGCCTACCTCACCTCGGTGCTCGGCGACCCCGCCGTGCGCCATCGCGGCACGATCGGCGGCTCGATCGCCAACAACGATCCGGCGGCGGATTTTCCTGCCGCCCTGGTCTCGCTCGACGCCACCGTGAAGACCAACAAGCGGTCGATTTCGGCCGATGACTTCTTCAAGGGCCTGTTCACGACGGCGCTTGAGGACGGCGAGATCATCACCGCGGTGTCGTTCCCGATCCCCGCCAAGGCCGGCTACGCCAAGATGCGGCATCCGGCCTCGCGCTTCGCGCTGACCGGCGTGTTCGTCACCAAGACCAAGGCCGGTGACGTCCGCGTCGCGGCGACCGGCGCATCGCAGGACGGCGTCATGCGGGTGCCGGCGATCGAGTCGGCGCTGAAGGCCAACTGGTCGGCGGGCGCGATCGACGGCGTCACGATTTCCGCCGACGGCATGATCAGCGATATTCACGGCACGTCGGATTATCGCGCCAACCTGGTGAAAGTGATGGCACAACGCGCCGTGGACGCCGCGGGCTGATAGCGCCTAGACACAACTTCCACTCGAGGCGGCGTGCAGCGATGCGCGCCGCTTTCGCATTTTTGGTCCGATTCTCGGCAAAAGAAGCTTGCCACGCTATCGCTTCGGCGGGACAATTTAGCTAATCAACTAATTAAGACGCGTCCGCCTTGGGAGAGAAAACAAGTGCTCGACAAACCAGCCACCCAATCCGCTACCCGCACCTCCGGCCCGCTCGCCGGCTTCCGCATCGTCGAATTCGCCGGCATCGGCCCGGGTCCGTTCGCCTGCATGATGCTGGCCGACATGGGCGCGGAGGTCGTGACGCTCGATCGCGTCGGCGCGAAAAAGAATTTGAAATCGGTGGCGGGGCGCGGCCGCAAAGTCGTCGAGCTCGATTTGAAGGACAAGGCCGCGGTCGCACAGGTGCTCGACTTGCTCGCCAACGCCGACGCACTGATCGAAGGTTTTCGTCCGGGCGTGATGGAGCGGCTGGGCCTCGGCCCCGATGTGGTGATGGCGCGCAATCCGCGCCTGGTGTTCGGCCGCATGACCGGCTGGGGCCAGGAAGGTCCGCTGGCGCACGCCGCCGGCCATGACATCAACTACATCTCGGTGACCGGCGCACTCGCGGCGATCGGCACCAAGGAAAAACCGGTGCCGCCGCTCAATCTGGTCGGCGATTTCGGCGGCGGCGCGCTCTATCTCGTGGTCGGCGTGCTGGCGGCGCTGCTCGAAGCGTCGAAATCCGGCAAGGGCCAGGTGGTGGATGCCGCCATGTGCGACGGCGCGGCATCATTGATGTCGATGTTCTTCGACATGACCGCGATCGGCCGCTGGGTCGAGGGGCGCGAGCAGAACTTTTTGGACGGCGGCGCGCATTTCTACGGCATCTACGAATGCTCCTGCGGCAATTTCATTTCGATCGGCTCGATCGAACCGCAATTCTACGCGCTGCTGCGCCAGCATGCCGGCCTCACCGACGCCGATTTCGACGCGCAGATGGACCGCAAGGCATGGCCGGCGCTGAAGGAGAAGCTGACGAAGGTGTTCAAGAGCAAGAGCCGCGAGGACTGGTGCAAGATCATGGAAGGCACCGACATCTGCTTCGCACCGATCCTGACCATGGCCGAAGCGCCAAAGCATCCGCACAACGCCGCGCGCAACATTTTCGTCGAGCGCCACGGCGTGACGCAACCGGCACCCGCGCCGCGGTTTTCGCGGACGCCCTCGGCGATCAGGGATGCGGAGAAGGCGGATATCGGGGAATTGACGAGCGCGTGGAAGCAGTAGCGTAACCTCCTCGTCATTGCGAGGAGCGAAGCGACGAAGCAATCCATCCTTGCGCTTGCGGCGCTATGAATTGCTTCGCTTCGCTCGCAATGACGGATCAGGCCGCGTTCCCCACCTTCAACACCCCGCGCCGAATCTGATCCTCCTCGATCGATTCGAACAGCGCCTTGAAATTGCCCTCGCCGAACCCGTCGTCGCCCTTGCGCTGGATGAATTCGAAGAAGATCGGCCCGATCGCATTCGCCGAAAAGATCTGCAGCAGCACCTTGGTGTGGCCGCCGTCGACGACGCCCTCGCCGTCAATGAGAATGCCGTCGCGCTGCAGGCGGACGACGTCCTCGCCATGCTGCGGCAGCCGCGCGTCGATCTTCTCAAAGTAAGTATCGGGCGGCGACGGCATGAATGGCAATCCCGCCTCGCGCAGCGTCTCTACGGTGCGGTAGATATCCCGCGCGCCGCAGGCGATGTGCTGGATGCCCTCGCCGCGGTAGATGTTGAGATACTCTTCGATCTGCCCGGAATCGCCGGCGTCCTCGTTGATCGGAATCCGGATCTTGCCGTCGGGACTCGTGAGCGCGCGCGAGAACAGGCCGGAGGCGCGGCCCTCGATGTCGAAGAAGCGGATCTGGCGGAAGTTGAACAGCTTTTCGTAGAAGCCGGTCCACACATCCATGCGGCCGCGATGGACGTTGTGGGTGAGGTGATCGATGTAATAGAGCCCGGCGCCTGATGGACGCGGGTTCTTTTCGCCAAGCCATTCGAACTCGATGTCATAAGCCGAGCCTTTGGCGCCGTAACGATCCACGAAATAGAGCAGACTGCCGCCGATGCCCTTGATCGCGGGAACGTCGAGCGTCTTCTGCGGCGCGGGGATATCGGCCGCCTCCGCGCCGAGCGAGAGCGCCCGCTCATAGGCCTGCTTCGCATCGACGACACGAAACGCCATCGACGGCGCGCAAGGCCCGTGCGCGGCGACGAAGCCATGGCCATGGGTGCCGGGCTCCTCGTTGACGAGGTAATTGATGTCGCCCTGGCGATAAACCGTGATCTTCTTGGACCTGTGGCGCGCGACCGGCGCGTAGCCCATCAGGCGGAATAGCGCGTGCAGTTCTTCGGGTTTCGGGTGCGCATATTCGACGAACTCGAAACCGTCGGTGCCCATCGGGTTGTCGGCGCTGATGGTGGCGGCCGGCGCGTCGTGCGGAAACGGACCCATGGCGAAAATCTCCCGAAAATTGACCTGACTCAATATCGGTCGAAACGGACGCAAAGTGCATGCAAATGAGGGCGCATTCAGCTATCATGGCGCACAATCCGTGCATCAAGCCGGTAATTTACGCATGATCTCCGTAGACGCCTTCGACCTCAAAATGCTGGCCGCGCTGCAGGACGACGGCCGGCTGACCAACCAGCAACTGGCCGACCTCGTCGGCCTCTCCGCCTCGCAATGCTCGCGGCGGCGCATGCGGCTGGAGGAGGAAAAGGTCATCGCCGGCTATCACGCCGACCTCGCCGGCGAGGCGCTCGGCTTCAACCTGATCGCCTTCGTCCACATCACGCTGGCGACGCATTCGCCCGACAACGCCAAGAAATTCCGCGAACTGGTCAACCGCGTCGATGATATCCAGGAGGCCTACTCGCTCACCGGCGATGCCGACTACGTGCTCAAGGTCGTGCTGCGCGACCTCAAGGACCTCTCCGGCCTCGTCAACGACGTGCTGATGCCGCACCAGAGCGTGGCGCATGTGCGCTCGTCGATCGTGCTCGACCGGCTGAAGGAGAGTTCGAGGCTGCCGTTACGCGGCTAGATCCGGACCGCATGGCCAAATTCGAGGGAAATTCGTCATACGCGTTTTCCGTCCGATTTGCGATGATGCGACAGCAAATCACTCACGAGACGACCATGGCGCTGCAACTTCGGCCGAACTGCGAATATTGCGACAAGGACCTGCCGCCGAATGCGACGGATGCGTGGATCTGTTCCTATGAATGCACGTTCTGCTCGGACTGCGTGGACAACAAGCTGCACAATGTCTGCCCGAACTGCGGCGGCGGTTTTGAGCGGCGGCCGATCCGCCCCTCCACCGAGCGGCGGCCGGGTGTGTGCGTGACGAAGCAGTTGCCGTCGGATAAGCGGGTGCATTTGAAATACAGCGTCGAGGATGTTGCCGCGCATTCGGCGAGGCTCAGGGATATTCCGCCGCAGGAACGCTGAACCATCCACGTCATTGGCGAGGAGCGCCAGCGACGAAGCAATCCATGCCGACGCTTGCGGCGCCATGGATTGCTTCGCTTCGCTCGCAATGACGGAGAGAGCGTCACTCCGTCGCCAAAATCGTGCCCTCGACCTCGCCGAAGCCGACGCGATAGCCGTCGCCCTGGCACCAGCCGCGCATGACGAGTGAATCGCCGTCTTCCAGGAACGAGCGCGTGACGCCGGACGCCAGCTCGACCGGCTCGGTGCCGTTCCAGCTTATCTCAAGCAAGCTGCCGCGCTGATCTTTCTCGGGGCCCGAGATGGTGCCGCTCCCAAGGAGATCACCGACATTCATGGCGCAGCCGCAGGCCGCGTGGTGCACGAGTTGCTGCACCGACGACCAGTACATGTACTTGAAATTGGTGCGGCTGATGTTTTTTGGCGCCTTCATCGACGTGGCGCGCAGATCCACCTCAAGTGCCATGTCGTAATTGTTCGGCTGCGCCTGCCGCAAATAGGGCAGCGGCTTCGGATCCTGCGCCGGACCATGAAGCCGGAACGGCTCCAGCGCCTCGCGCGTCACCACCCATGGGCTGATCGAGGTCGCGAACACTTTCGCCTGAAACGGCCCGAGCGGCACGTATTCCCATTGCTGGATGTCGCGCGCGCTCCAGTCGTTGAGGATGACGAAGCCGAACATCATGTCCTCGGCCTGCTTCTCGGTCAGCATCTCGCCCATCGCCGAGGCCTGGCCGACGACTACGCCCATTTCGAGTTCGAAATCGAGCCGCTTGCACGGCCCGAAGCTGGGCAGGTCGGCGCTCGGCGGCTTCAACTGCCCGCGCGGACGGCGCACCGGCGTGCCGCTGACGACCACCGTCGAAGCGCGGCCGTTGTAGCCGATCGGCATGTGCAGCCAGTTCGGCTGCAGCGCATTGTCCTTGCCGCGGAACATGACGCCGACATTGGTGGCGTGCTCCTTGGACGAATAGAAATCGGTGTAGCCGGAGACGGCGAACGGCAGATGCAGCGTGACATCCGCCATCGGCACCAGCGCGCGCCTGCGCAAGCTTTCATTGTCGCGCAGCTCGGGATGGTCATGCCGCAGAAGCTCGCTGATACGCGCGCGGGTGCTCGACCAGACTTTTGGCCCCAGCGCCATGAACGGATTGAGCTGCGACGCTGCGAATACGGCGGGTTCAACGACATCGAAGCGGCAGTCCTGGGCGAGTTGCCAGAGGTCGAGCACATAATCGCCGATCGCGACGCCAACGCGCGGAGCGAGCCCGTCCTTGGCGGAGAATACGCCGTAGGGGAGATTCTGGATCGGAAAGTGGGATTCGGCCGCGACATCGATGAAAGAGCGGAGTTTTGGGTCGTTGGGATGGGGCATGGTTTTCCCGATTTGGCTTGGCGATTTCTTCACCCTCCCCTGGAGGGGGAGGGTCGACGCTCCTGAAAGGAGCGGCGGGGTGGGGTGAAGGTCTCTCCTCGCGAACAGTGCCCGAGTGGAGAGATCACCCCACCCCGTCTCGCATTTCGCTACGCTCATGCGAGCCGACCCTCCCCCTCAAGGGGAGGGTGGGAATCACGGCTTGTTCGGATCGAACCGCTTCTCAAGGCCCTTCCAGCAATCGGCGTAGTCATCCTGCAGCGTCGACGCCGTCGCCGCATGCTGCGTAACCCGCTGCGGAAAGCGCGTCTCGAACATGAAAGCCATGGTGCCGGTCAGTTTCACCGGCTGCAACTCACTGTTGCTGGCGTGATCAAAGGCCTCGCGGTCGGGGCCGTGCGGCAGCATGCAGTTGTGCAGGCTGATGCCGCCGGGGACAAAACCTTGCGGCTTGGCGTCGTAGACGCCGTAGATCAGGCCCATGAACTCACTCATGATGTTCATGTGATACCAGGGCGGACGGAACGTGTTTTCGGCGACCGCCCAGCGTTCCGGGAAAATGACGAAGTCGATATTCGCGGTGCCCGCGGTCTCCGACGGCGAGGTCAGCACCGTGAAGATCGAGGGATCGGGGTGGTCGAAGCCGATGGCGCCGACCGGCGAGAAGGTGCGCAGGTCGTATTTGTAGGGCGCGTAATTGCCGTGCCACGCGACCACGTCGATCGGCGAATGCGGCAGCGTGGTCTTGAACAGCGATCCGCCCCATTTAACGTAGAGCTCGGTCGGCGTGTCCTTGTCCTCGTACGACGCCACCGGCGTCAGGAAGTCGCGCGAATTGGCCAGGCAATTGGCGCCGATCGGCCCACGTTCCGGCAGCGTGAAGGCGCCACCGTAATTTTCGCAGAGATAGCCGCGCGCAGGTCCGTTGGGAATCTCGACCCGGAATTTCACGCCGCGCGGGATCACCGCGATCTCGCCCGGCTCGATGTCGATACGACCGAACTCGGTGACGAGACGCAGATTGCCCTGCTGAGCCACAAACATCATCTCGCCGTCGGCATTGTAGAAATGCTGATCCACCATCGATTTGGTGATGAGGTAGACATGCGCGGCCATGCCGGCCTGCGTATTGGCGTCACCGGCGGTCGTCATGGTCTGCACGCCCTGCAGGAAGGTCGTGTCCTCCTTCGGGATCGGCGCCGGATCCCAGCGCAGTTGCGCGATCGGCAGGTCGTATTCGTGGCACGGCGCGGTGCGCCACAGCCCGGCATCCGCTTTCTCAAAGCGGCCGGAGTGTTTCACCGAAGGGCGGATGCGATAGAGCCACGACCGCTCATTGGTGCCGCGCGGCGCGGTGAAGGGCGAGCCGGACAACTGCTCGGCATAGAGTCCGTAGGCACAGCGCTGCGGCGAGTTGCGGCCCATCGGAAGCGCACCGGGCAGCGCCTCGGTCTCAAAGCTATTGCCGAAGCCGGACATGTATCCGGGCGTCACTTGCGCCGTACCTCGGACGATCTGATCAGGCGAGGTGTTGATATTCATGGTCATCCTCCTCCTTGCAGGGCGGCCCACATTTCCTGGTCGCGCTTGTCGGTCCAGATCACGGGATCGTCGATTCCGGACGCTTCGTCGAACGCGCGCGAGACGTTGAACGGCAGGCAGTGCTCGTAGATGGCGAAGCTGGAGAATTTCGGGTCCATCACCTCGCGCGTCGCCGCAAAGGTCTCTTTCAGCGTGCGGCCCTTGGCGACCGAGCTTTCCGCCGCGCCATAGAGCGAGGTGACGAAATCGCGCGTCATCGCGATCGCGTCGCGTCCGGTGGATAGCCCTTTCAGCGCATCGCCGCGGCCCGGCGCGATGGCCTTGGGATTGAAGGCGCGGATTTCATTCAGCGTGGCCGGCCATTCGCGCAAATGCGCGTCGCCGCAATAGCAGGCCGAGTGATATTCGATGAGGTCACCGGAGAACATGACTTCGGCATCCGGCACCCAGGCCACGATGTCGCCCGACGTATGCCCGGCGCCGAGCTGCATCAGCCGCACCTCGCGCTTGCCGAGATAGATCGACATCTCGCCTTCGAAGGTCAGCGTCGGCCAGGTCAGGCCGGGAATGCTCTCGGCATCCTGGAACAGGCGGGGAAAGCGGCCATATTCGGAATCCCAATCCTGCTGACCGCGCTCCTCGATCAGCCGATAGGTTTCGGCCGAGGCCACGATGCCCTGCGCCTTGTAGGCAGAAGCGCCGAGCACGCGCACCGCATGATAATGCGACAGCACGACATATTTGATCGGCTTGTCGGTGACGGTGCGAACGCGCTCGATCACCTTGTTGGCCATCGCCGGCGTCGACTGCGCGTCGAACACCAGGCAGCCATCATCGCCGACGATAATCGCGGAGTTCGGATCGCCCTCGGCGGTGAAGGCGTAGAGATCGGTGCCGATTTCGGAGAAGGTGATCTGCTTCTCCGCCAGATCGGTGGTGGACGCGAAACCTTTAGCCATCAATTCGATTCCTGACTTCGTTCGGGACGTGAACTATTGCTGCGATTGCTGTTGTTGTTGCTGTTGCTGCTGGCTCGCACCGAGCATGCGCTGGGCGGCGAGCGCGATGGCCTCCTTCAGCACATCGAGGTCGCCAATGTGATTGGCGAGAATGAGAACCAGCGCCGCATCGAGATCGGCGCTTTGTTCGTCGTTGAGCCCATGATGCGCCTCGACGATGGCGCGGAACGCGTCGTCGGGCTTCGCAAAGTTCGAACTGGTCGATAGCGCCATGACGAAACCTCAGTTGTGGCCTGCGGCACGCGCCAGCGCGGCATCGAGCGCCGCCCGCGTCGGGTGGCGGAAGCGCGCCGCCACGTAGCCGTCGGGGCGCAGCAGATAGGCGGTGCCGGGCTCGGCATCGTAACGCCTGGCGGCAAGGCCTGCAGAATCGGCCAGCCCCCCTTTGCCGCCAATCCGGATCGTGCCCAATCCGTCGGGCCGTTCCGGCGGAACGCCATTGCTAAACTCCAGCAGCGTGAATCCCGTTCCGACGCCGATGAAGGCATCGGTGAGATAGGTCGGTTCGCCACCCTGCCCTGCAACCGGCGCGTCCGGCATCGAGGCACCGGGACGCGGGCCGCCGCGCCAGCAATCGCCATCAGCGGTCGACAGTGGCGTCTCGTAGATCGAGGGCGTCGAGAGCCGTCCGCCATTCACCATGCGCTTGCCGAACTCGGTTTCCTTGGCGAGCGACAGCACCGCCTTGCGCAGCCGCGCCTCCTGGTGGGAGTTGGGCGCCATGAAGTCGGTCGAGCGGGTGGATTCGCGGATGTTCTCGTCGGCCGCGGCGCTTCGCTCGATGTGGTAGCTGTCAAGCAGCGCCTCGGGCGAGGTTCCCCGCAGCACCCGATCGAGCTTCCACGCCAGATTTTCGGCATCCTCCAGCCCGGAATTGGCGCCGCGGGCGCCGAACGGCGAGACCTGATGCGCGGCATCGCCGGCAAATATCACCCGGCCATGGATAAACTTGTTCATGCGCCGGCACTGGAATTTGTAAAGCGAGATCCATTCGAAATCGAAGTTGTCGTGGCCGAGCATGCGGGCGATGCGTGGCCGCACATTCTCGGGCAGCTTTTCGACGGCGGGATCGGCAAAACGATTAAGCTGCAGGTCGATCCGCCAGATGTCGTCCGGCTGCTTGTGCAGCAGCGCGGAGCGGCCGGCATGGAACGGCGGATCGAACCAGAACCAGCGCTCGGTCGGGAATGCCGCAGTCATCTTGACGTCGGCGATCAGGAACTGGTCCTCGAATACCTGCCCCGCAAATTCCGCGCCCACCAGCTGCCGCAACGAGGACCGGGCGCCGTCGCAGGCGACGACATATTGCGCCGCCAGCCGATAGGGACCGTCAGGCGTCTGGATCGTCAGCACCACACCGTCGTTGCGCGGCTCGAGCCCCGTCACCTTGTTGCGCCAGCGCAGGTCGATGGCAGGCAGTTCCTCGACGCGGTCGACCAGATAGGCCTCCGCGTAGAATTGCTGCAGGTTGATGAAGGCCGGCCGCTTGTGGCCTTCCTCCGGCAGCAGATTGAATTGATAAAGCTGGGAATCGCCGTGGAAGATCTTGCCGACGCTCCACACCACGCCCTTGTCGACCATGCGCTGCCCGATGCCGAGCCGGTCCCAGAATTCGAGCGAGCGTTTTGAGAAGCAGATCGCCCGTGAACCCTCGCCGATCCGGTCAGCATCGTCGAGCAGCACGACCGATTGCCCGCGCTGCGCCAGATCGATCGCCAGCGACAGCCCGATGGGACCCGCGCCGACCACCACGATCGCGTGTTCGGCCGTGTTGGCGCCTGCCCGGTCCTGGTCGGGGTGGCGACGATAGCCGAACTGGGTTTTAGTCAGCGCCATGCGGGCTCAACCCCGTGACTAGAGATCTTGTTTTGACGCGTTTTCTTCACGCGAACCGGTATCCACTTCGCTCGAAAACGCTAGCTAGTAACCTGTGGTCCTGCTAAATTAGTCTCACCTGCAACTATCTTAAACCCCGGGCCGGGTCCGGCGTCAACCCAAATCGAGGCGATTCTTGCCAAAAGCGATGTCAGGCGAAATGGCTGCCGGCCCAGAGGAAGAGAGCGCGCCGAAAAAAGCCGCGCGGCTCGACCTCTTCAAATTCGTACCGTTCCAGCTCAACCGGCTGGCGGCGGAAGTCAGTTCCGCGCTCTCGGTCGAATATGCAGCCCGCTACGGCCTCGACATTCCGGAATGGCGCGTGCTGGCGACGCTCGGCTTCCGTCACGATGCCTGCAGCGCGCAATACATCGCCCACTGCACCCGCACCCACAAATCCACCATCAGCCGCGCGGTCACGTCGCTGATGAAGCGACAGATCATCGAGCGCGTCGAGAACGAGGATGACCGGCGCGAATTCCGACTTCGCCTGACGCGCAAGGGCGCGCAGCTCTATGAGGAACTGATCCCGCGCCTGTTGCGCAAGGAGCAGGAGATTTTGTCCTGCCTTTCCGCGCAGGAGCGGCGGGATCTCGCGCGGCTGCTCGGCAAGATCGAAGAAAGCCTTGAGCTGGTGCAGACCAGCGAAGAGGCAGATGCGAAGGAAGCGTACTGAGCTGCGCTCTCTCCGCGTCATTGCGAGCGAAGCGAAGCAATCCATCTGTCCGCGCGCGCGGAAAGATGGATGGCTTCATTGCTATCGCCCTCGCAATGACGGCTGGGACAGCTACGACTACTTCACCGCCGTGACTACGATCTCCACAATATGCGGCGGCTCGAGATCGACACCGAGGCAGGCGCGCATCGGCGGATTCTTGCGATCGACCCACTCGTCCCAGGCCCGGTTCATCTCGGCCTTCTGCTTGATGTCGGCGATATAGACGATGGCCGACAGGATCTTGCTCTTGTCCGTGCCGCACAGCGCGAGGCTTTCGTCGATCCGGGCGAGCGCCTTGACGCTCTGCTCGTACATCGAAGGGCTGACGGGATCGGGCGCGACCGCCACCGTGAAGACCAGATCGTCGTGCGCGACGGCGCGGCTGCGGGTGGGTGTGAGCCCTGCAAAGCGTTGGATCATGATCGTCTCCGGTTAGCGGCTGCCAATATGTTTCGCGATGACAGGGAAATAATTGTCTCCGGACCCGGCATCGATCGCTTCCTGCAACACGGTGCCGATCAACTCCGCACCGCGAATCCGCAATCCGGCGTCGGACGCGAGCTCCAGCGCGTAGGACAAATCCTTCAGCGCATATTCGGTGGAGAATGCGCGTTCCGGGAAATTGCCTGTTACGATCGCCTTCATACCGTGATTGCGGAGCGCAAAGCTGTCGGCCGAGCCTTTTGAAAGCGTATCGAGCAGCAGCTTCGGATCGACGCCATTGTGCTTTGCGACCGCAACAGCCTCGGCCAGCGCGTTGACGGTTTCGAACAGCACCATATTGTTGAGGATTTTTGTCACCTGTCCCGCGCCGACGTCGCCGCAATGGGTGACGTCGGTAGCAAAGCAGCGGAGCAGCGGCTCGATATCGGCGTAAAGCGAAGCCGTCGTTCCTACCATGACGCTGAGCGTGCCATCCTGCGCCGCCTGCCGCGTGCGCGCGATCGGCGCATCGGCCCAGAACGCGCCTTTGGCTTGCAATTGGCGCGCGAAATCGCGGGTCTGACTAACCGAGGACGTGCCGAGATCGACCACGACCTGACCGCTGCGAATATTCTCGAGAATGCCGTTGCCCTCAAACACCGCCCGCACATGCTTGGCGCTCGGCAGGCACAGGAACAGCAAATCGCTTTGCTTGATGACGTCGGCAACGGAAGCCGCAATGTTGGTACCGTCGGCCTTGAGCCGCGCCAGCGGCTCCGGCGACAGATCAAAGGCAAGGACGCGCTTGCCGCTCTTCTTGACGAGATTGCGGCAGATCGGCTCGCCCATCACGCCGAGGCCAATGAAGCCGAGAGTCTTGTACTCGGTCATTTCCCTGAGAACCTATTTCGCGAAAGAACGCGATGGCGCGAGATGCAGCGCGAACGCATCGACCTTGTCGCTGGCGCGCGGATAAATCTCGCTGACGATCGGATCGTGGCCGGGAATGAAACGGTCGGGATGGCCGGCCAGCCGCTCGACGGTCTCCCAGCCCTGCGCCATGTCACCGACATTGTAGACGATCGGAAACGGGCTGCGCTTGTGCAGATTGGCGTAGTAATGCGCCGCATCCGACGCCAGCACCACCGGCCCGCGCGCGGTTTCCACGCGCACCACCTGCAAGCCGTCGGAATGGCCGCCGACGCGATGCACCGTCACGCCGGGCGCGATCTCGCCGTCGCCGGAATGAAAGGTGACGCGCTCGCCATAGACATGACGCACCATCGTGGTGACGTGCTCGACCGAAAACGGATGCCGCAGCATGCCGTTGCACATGCAGCGCCCCGTCGCGTAGCTCATCTCGCGCTCCTGCAGATGAAACCGCGCGTTCGGAAAGCGATCGAGATTGCCGGCGTGGTCGTAGTGCAAATGGGTGACGATCACGTCGCGGATCGTGTCGGCGGCGACGCCAAAGCCCGCCAGCGCGTCGACCGGATTGAGCGTAAGCTTGCGCGCACGTGCCTTGGCTTCTTCGGCATTGAAGCCGGTATCGACCAGGATGTCGCGGCCGCCCCCTCGGATCAGCCAGACGAAATAATCGAGATCCTGCGCCGTGGTCTCGTGCGGATCGGGGACCAGAAAATTCAAATGGGGCGTGCGCGGCGACATCGTCGCGTAGCGCAGTGCGTAGATTTCGTAGGCATTTCCCATCGGTGTCGCTTTTTCTTTGTTGTGAACTTTGCCGATGCGGCAGCAAGCCATCGTCATCCGCAAAGGTCAAACGCAGCGCGCGAATGACGCCCGCGTAACAATTGCAGAGCTATGTGAGAGGGATCACATTACCATCGGCGGTTGCCAACCCTACGGGCTCCCCGCAATTCCAGAGCAGCAGCAATCAAGGCGACCGGCCGCGACATACCGGACGCCCCGCCTTCGCGGGCCACGACCGCGATATCCAGACGCAGCCGGCTATCGGCGAAAGGATGGCCAAACGGATCGGGAACCTATTGCACGAACCCGATCACGCCTTTGGGTGTTGCCGCCGTTCAACAGTGTTAACTCCGCTTCATTCGCGACGTGCGGTCGCGGTTAATTGTCGCAATTAGTGACGATATCGCAAGCGGTTGACGGGCAGTGCACGCGGTTTGATAATGCAGGGAGCGTAGAGTATGGTCGCCGCGGCGCGAGCTGGTATCGGCGCCATTTTGGCTGGATTGCCGTCAATATGAAAACCCGCCTTGTATTGTTTTTCTCCCTGTTTTTTGCGGTGGCGTCGGTCGCCCCGTCGTTCGCAGCCGGCGAACGTTATGCGCTGGTGATCGGCAACGCGAAATATCCGGACGCCGAGGCGCCGCTCAAGGAGCCGATCAACGATGCGCGCGACATCGCCGAGGAGCTGAAGCGCGACGGCTTCAATGTCGATATCGGCGAGAACCTGACCGGCGAGCAGATGCGCCGCGCCTTCGAGCGCCTGTACGCCAAGATCAAGCCGGGCTCGGTCGCACTGATCTTCTTCTCCGGCTTTGGCGTGCAGTCGAGCCGCCAGAGCTACATGATCCCGGTCGATGCGCAGATCTGGACCGAGCCCGACGTTCGCCGCGACGGTTTCAGCCTCGAGACCGTGCTCGGCGAGATCAACAGCCGCGGCGCCGGGGTCAAGATCGCGCTGATCGACGCCTCCAGGCGCAATCCGTTCGAGCGCCGGTTTCGCAGCTTTTCCGCCGGCCTTGCGCCGGTGATTGCGCCGAACGGCACGCTGGTGATGTATTCGGCCGCGCTCTCGTCGGTCGTTTCCGACAATGGCAGCGACCGCAGCCTGTTTGTGAAAGAGCTGCTGAAGGAAATCCGCACCCCCGATCTGATGGCGGAAGAAACGCTGAACCGCACCCGCGTCGGCGTCACCCGCGCCTCGCGCCAGGAGCAGGTGCCGTGGATCTCGTCGTCGCTGGCGGAAGATTTCTCCTTTATCCCGAGCGGTACCGGTCCGCGGCCGGCCAGTCCGCCGCCAGCTCCGGTGGCCGCAGCGCCACCTCCACCTCCCGCCCCCGCTCCGCCTCCGCCGGCTCCCGCACCTGCCACGCCCCAGGTGGCCGCGCCTGCGCCGCCGCCCGCACCACCTCCTCCGGCGCCGACGAAACCGGTTGAAGCCGCGATTCCGCCGCCTCCGCCACCGGCCAAGCCGGTCGAGAGTCCCAGCCCGACCGTGCTCGCGCTGGCCGACGACCCGACGATCAAGAGCCTGACCACCAAGCTCAATGACAATCCGGACGACGCTGCCGCGCTGTACCGGCGCGGCCAGGTCTATGCCAGCAAGGGCGCCTACGAACTCGCCATCAAGGACTTCAACAATTCACTGCGGCTGAACCCGAAGGATGTGGAAGCCTACAACAACCGCTGCTGGGCGCGCACGGTGATCGGCGACCTGCAAGCGGCCCTGAAGGATTGCAACGAAGCGCTGCGGCTGCGGCCGAATTTCGTCGACGCGCTCGACAGCCGCGGTCTCGTCAACCTGAAGAGCGGCCAGAACAAGAATGCAATCGCTGATTTCGACGCCGCTCTCAAGATCAACCCGAGATTGACCTCGTCGCTGTACGGCCGCGGCCTTGCCAAGAAGCGCAACGGCTCGATTTCGGAAGGCGATCTCGACATTAACAATGCGAAGGCGATGGACCCCAATATCGTCAAGGAATTCGCTGATTACGGGGTGCAGTGACGATTTTTTTAAGTGAAGGCTGTCGGCCACTCGAACCCTGTGGCCGGCGCAAAGACTAAAGCATAGCAGCCGGCCGCAATCGGGCTCGGCAGCTCATTTGGACGATATTGGAACCGCGTGGGAAGCCCGCAGGAGGGGACAGCAATGGCGAATTTCTCAGCAACGAAAACCCTAACCGCAATCGTCTCGGTTGCGGCGCTCAGCACCGCCGTTTGCTTGAGTGCGGGAACTGCCCTGGCACAGGATAAGAACGTCACCGAGGATCAGATCGTCCGCGCACTGGCGCCCGAAAAGAAGCCGCTCACCCGTGGCCTCTCGGTCGGACCGCAAACGACCGTCGATCCGACCGTATCCGCCGCCGAAAGCAAATTCGTGCAGAAGATCCGCGGCCGCTCCACGCGTTCGCTCTCGACCGCCGAGCGCGAGGAAATCGCCGCCATCGTCAAGGACAAGCCGAAGATCGATCTTGAGATCAATTTCGACTACAACTCGGCCGACATCAGCGCGAAGTCGCTGCCGTCGGTGCAGGCGCTCGGCCGCGCCCTCACGAACAATGACCTCAAGGGCTCGACCTTCGTGGTCGCGGGCCACACCGATGCGGCAGGCGGCGAGGCCTACAATCAGGACCTCAGCGAACGCCGCGCCGACTCGATCAAGCGCTATCTCGTCGACAAATATGGCATCAACGGCACCGATCTCGTCACCGTCGGATATGGCAAGAGCAAGCTCAAGGATCCGGGCCAGCCGTTGGCGGAAGTGAACCGCCGCGTCCAGGTCGTCAACATGGAAAACAAGGCCACGGCGTCGGCCAAGTAAGGGCGTGGCGTCGAGCAATAGTTTCCGGCTACAATACGTCCCGCAGCCCCCCGTGCGGGACGTATTCGTTTTGGGCGCCATTGCAGGCCTTCGGCCGGCTCAATGTGCCTGTTTAAATTTGACTTTCAGTCTGGATTGATGCGGCGATGAAATTCTCCGAATACCTCAAACCTGCGCTCGGAACGGCCTTCGTTGCCGTTGTGGCCGTTGGTTATTACTGGTTCGAGCACCGTCCTCGTGCCGAACCAAAGGACACGCCGGGCCAGGCGCTGGTGATCGTGACCAAATCCACCAATGCCTGCTTCTCCGACATGGTCCGCGTTACCGGCTTCATCGTGCCGCGCCGCGAGGCTCAGGTCGGCGTCGATCAGGAAGGCTCCCGGGTCACCGATCTGTTCGTCAAGGAAGGCGATACGGTCACCGAAAACCAGGAGATGGCGCGCCTCACTGCCCCGCCGCAAATGCCAGGCGCCCCCGCCGGCCGGCCCGGACCGGTCTCGCTTCGCGCGCCGGCGGCCGGCCTTGTTACCGAGGCCCGGACCGCGATCGGCGCGCCGGCTTCGCCCCAGGCGGGTCCGATGTTCCGCATTTCCGTGAACAATGAAATCGAGCTCGAAGCCGAAGTGCCGAGCGTTCATCTGCTCAAGCTCAATCCGGGTGCCACGGTGCGCATCAGCCGTGACGACGCGCCCGATGTCGTCGGCAAGGTCCGGCAGATCTCGCCGCAGATCGATCGCACCACCCAGCTCGGCAAGGTGCGGATTTCGCTCAACAACAATCCCTCGCTCAAGGTCGGCATGTTTGCCCGCGCCAATATCGACGCCAAGCGCTCCTGCGGCGTCGCCGTCCCGCGCACCGCCATCGACCGCCTGACCCTGCAGGTGGTCAAGGGCAACACCATCGAGACTCGAAAGGTCCGGGTCGGCCTGACTTCCGAAACCTCAACTGAAATTCTTGAAGGCCTCGACGTCGGCGAAATCGTCGTGGCCGATGCTGGCACCTCGCTGCATGACGGGGACCAGGTCAAGACCATGTTCGCCGACGAACTCGAGCGCACGCGGGCACGCTAATGGCTTTGAACATCTCGGCTTGGTCGATCCGGAATCCGCTTCCATCGATCGTCTTTTCAATCATTCTCCTGGTCCTGGGCTGGGTCAGCTTCACCAAGCTCGCGGTGACGCGGCTGCCAAGCGCCGACATCCCCGTGATTTCGGTCGCGGTCGCGCAGTTCGGCGCGGCTCCGGCCGAGCTGGAAGCGCAGGTCACCAAGACCATCGAGGACGGCGTATCCGGCGTCGAGGGCGTGCGGCATATTTCGTCGTCGATCACCGACGGGCTCTCGGTAACCACGATCCAGTTCGCGCTGGAGACCAACACCGATCGCGCGCTGAACGACGTCAAGGATGCCGTCACCCGCGTCCGCGCCAACCTGCCGCAAAACGTCAACGAGCCGCTGATCCAGCGCGTCGACGTGATCGGCCTGCCGATCGTGACTTATGCCGCGATCTCGCCCGGCAAGACGCCGGAGCAGCTTTCCTATTTCGTCGACGACGTCGTCAAACGCGCGCTGCAGGGCGTGCGAGGCGTGGCGCAGGTCGAGCGCATCGGCGGTGTCGAGCGCGAGATCCTGGTGTCGCTCGATCCCGACCGCCTGCAGGCGGCCGGCTTGACGGCGGTCAACGTCAGCCAGATCCTGCGCGGCACCAATGTCGACCTCGCCGGCGGCCGCGCCGAAATCGGCAAGAACGACCAGGCGATCCGCACACTGGCCGGCGCCAAGACGCTGAACGAACTCGCCGGCACCATGATCCCGCTGTTCGGCGGCGGCGAGGTACGGCTCGACGATCTCGGCACCGTCACCGACACCATCGCCGACCGACGGACCTTTGCCCGCTTCAACGGCGAGCCGGTGGTGGCGCTCGGCATCAAGCGCTCGAAGGGCGCCAGCGACGTGGTGGTCGCCGCCGCGGTGCAGAAGCGCATCGATGCGCTGAAGGTTGCCTATCCCGACGTCGACCTCAAGCTGATCGACACCTCGGTCGATTTCACCAAGGGCAATTACGATGCGGCGATCTCGACCTTGTTCGAGGGCGCAATCCTCGCGGTGATCGTCGTGCTGCTGTTCCTGCGCGATATCAGAGCCACCATCATCGCCGCGATCTCGCTGCCGCTGTCGATTTTCCCGGCGTTCTGGGCGATGGATCTGCTCGGCTTCTCGCTGAACCTGGTGTCCTTCCTCGCCATCACGCTGTCGACCGGCATTCTGGTCGACGACGCCATCGTCGAGATCGAGAACATCGTGCGCCACATACGCATGGGCAAATCGCCCTATCGTGCCGCGCTGGAAGCGGCCGACGAAATCGGCCTCGCCGTGATCGCGATTTCGCTGACCATCATCGCGATCTTTGCGCCCGCCAGCTTCATGTCAGGGATCGCCGGGCAGTTCTTCAAGCAGTTCGGCATCACCGTATCGGTGCAGGTGTTCTTCTCGCTGCTTGCCGCCCGCTTCGTCACACCGGTGCTCGCCGCCTATTTCCTGAAGGATCACCCGCACGACGACCCGCCGCCTGGCCGTATCCTGCAAACCTACGCCAAACTCGTGACCTGGTCGGTGAAACACTATTTCATCACCGTCTTGATCGGCTTCGGCGTGTTCGCGGCCTCGATCTGGAGCATCACGCTGCTGCCGCAAGGCTTCCTGCCGGCGCAGGATACAGCGCGCTCGCTGCTGGCGATGGAGCTGCCGCCGGGTTCGCAGCTCGCCTACACCGAGAAGGTGACGGAAGAAATCGTGGCGCGGCTGCGCAAGCGGCCCGAGGTGAAGAGCATCTTCGTCGACGGCGGACGGGTGCCGCCCGGGACGCAGGAAGTTCGCCGCGCTGCGCTGATCATCAATTACACGCCGAAGGCCGATCGCAAGATAACCCAGCGGCAGCTCGAACTCGAGATCGGCCAGGAACTGGAGAACGTTCCCGATATTCGGTTCTGGTTCCTCGACGAAAACGGCTTGCGCGCGATTTCGCTGGTCGTCACCGGTGTCGACAGCAACATCGTCAACAACGTCGCCAGCGAGCTGGCGACGCAGATGAAGCGGATTCCGATCATCGCCAACGTGATTTCGGAAACCTCGCTCGACCGGCCGGAACTGCGCATCCGGCCGCGAGCAGAACTGGCGGCAAGGCTTGGCGTCTCCACCGAAAGCCTGTCGCAGACGATCCGCGTGGCCACCATCGGCGACGTCGGTCCGGCATTGGCGAAATTCGATGCCGGCGACCGTCAGGTGCCGATCCGCGTCCAGCTCGAGGACAGCGCGCGCAGCGATCTGCAGATGCTGCAGCAATTGCGGGTGCCACTCGGACAGCGCGGCGAACGCGGCGGCGTGCCGCTGTCGGTTGTCGCCGACATCCAGCTCGATCAGGGGCCGACCAGCATCAACCGTTACGATCGCGAACGGCAGGCAACTGTTGCCGCCGATCTCGTCGGCAACGCAGCGCTCGGCGACGCCACCAAGAAGATCTACGACCTTCCGGTCATGAAGAGCCTGCCGAAAGGCGTGAAGGTGAGCCCGTCGGGCGACGCCGAGAGCCTGAACGAATTGTCGGAAGGCTTTGCCACCGCCATCACCGCCGGCCTGATGATGGTCTACGCAGTGCTGGTGCTGCTGTTCGGCACCTTCCTGCAGCCGATCACCATTCTGTTCTCGCTGCCGCTCTCGATCGGCGGCGCGATCGCGGCGTTGCTGCTGACCGGCAAGCAGCTCACGACGCCGGTGTGGATCGGCATCCTGATGCTGATGGGTATCGTCACCAAGAACGCCATCATGCTGGTCGAATTCGCGGTCGAGGCAATCCGCGAGGGCAAGAAGCGCGAAGACGCCATGATCGACGCCGGCATGAAGCGCGCGCGCCCGATTGTGATGACGACGATCGCGATGGCCGCGGGCATGATGCCTTCTGCGCTCGCTTTCGGCGCCGGTGGCGAATTCCGCTCCCCGATGGCGCTCGCCGTGATCGGCGGCCTGATCTTCTCCACCATCCTGTCGCTGGTGTTCGTGCCGGCGATGTTCATGGTGATGGACGATCTCGGCGCCCTGTGCTGGCGCTTCGGCCAGAAGCTCCTGGTGTCAAGCGGCGAGACGGAGACTGGCGACCACGGATCGGATCACAAGGAGCCACCGGCCAAGGGTCCGCCTTCAGCGCCGCCGGCGATGTGGCCTGCGGCGAAGTAGAGGTGCGGCACCTCAAGCGACCCCGTTAGCGATCGCTTTTCCACGCTCTCCGGGATATTTGCCGGATATCTCTATCGCGTCACGCGCGCGATAGAGCCTACTCGTTCCTCGCTACCGCCGTCAGCTTGGTCATGTTCTGCAGCAGGATCCGGCCGCGCTGCAGGTCGAGAATGCCGTCCTTGCGCCAGAGCTGCAGTTGACGGTTGACGCTTTCGCGGGCGGCGCCGACGAAGACGCCGAGTTGCTCCTGCGAGATGTGCACTTCGGAGCCGAAATCGGAAGCCAGTGCACAGAGCCGTCGCGCCAACCTAACCGGCAGCGGTTGCAGCACGGACTCTTCCATTCGCTCGCTCTGCCAGCGGATACGCTGGCACAAGAGCATGATGATCTTGATCGCGACCTTGGGCTCGCGCTCCAGGAAGGCGAGGAAATCCTCGCGCCGCAGCACGAACAGTTCCGACGGCTCCCCGGCGGTCGCGTCCGCGGTACGGCTCTGGCCGTCGAGCACGGCGACCTCGCCAAAGAGATCGCCGGGACCCATGAAATTCAGCGTCAGGCGGCTGCCGTCGGAGGCGCCGGTTTCGATCCGGATCTGGCCGCGGCGGACCCCGTACAGGGCATTGCCGGGATCCCCCTTCTGGAACAACATTTCGCCGACGCCGAGCTGCTGGGTGTGGCAAAGGCCGGAAATGCGCTGCAATTCGTCGGCGCCCAAATCGGCGAACATCGGGTTCATTTTCAAAATGACCGCAAATTCGGCCTGTTTGCTCATTGTATTGCCTTCCAGATCGGCTTTACCGCCCCCGAACGCCGTTAGCAGGTTTCTCCTGCCGGCGAGTGTGTCATAAGTCACATAAGTTTGCAGCACCTGCGGAATATTTTTGGCTGCTTTGGGCGCTATCCCTTCCGGGATAAGCTCGCCTGACCGGTTGCGACGGCGTGTCGAACCACCGAAATAAGAGCCGTTTGCGCGGTCTGGAATATCGATATGAAAGCACTGAAAATTGCCGGCGCCGCCATTGCCGCCGTGATCGTCGTCATCGCGCTGCTGCTGGTGATCGGCGTCCCCTCCGGCTACCTGACGGCGCAGATCCAGGAGCGGGTCGAGCGCGAGACCGGCTACAAGCTCGCCATCAATGGCGGCGCCAGGATCGGCCTGTGGCCGCAGCTCAATATCCGGCTGAACGACGTCACGCTGGAGAATCCCAGGGATCGCGACATCAATCGCCGTTTCACGGCCGCGAGCATCGAGGCGGACGTGACGCTTGCGAGCCTGTGGGCCGGCAAGCCGCAGATCACCGACCTCGTCATCATCCGCCCCGTGGTGCATCTGCCGCTGCAACGCGAGCGCGCGAGGGACGCTACTCCTGCCACGAAGCCCGCGAGCGGCAAGTCCGCTGATGCCTTTTCGATCGAGCATGTCAGCATCACCGGCGGCACCATCGTGCTCTCCAATGTGCGCGATCGCGTCGAGAGAAGGATCGAGACCGTCAACGCCGACATCACTGTCGATGCCGACCGCAAGGTCGTGCTGACCGGCAGCGGGCGCAGCAGCGGCTCTCCGCTGAAATTCGAGGTCAAGGCGGCGCTGCCCGCAGCACCGGTCGAGCGGCAGAACATCCCGGCCGAGATCAAGATCGACGCGCCCGGCCTGCTGACCGCGCAGCTCACGGCCAAGGCCGAAGCCCGGCTCAACGGCTCGGTCGTGATGATCAACAGCGTCACCGGCGCGCTTGGCGACGGCGCATTCAACGGCTGGGCCTCGGTCGATCTGTCGAGCAAGCCGCTGGTGAAACTCGATCTCGATTTCCAGCGCCTCACGGTCGAGATGTCGCGCAGCCCCGATTCCTCGGCGCAGCCCTGGAGCAATGCGACGATCGACGTCAACGGCCTCAATTACGTCGACCTGCAAGCGCGCATTTCCGCGGCCGAACTCAAGATCGGCGACGCGCGCTTCACCCCCGCCGCGATCGACGCCAACCTTACAAGCGGTGTCCTGAAGGCGCAGGTTTCCAATCTCGGCGCCTACGAGGGCAGCGCCAGCGGCGACCTGACCGCCGACGTCTCCACCGCCACTCCCACCTATGCGATGCAGGCCGATCTCACCGGCGTGCGCGCGCTGCCGCTACTGAGCGGCCTTGCCGATTTCGACAAGCTCGACGGCAAGATGCAGGCGAAGATCAGCGTGCGCTCCTCCGGCATCAGCCAGCGCGCGATCATGTCGAACATGGCCGGCACCGCCTTCGTCGTGTTCCAGGACGGCGCGATCAAGGGGCTCAATGTCGCGCAGATGATCCGCTCGCTGACGGCGAGTACGCTGTCGGGCTGGCAGGAGAGCGCGGAAAAGGCGACGGATCTGTCGCAATTGTCGGCGTCGTTCAGGATCGACAAGGGCCAGGCGCAGACCACCGATCTCAACCTCGTCGGGCCGCTGGTGAAGATGACCGGCGTCGGCACCATCGATCTCGGCACCAAGCAGATCGGTTTTCGCGTCGAGCCAAAACTCGTGATGACCACCGAAGGCCAGGGCCGCGCCGGCGATCCGGTCGGGTTCGGCATTCCCGTGATGATCGAGGGCCCGTGGGGGAGCCCACGGATCTATCCGGAGATGCAGGGCATCCTCGACAATCCGGAAGCGGGCTATGCCAAGCTGAAAGAAATGGGCAAGGGCCTGTTCGGGCCCAATGGCGCCGGGCTTGGCGCTGCGATCGGCAACCTGCTCGGCGGACAACCCGGGGCGGCCGGCGGACAGGGCAATACACCTGGCGCCGGTCAGGCCGGCAAGCCGAACGAGCCGCTCGGCGGCCAGCTCGGCGAGACCATCGGCAATCTGATTCAGCAGGGCTTGAGCGGATTAGGACAAGGCCCGGGCGGCGCGCGGCCGGGTGGTCAACGCAGCCTGACTCCGACCTCGCCAGCCGAGGCGCCAACCCAGGCTGCGCCACCCCAAGCCGCGCCGGCCGAGCCTGCCGCTCCCGTGCCGCCCGGCGATACGACCGCGCAGCAGGACAGCCAGCCGATGAACGAGGTGTTACGGCAGTTGTTCAATCGGTGAGTGCGGCCCTGCCTCGCCCCGCGCCCGGCCGCGACGACGAATCCCACGATTTTCTGCCTGGAATCGTGGCTAACCATGCTGGCGGACGGGCCGCCGGTCCTGTCAATTCGTGCTAAACAGGCCCTCATCCGGGGCGCCAATTGTGGCATGCCCCACAAGCGACGAACGGATGCGCGCGCTATTCTGGGCGTGGCGCACGAGGGTCCGGATGAGCGAGGGCAAGGACAGGGTCTGGTTTCTGCGCGAGGGGCTGTTCGCCAAATACGTCGTCGCGCTGGTCGGGCTCGTCGTGTTCGTGCTGGCCGTCAACGGCGCGATGGAAATCTGGATCACCTATCGCGGCATCAAGAGCTCGCTCCACGACGGCATGTCGGACAAGGCGGAGGCGACCGCCAAGCGCATCCAGCAGTCGCTCTCCGACCTTGAGCGGCAGATTTCCTGGGTGACGCGCGCCAGCGCCACCAAAGACAGCGAAGCCGCAACGCTGGAGCTCCGCCGCGCCGACTACGCCCAATTGCTGCGTCAGGTTTCTCAGGTCAGCCAGCTCTCGCTGCTCAATGCCCAGGGCCGCGAACAGCTCCGCATGACGCGCCAGATCGTCACGCCTGGCAGCAACGCGGACTTCTCCCGGGACGTCAGGCTGACCGAGACCGCCGCACGCGGCACCAGTTTTGCCCCGGCCTACTTCCGCGGCGAGCGGCCGTTCATGTCGATCGTGCTGTCGCATGCCGACGGCGCCGTCACGGTGGCCGAAATCGATCTTGATTTCCTCTCTGAATTTCTGATCGACGCCCAGATCGGCAGGGTGGCGTACGCCTATGTCACGGACGCCAGGGGCGACGTGCTGGCCACTTCCTCGAACGGGCCCGAGGTCGGCAAGAATTTGTCGAAGCTGCCGCAGGTCCTGGCCGTCAGCAAGCCCGGCGGCGTCGCGCCGGCGTCAGGCACCGATGTCAGGGGCGACGCCGTGCTGACGACATCGAGCGTGGTGCCGAAACTCGGCTGGCGCGTATTCTTCGAGCAGCCGACGGCGCAGGCGCTGACACCGATCCGCGACCAGCTGGTGCGGATCGCGCTTCTGATCGGGCTCGGCCTCGTGGTCGCGATCATCGCCGGCACCATCATGGCGCGGCGCATGCTGGTGCCGATCACGGCGCTGCAGGCCGGCGCGCGGCGGCTCGGCGCCGGCGATTTCGGCCACCGCATCGAGGTGAAGACGGCGGACGAGCTGGAGGAGCTCGCCAACCAGTTCAACGGCATGGCCGGGCAGCTCGCCGAGACCTATTCGAACCTCGAATCCAAGGTCAAGGAGCGGACGCGGGACCTGGCGCAATCGATCAACGAGCTCAAGGTGCTCGAGGAGGTCGGCCGCGCGGTCGCCTCCTCGCTCGACCTCAACGCCGTGCTGCCGACGGTCGCCGCGCGCGCGCTCGAAATCACCCATGCCGACGCCGTGCTGATTTATGGCTATGACGCCGGCAATCATCAGTTCAACCTGACGGAGGCGATCGGCATCGACAAGGACGCCGAGGGCCGCCACCGCGCCATCGACGCTGACCACTCGCCGCTCGGCGAAGCCGCGACCAGCGGCGAGCCGATCGCGATCCCGCAGCTCAGCGCGATATCCGAACATCCCCTGCGCGACGTCGCAGTTGAGGCCGGCTTCCATTCGGTGCTGGTGGTGCCGCTGGTCGATCAGACCGGCATTCTGGGATCACTGGTGGTGCTGCGGCGGAACGAAGGCGACTTCTCCGCCAATTTGATCGGACTGATGAAGACGTTTGCGCACCAGGCGGTGCTGGCGATGCGCAATGCGCGGCTGTTCACCGAAGTGGATCACAAGAGCCGCGAGCTTCAGGACGCCAACAGCATCGTGAGCCAGCAGGCCAGCAAGCTGCAGGAGCAGACCGACCAGCTCCGCGACTGGAACAGATCGCTGGAGGAGCGGGTGGAGACGCAGCTCGCCGAGATCGAGCGCATCCGGCGGCTGGAGCGTTTCCTGGCGCCGCAGGTGGCGCAGCTTATCGCCTCCTCCGACGGCCATGCGGGCCTGCTCGACAGCCACCGCCGCGAGGTGACGGTGGTGTTCTGCGATCTGCGCGGCTTCACCGCGTTCACCGAGACCACCGAGCCGGAAGAGGCGATGAACGTGCTGCGCGAATATCACGCAGCGCTCGGCGAACTGATCTTCAAATATGAGGGCACGCTCGACCGCTATGCCGGCGACGGCGTGATGATCCTGTTCAACGCGCCGATCCAGTTCGACGACCACACCGCGCGCGCGGTGCGCATGGCAGTCGAGATGCGCGACACCGTCGGCGGGCTGACCGAGAAGTGGCGCAACCGCGGCCACAATCTCGGCTTCGGCATCGGCGTCGCGCTCGGCTACGCCACCCTCGGCCAGATCGGTTTTGAGCAGCGCCTGGAATACGCCGCGATCGGCAGCGTCACCAATCTGGCGTCGCGGCTGTGCGACGAGGCCAAGGCCAACCAGATCGTGGTGAGCCGTCGCGTCTACGGCATGGTGGAGCAGTGGGTCGAGGGCCGGCCGATCGATGATCTGAACCTGAAGGGATTCAATCATCCGATCCTGGCGGCGGAGATCGTGAGCTGGCGCGAGGCGGTGGATAATGTGGTGGATGCAGCGGCGGCGCGGCGGAAGAAGATGCAGTAGCTGCTTTGCAGGGTAGGTAAAGCGAAGGCGTGCCTACCATTCCCTCGGGAGCGTGACGTTGCACGGTGGGGGCACGGCTCCGCTTTGCCTGCCCTACGAGGCTGTTGCGGCCGTCCAGCAAAAAATATGGAAAACAACCCCATGCAAAGTAGCCGGCGACTGCCGGCGTGATGCCAGGCTGCATCAGCTCTCGACGCTGGCTTGCAAAAACCCAGATCGGACTTTTTCCTATCGCAAGGCGCGCTGAAGCAACTGAAGAAATTAGCTGCCATAGGATGGGCAAAGCGCAAGCGTGCCCACCAAGCTATGAACGTGGGAGAAGATGGTGGGCATGCGGAGCCTGTCATCGGGCGCGCATTCGCGCGACCCGTTGGCTTTGCCCGCCCTACGAATCCTACGAACGTTCCGTCGCCCCATCCCTCAATGCCACCCCGGCTGCTGCATTCGCGCGCGGGTCTGCGCCAGGTCTTCAAGGTTGCTGTCGATCTGCGCGCGGCATATGCCGAAATCCTTGAGCTCGCGATCGTCGAGCCTGTGCAGGGCTACGCGCGCGGCGTGGCGCTCGTGGCGCGCGATCACCGACGCAATGAAGCGGTTGATGAGACGGCGCAGGTGCGCCGGCCAAAGCGCAGGTCTCCAAGCAAATGGCCTGGTGGCGGAGGTCGGAATGGTGCTCAGCATCGTCATGGCAATTTTCTTTCAAAGAGTAGCCGGAACCCGGCGATCTTGCCGGCCCCCTCTCTATCGAAGGCCTGCTGCCAGCATGGTGTCAGCAGGCTTCGGCGCGGCAACGAGCACCGGACACGGCTGCGTGATGGATCCAAATAAGCAAGCGATGCACCGCAACGCCGGCAGGGCCAGCCCGCCGGCGACGCAAGGCGCAGCGCGTCAGGCCACCTTTCGGCCGGCCGCGAGATCCTTGACGGCTTCCGTGGTCACCGGCTGACCGCCGATGCCCCAATCGCCGCTCGCGACTTCGGAAATCTTGACCCAGGTGACGCCGCGCATGTTCTCGCCTTCGATCGACACCATGGCGTCCGTGAGCTTGCTGATCATCTGGCGCTTCTGCTCGGCATTGAACACGTTCTCGATGACGTGAACCTCTATCAATGGCATGTCGTTCTTCCTGCTCTTACTTTTGACGCGTTTTCTTCACGCGAACCGGTATCCACTTCGCTCGAAAACGCTCTGGACCTCGCGGAAGCGAGGGCAGCGTCAACATGCCCGTGACAGTCGGCGAAGACTTTTAGACAGCTGTGATTTACCGTCCATATCCGCTTGAGATATCGCCGCGCAGCTATTGCAGACCTCAATTATCGCAAGCCCGCGCGCCGAAACCCTTCCAGGTAATGCGCCTTGTCCGCCTCGTGCTCGAACGGCAATCCGGTCGTCAGCCAGGCGAGCGAGATGTTGGGCTGGGCGCGGCGGAGGCCCTCGAGCGCAGCCTTGGCGGCGTCAGTGCCGCCGGCCATGCCGAGGGCAGCGGTCAGCACGCGGTGGGCGCCGACAAAGTCGGCGCGCTGCCGCAGCGCTTCGCGCGACAGCCGAATCGCCTCCGCGTAATTCTTGCCGACATACTGGCAATAGGCGGCGA
The DNA here is from genome assembly GCF_056174665.1 of Bradyrhizobium sp. WYCCWR15520. NCBI lineage: Bacteria > Pseudomonadati > Pseudomonadota > Alphaproteobacteria > Hyphomicrobiales > Nitrobacteraceae > Bradyrhizobium > Bradyrhizobium sp. WYCCWR15520. The sequence continues at coordinate 217,915 of NZ_JBWBWM010000012.1, forward strand.
CGCCGCAATAGATCGCGGCAAAGGGATCACGGGGCGAGAATTTCAGTGCCTCGCGCGCGGCACGATCGCCCTCCTCCCAGCGCCCGCGATAGGAAAGCGCAACGCCGTAAATGCCGCGAGCGGGCGAGAAATTGGGGTTGAGCCGCAGTGCCAGTTCGAATTCGGCGATGCAATCATCAAAACGTCCCTGGAACAGATAGACGCTGGCGAGCGCATAGTGCGCCCACGCGTCCTCACTGTCGGCCCGGATCGCCGCCAACGCCGCGCGTTCCGCGACCGGAATGACCTTGGGCAATTCCTGCCAGCCCATATGGGCGCTGAATGTATGGCAGGCCGCAAGCAGGCTGAGCGCCTGGCCGTAAGCGGGATCGACAGCGATCGCCTTTTCCAAAAGCGCCTGCGCGACCAGATTGTCCTGCCTCGTCACGCGCCAGTAATGCGACAGCGCCCGCATCACCAGGTCCCACGCATCCATATTGTCAGGCGTCTTGCGCCGGGCCCTAAAATCCTCGGCGGCGTAGAGCTGCGGCTCGATCGCCGCCACGACGGCCTGGGTGATTTCATCCTGCACGGCGAAAACGTCGGCGAGATTGCGGTCGTAGCGCTCCGCCCAGAGGTGACTGCCGGTTGCCACGTCGACCAACTGGGCCGTGATGCGGACGTGGTCGCCATCCTTGCGCACGCTGCCTTCGACGACGTAGCCGACACCGAGTTCCTCGCCGATCTGCCGGTGGTGGACGGATTTCTGCTTGTAGATGAACGAGGAGTTCCGCGCGATCACGTAAAACCAGCGCAGCTTCGACAGCGCGGTGATGATGTCCTCGCTGATGCCTTCGGAAAAATATTCCTGCCCCGGCTCGCCGCTGAGATTGGCAAACGGCAACACCGCAATCGCGGTTCGGTCAAACGCCTGATGTGGCGGGTGCAGCGGCTCGCCGGTGAGGTCGAGCTGGGGCGAACCCGCGTGCACTTCACCAGCGCCGGGCTGCGGCTGCACGTCGCCGACGAAGCGAAAGCCTTTTCGCGGAAGCGTGCGGATCATGATTTGATCCTTGCCGCTGTCGCCGATCGCCCTGCGCGCGGCGTTGATCCGGCTCGTCAACGTGGATTCGGAGACGATGCGGCCATCCCACACCGTCTCGATCAGATCGTCCTTGGTGACGACGTGGTCGCGGTTTTCGATCAGGTGAACCAGGAGATCGAACACCTGCGGCTCGACCGCCACGCTCTCGCCGCCGCGGGTCAGCTCGCGAAGATCGACATCAAGCACATGGTTTGAAAAATGAAATTGCACGGCTTCATCCCGGTTAAATCATCCTAGATCACTTCGTCCCGCAAGCGAGGGTAGAGCGAATTTACTTTCAGGAATGTGTGAGAAATCTCACAGAAGAAGAAATCTCACTGAAAAATCAGGATCCTCTCAAGGCAAAATCAGCCCGGCATCACAGTCTTTAGGTCCTGACAGGGCCATGTTCGGTTCATGCGGCCCGCTTTCGTGGCCGCATGATCCAGATAAGGAGACACCGATGGCCGCCCAAACCGCGATCGCAGCGACCCAAACCCAGACCGATTCTGCCCCCGCCCCCGACCTTGCCGCCCTCAAGACGCGTCAACAGGCCGCATGGTCGTCAGGCAATTACGCCATTGTCGGCTCGACGCTGCAGATCGTCGGCGAAGAACTCTGCGAGGCGCTCGATCTCAAGGCCGGCTCAAAGGTGCTCGATGTCGCCGCCGGCAATGGCATGGCGAGCCTCGCCGCGGCGCGGCGGTGGTGCGACGTCACTTCGACCGATTACGTGCCGGCACTGCTGGAGCGCGGCCAGGCGCGCGCTGCCGCGGAAGGCATGCAAATCGAATTCAAAGAGGCAGACGCGGAAAACCTGCCGTTCGACGACAACAGTTTTGACACGGTGCTCTCCACCTTCGGCGTCATGTTCACGCCGAACCAGGACCGCGCGGCCGCCGAACTGATGCGGGTCTGCAAGCCCAAGGGCCAGATCGGCCTGGCGAACTGGACGCCGGAAGGCTTTATCGGACAGGTCTTCAAGACGCTTGGCAAATATCTGCCGCCCCCCGCCGGCGCCAAATCGCCGGCGCTGTGGGGAACGCGCGCGCGGCTGACCGAAATGTTCGACACTGATGCGCGCGCGATCAGGGCGGAATCGCGCCTGTTCAAGTTCCGCTATCGCTCGCCGGCACACTTCCTCGACGTGTTCAAGACGTATTACGGCCCGGTGCTGAAAGCCTTTGCAGCCCTCGAGCCGGCAAAACAGGAAGAGCTGCATGACGATCTGAATGCCCTGATCGTTCGCATGAACAGATCCAGCGACGGCACGATGGTCGTGCCCAGCGAATATCTAGAGGTGGTCATCACCAAGCGCTGAAACGTCCGCTCCGGTGATTCAAGCGGGGTCCTTCGCATGGCCCCGCTGGTGACGTCCCATCTACAAATCAGGATTATTCCGATGACGAATGTAATTCAGATTTCGCGCGCGGAGCGCGACAAGCCTTGCGTCGTGGCTCTGCATTGCTCGCTCGGCTCGGGCCGCCAGTGGAAGGCGCTCGCCGATGAACTCGGGCGCAGTCATTCATTTTTCGCCCCCGATATCTCGGGCTATGGCGCCAATGGATGCGCCCTGGATCTGCCCCTGACGCTCGCGGAAGAAGTCCGAGCCTTAAGCGGCACGCTCAACGACGCGAAGGGGCCCATCCATCTCGTCGGCCATTCCTACGGCGGCGCGATTGCGTTCAAGATCGCGACCCGTTCCCCGTTCGCGCATCGGGTGCGAAGCCTGACGCTGATAGAACCGGTTCTGCCGACGCTGCTGTGCGAGAGCGATGCGGACCGGCGGTTGCACGCGCGTTTCGCGCAGGTCGCGCGTGACGTTTCCGAAGACCTCTGGAACGGATCGGTGCTCGAGGCGATCGACATGTTCACCGCGTTCTGGAACGGCTCCGGTCCTCAGGACCCGCTGCCGGCCGGCGCGCGCCTTCGCATGGTCGAGCGCGCCCACAAGCTCGCTTTCGATTTCAAGGCAGCGTTCGCCGAAGAAAACGTCGCGGTCGCGGCGGCCTCGCTTCGCGTTCCGACGCTGCTGTTTTCAGGCGGGCTGTCGCCCTACCTCACCCAACGCATCGTGCAGCGGCTCGGTGCGATCATTGATGGCGCCGAGGTCCGGCATTTATCGGCCGCCGGCCATATGCTCCCGCTCACCCATGTGTCATCAGTCAATCCCGCGATCGTGCGGCACATCGCTCGCGCGGATGAACTGGCTGGCGTTCCGCTGGCGCTCGAGGGGGCGCCGGCGGAGGCTGCCAGCCTGGCGGAAGGGTGACATTCTTGGCGCTTGGCTGCGAGGCGCGCTTTCTGATATTCCAACACCCTGAATTTGAGAGGGAATTGCCGATGCCCGCCTTTGCCGCGCGCGACCTTGCACCGAAACTCACTGCCCTGATTACCGCGGGCATGATCTGTCTTTCCACCACCCCCCTGCTCGCCGCCGACGAGGACGCCGCCCCGAAAGGCGCCGCCGTCACCGTGCTCAAGGCCGCGAAATCCTGTTTCGCCAATATCGTCGAGGTCTCCGGCACCATCATTCCGCGCGAGGAGACGCAAGTGCGGCCCGAGCGGATGGGGCTGAAGGTGACCGAGGTGATGGTGGATGCGGGCGACAGCGTCAGCGCGGGCCAGGTGATGGCGAAGCTGAGCCCGCCGGAGGGCGGGTCGATCTCGGTGCAGGCGCCGGTGGCGGGCGTGATCTCGGCGTCCACCGCGTCGGTTGGCGCGATGGCCTCCGGCAAGGGCGATGCGCTGTTCTCGATCATCGCGCGCGGCGAGTTCGACCTGGTCGGCATGGTGCCGACGCGCGATATCCAGAAGCTGCAGGTGAACCAGACCGCGCGGATCAAGGTGATCGGCGCCGGCGAGGTCGACGGCAAGGTGCGGCGGCTGTCGACCACGGTGGAGCCGAACAGCCAGCTCGCGCAGGTGTTCGTCGGCGTCACCACCAACCGCCGCCTGCTGGTCAATTCATCCGGCCGCGCGCAAATCAAGACCGGGCAGAGCTGCGGCGTCGCGGTGCCGCTGACCGCGATCCTCTACGGCAGCGCCGGCACCGTGGTGCAGGTGGTACGGCGCGCCCGCGTCGAAACGCGGCGGGTGGAAACCGGGCTGATGGCGGCCGGCCAGGTCGAGATCACCTCGGGCCTGCAGGAAGGCGACATCGTGGTGGCGCGCGCCGGCGCGCTCTTGCGCGAGGGCGATCCGGTGCGGGCAGTGACGGCGAGCGCGGACGCGAAGTAGGCGGGTCGATAATCGATTGCTCTCAGTAGAGCCGGCGAACGCCGGTGCGCTCCCTCTCCCGCTTGCGGGCTCGCAGGAAGGAGAGGGAGAGCACCTGCTTTGCGGCAGCAGCTCGTTTCGCAATGAGATGATGCCCCCCGCTCAGTAGTGCGCGGCGACGAGCGGCTGCGGGGTGAAGTGGTAGTTCACGCCGAACTTCACGAGGTGCAAGTCCTGGTTGATCTTGCTGGCCGTCGCGTTGAGCTGGGTGCCGGCGCCGACCCCCCCGCCCGAAGCGATCCCGTTGAACTGGACCTGCTGCGCGAACATCCTGATGTAATCGTATTCGGCCTTGACTGACCAGTTCGGCGCGAAGGCATATTCGGCGCCGGGGCGCCACTCCATCCGTCGCCGCTGCGAAAGCAGGGACGTCGGGGACGGAGACGGGCGCGACGGCGCCGTTACCCGCCGATGCGGACGTCTTCCAGCAGGGACGAGGAAACCTGCGGCACCTGCTCGCCGTCGGAGGCGCGGGAGACGGAGATGCGGGTCTTGTTGAAGGCGCTGGCCGCGCCGGACTGCGAATTCAGATTGTTGAGCAGCTCGGTCACCAGCACGCTGTACTGGCCCTTGCCGTCGTCGGCGACCTTGCCCGGCGTGGCCGAGGTCAGGATCAGCGCGTTCTCCGGCGCCGAGATCGGCGCGAGGCCATGCGAGTAGGAGCGGAAGCGGCGCTCATAGGGGTTGCGGCGCGAGGCGTCGACGACGACGAGCTTGGCCTTGGCGCCCTTCTCGGTCATCGTATCAAGCACCTGCTCGATGCTGACGCCGTCGCGGCGAACGTCGCCTTCCTTCCAGATCGCGGCATCGACCGGGATCATAAAGCTCTCGCGGCCGACCTGGACGCCGTAGCCGCCGAAGAACAGCATCGCCACGGTGTCCGGCTTGATCTTGTCTTTCAGGCGGGCGACGGCGCGGGCCATGTCGTCCTTGGTGGCGTCCTCGACCACGTCGACGTCGAAACCCTTGGCACGCAGCGCAGCCGTGAGGCCGCGAGCGTCGTTGATGGGCTGGGACAACGGCGCTGACGCATCCGGATAATGGCCGTTGCCGATCACCAGCGCGACGCGGTTGCCGGTGGTGCCGATCGAGCCGGTCTGCTCGGTGCCGATCGCCTTGGCAACGTCGAGCGAACGCTTGTTCAGCGCGGCATGGGCGCCGATCGCCAGCGACACCAGGCCGACGAACGCCACGGCAATGGTGACGCTGCGGCGGGAAATGTGGAGCTGACCGAGGTTCATCGCGTTACCATTCCCAAGTTTCTGTCTGAAGGCGCCAAGCAAGACGCGCCAGTTAGTCGCGTGAGCAGCATTCAGGTTTGAAGGGGTTGCAAGGTGTGTGCCGTCCAATTGCGCTCAATTTGCGGCACCGCAACAACCCGGCTTTTAGCCTGTCAGCCCCTCCCGAACAACCTCATTTGATGCATGGAGCCGCCCGCGACAGACTATGGATAAAGGTTAAGATTTCCTATGTGACCTACATCACCGTTTGTGTTTTCTGCGGATTTGTATAGTTTTCAAGGGCTTGCAGGCCCGATCCGGCCGGCGGTGGCCGCGTTAAGCTATTTGCCATGCTCAACGCGGCCCTCCCTTCACCGTTCCGGCGGAAAGAAACTGCATGGGTTTTCACACCATCGCCGGCGCCGCATTTCGGGCGCTGACCGCGCGGAAAGACGGCCCGTCGCTCTACGACGTCTGCGATCCCGTGCTGCTGAAATACCGCGGCGGCGACCCGCATCTGGGGAAGTTCTATCGTACCGCGCTCGGCAACCCGGCGCTGCGGCCGCTGCTACGGCGGACCGGGCATCCGGCCTTGCGGGACGAAAAACGGCTCGGCGCGCTGCGCGAGGCGCTGGTCCGGGCCCGCGACGATGCCGAGCCGGACTGGGCCGCGGTTGGGCAGCCGATCGCCGAGCTGATGGCCGACATCGACGTCCGCCACCCGTCCCCGCCCCACCTGAAGGCGCCGGCGCAGATGCCCGACGCCGGCGAGATCGACCGGGTGATCCGCCGCTGCGGCGCGCATTTGCTGCGCTCGTTCGCCAAGAACGGCTTCATCCCGACCTATGCCGCCTTCAACCTGATCGGCGACCCTGACATGGGCGGGCGCGAAATGCTGATGGCGCTGACGGGGTTGAATTCGCGCGGCTACAAGAACTCGACGCTGCTGTTCAGCCTCGCCCGCATCTTCATCGCGCATTCGCCGGCGCGCGCGCTGATCAACCCGCCCTGGAGGGGGATCGCCGAGCCGATGTGGGAACCGGTGCAGATCCGCCATCGCTCGGCCTATTATGACGCCTTCTTCACCGAAGCGCTGCTGAGCTACCTCGAGACCGGGCTGGCGTCGGCGGAAGAGACCGCGGCCTCAAAGCGCGCCATCGACGAGATGGTGGATTTCTGCCTGAAGACCTCGGCCGAGGAAGTGCCCTCGCATGACGGCTCGACGGTGCGGGTGATCACCGCGCTGGCGCCATTGCCGCATCCGCGCTTCTCGCGCTTCTTCGCCCAGATCAAGCAGGACTTGGGCTTCGGCATCTACGTGCCGGATTGCGACACTACCGCGTGCTCGTTCTCGGCAGCGACGCAGGCCGGCTCGACCGATCCGATCCTCGACCAGCCGCTCCTGGACTTCTACCGCGGCTACCAGGTGCGCGAGGGCGCCAACGAGCCGCGCGTCACCGTGCCCCTCAACGACAATATCGATTACGAGGGCGGCGTCGTCACCTGGATCGACAATATCAAGGGCGAGCGCCCCTACGGCAACGACCTCGATCCCACGCTCAATCTCGACATTCTCGAAGTCTCTTTTCGCAATCTCAAGCGCTGGAAGATCCTGGAGACGCCGCAGCGGCTGGAGACCGTGCATCGCATCCTCGGCTTCCAGCGGCGGCTCGCCGAAAGCGGCGCCTTCGCCGAGCCGCGCTCGCACATCTATTACCTGCCGGAATTGTACTCCGCCTATTTCGGCCGCTGCCATGCCGCGTTCATGGCATTGCCCGAGGCCGCGCGGCGGGCGATCGATCCGAACGGCGCGTTCGAATTTATCCGGGGCAAGGTGCTCGACTATGTCGAGACTGAGCTGATCGCGCGCGAGATGAACCCGTTCGACGCCGCGCTGGCGCTGATGGCGCTGGCGCATCTCGGCGCCGACGTCTCGACGTTTGCGCCGGCGCTCAACTGCATCGTTGCCCAGTTCGGCGAAGGCGGCCGACATGGGCCGTACCGCGCCTATGAATGGAACAAGATGAAGACGCCGACGCGGATCCTGGTCGGCGGCCCGGAAGTGACGTCAGCGTTCGTGCTGATGGGCCTGGCGCTGGCGAAAAGGGCGATGGCGAAGAAGTCGTAGTCGTAGGGTGGGTTAGGCGAAGCCGTAGCCCACCACCTCAGGCGCGGTGCAAGTTTCGGTGGGTTACGCTCCGCTAACCCACCCTACGATTCCGATGACGGGAAGTTGAAAGCGATGCGACGTCCCTGCACTGGCAAGCTGGCCCCATTGTCCGCACAATCCGCATCATTGCTTTGCCGGGATTGCCGATGAAACTACGGACGTTGCTTGCTGCCATCGTGCTGCTCTCGCTCCCTGCCGTCTCCCACGCGGCCGACATCACCGGCGTTCCGAAAATCCGTGAAGGCGATCAGCTCCAGATCGGCAACCACCGCATCCGTCTCGGCGGCATCGACGCGCCGGCCGTCGATCAGCTCTGCCTCAATACCAAGGCCGAGCGCTGGACCTGCGGCGCCGCCGCGCGCGACGAGCTGACAAAACACTTCGGCAACAAGAGCTGGACCTGCCAGACCAGGGGCGCGGTCGATCGCCGCGGCCGCATCGTGGCGCGCTGCCAGGCGGACGGCGAGGACATCCAGAAATGGCTGGTGTCGAACGGCTGGGCGCTGGCGCTGACGCGGATCTCGCGCGATTACGAGGCGGACGAAAAGGCCGCGCGCGAAGCCAAGGTCGGGATGTGGCAAGGCGCGTTCATCGCGCCGTGGGATTGGCGCATCCGCAACAAGAAGACCACCATTCTCGGCGCCGTCACACCGCCGGAAAATGCCAGGGCGGTCCTGCTGGCATCGGCATCCGGCCCGGTCGCGCCATCGCCGGACTGCACCATCAAGGGCAACGTCAACCGCTCCGGCGAATGTATCTATCATCAGCCGACCAGCCGCTGGTATGCGAAGATCGAGATGAAGATTTCAAAGGGCACGCGCTGGTTCTGCTCGGTTGAGGAGGCCGAAGCCGCCGGCTGTCGCGAGACGCGGCGGTAGTTTTTTTCTTACCTCGCCCCGCTTGCGGGGAGAGGTCGGATCACATCGACAGATGTGATCCGGGTGAGCGACTATCTGGTTTGTCAAGTTGCATTGGCATACGCGGTTCGCGCGTCGCGAGCTTTTGCGTTGAGCCTGACGAGGAGCTTGCGGGCAAGGGCAATGCGAACGACCATTTTCTCCTTG